>NZ_JARESO010000030.1:0-111045 GCF_046030175.1 Paraburkholderia sp. RL17-373-BIF-A
GGCGGGCGCGGGGCGCGGGGGGGGGGGGGGGGGGGCCCCCCCCCCCCCCCCCCGGCCGGCCGGGGGGCCCCCCCCCCCCCCCCCCCCCCCCCCCCCCCCCCCCCCGCCGCGGCTGCCTGTTCTCTCAGGTCGGCACGCGGCACGCGCACGCGGCGAGCCACCCCACTACAACTCCAACAATCGATGCACGCACAACCACCGCGCAAGGACGGCGCCGTACCCGCTGAAGCGGCCGACACACTCGCCCCCGACAGCTCGTTCTCCGACAACACCGAACAAGGCTTGCCGATTCCGCAGCGCTATTGGGCGATGCTGGTCATCGCACTCGCCCTCACGCTCGCGGTGCTCGACAGCGCGATTGCCAACGTGGCGCTGCCGACTATCGCGCGCAACCTGCACGCCAGCGCGGCCGGCTCGATCTGGGTCGTCAACGCCTATCAGTTGGCAATCACGATCTCACTGCTGCCGCTCGCCTCGCTCGGCGACCGCATCGGCTACCGGCGTATCTATCTCTCCGGGCTGATCCTGTTCACGGTGGCGTCGTTCGGTTGCGCCTTGTCGACTTCGCTGCCGACTCTCGCGCTCGCTCGCGTGATTCAAGGCTTCGGCGCGGCGGGCATCATGAGCGTGAACACGGCGCTGGTGCGCATGATCTATCCGCCCGCGCAGCTCGGGCGTGGCATCTCGATCAACGCAATGGTGGTCGCGGTGTCATCGGCGGTCGGGCCGACCGTCGCTTCCGGCGTGCTCGCCGTCGCCTCGTGGCCGTGGCTGTTCGCCATCAACGTGCCGATCGGCATCGCGGCTATCGTCGGCGGCTTCAAGGCGCTGCCGATGAACCCCGGCCACGAATCGCCCTACGACTACCTCAGCGCGGTGATGAACGCGTTCGTCTTCGGCCTGCTGATTTTTGCGGTCGATGGACTCGGCCACGGCGAGGGATTCGGCTACGTCGCGCTCGAAGCGATCGGCGCGGCGGTGATCGGCTATTTCTTCGTGCGCCGTCAGTTGACGCAGCCCGCGCCCTTGCTGCCGATCGATTTGCTCAGGATTCCCATCTTCGCGCTCTCGATCGGTACCTCGGTCTGTTCGTTCTGCGCGCAGATGCTCGCCTTCGTGTCGCTGCCCTTTATGTTGCAGGAAACGCTGGGGTTGTCGCAGGTCGAAACCGGGCTGCTCATGACACCTTGGCCCGCCGTGATCATCATCGCGGCGCCGATTGCGGGCCTGCTGTCGGACAAGGTGTCGTCGGGATGGCTGGGTGGCGTCGGACTTGTCGCGATGACGGCCGGGCTGTTGCTGCTCGCCACGCTCGGCGCGCATCCGGACGCCATGCAGATCGCGTGGCGCATGGCCTTGTGCGGCGCCGGCTTCGGCATCTTCCAGTCGCCGAACAATCGCACCATACTGTCCGCGGCGCCGCGCGAGCGCAGCGGCGGCGCGAGCGGCATGCTGGGCACCGCGCGCCTGACCGGCCAGACGCTCGGCGCGGCGCTGGTCGCGCTGATCTTCGGCATTGCGCCACAACACGGGCCGATTATCGCGCTCTATGTGGCCGCGTGCTTCTCGGCGGTCGCCGCGGTGATCAGCACGACGCGCGTCATGCAACGGGTCAACGCGCAACCGGCCTGAACGCTCGATTGAAGTGGACGGTCACGCCAACGCAAAAAGGGCGCGCCTCGCATGTCGCGATTCGCGCCCTTCTCTTCCAAACCCGCAAACGCTACTCGGAAGACGTGACCAGCACACGCGGCCGCACTGCAAGCCGCGCGACCGTTGATCCGGCTACGACGACGCGGTCACGTCAGCGAGCTTTACCGCTTTGGCCGTCACCGAAGATGCCGTCGCCACGTTGCGCAGATCGGCAAGGAAGGTATCGCGCCAGACCGACAGATTGTTCTCGCGCATCGGCGCCATCATGTCGGCGTGTCGCGCCTGGCGCTCGGCGAGCGGCATCGAGAGCGCGCGTTCCAGCGCTTCGGCCATCTGCGACAGATCGAACGGGTTGACGACCAGCGCGCCCGGCAATTGTTCGGCGGCGCCGGCGAATTGCGATAGCACCAGCACGCCCGGATCGGCCGGATCCTGCGACGCCACGTATTCCTTCGCGACGAGATTCATGCCGTCGCGCAGCGGCGTCACGTAGCCGACCTGCGATTGACGGAACAGCGCCATCAGCAGATTGCGCTCGTACTTGCGGTTCAGGTATTGGATCGGCGTCCAGTCGAGCTGCGCGAACCGGCCGTTGATGCGGCCCGCCTCGCCCTCGAGCGTCTGACGAATCCGCTGGTAGGTCGTCACGTCCGCGCGTGTCGGCGGCGCGATCTGCACCAGCGATACGCGACCGTGCCACCCCGGTGCGTTGAGCAGCAGCCGCTCGAACGCCTGGAAGCGCTCCACCAGACCCTTCGAATAATCGAGGCGGTCGACGCTCATGATCAGCTTGCGTCCGCGCATGCCGTCGCGCAGGCTGCGCACCGGCTTGCGGTCGGTAAACTGCTCGGCGGCTTTGGCGATCGCGTCCGGATAGATCCCGATCGGATACGCGCCCACTTTCAGGAAGCGGTTGTACGCGTGCACCATGCCGTCCTCGCTCGAGGTGCCGTGCTGGCCGCGCTCGATAAAGTCGACGAACGACTGGCGATCCGCGTCGGTCTGAAAGCCGATCACGTCATAGCTGCACATGGCCTTGACCAGTTCCTCGTGCGGCGGAATCGTGCGCAGCACTTCCGGCACCGGAAACGGAATGTGCAGAAAGAAGCCGATCGGATTCTTCACGCCGAGTTCGCGCAGGCAGCGCGCGAACGGCAGCAGGTGGTAGTCGTGGACCCAGATAATGTCGTCGGGCTTGAGCAACTCCTTGAGCTGCTTCGCGAGCGTCGCGTTGACGCGCTGATAGCCCGCGTATTCCTGCCGGTCGTAGCGCGACAGGTCATTGCGATAGTGGAACGTCGGCCACAGCGTCGCATTGGAAAAACCGCGGTAGTACTGGTCATAGTCGCGCTTGGTGAGGCCCACCGTCGCGTACGTCACATTGCCTTGTTTCTCGATCACCGGAGCGCTCGGCTCGCTCACCGTTTCGCCGCTCCAGCCGAACCAGACCCCGCCGCTTTCCTTCAGCGCGTCCAGCACGCCGATAGCGAGGCCACCCGCTGCGGGACGGCCTTCCTGAGTCGGCGCGACACGATTCGATACCACGATCAGTCTGCTCATTGGTGCTCCACCTAGTTCAGTTGTTTCGTTGCATACGGACATGTGCCGAAAAGGTGCACGCAAGTCGCGTGCCGTTTTTTGAGACGCTGGAAATAAAAATGTATGCAAATGTGACAGACGAGCAGAAACGCGCGGCCCTGTCACGCCGCGAAGAATTTTTTTCTGCTTTGTATGACAAAACCGGAAGGCCTCTTACCGGCCGTCAAATCGGCTCAGGCGTCCTGCTCCGAGCCGAGGTCGCGCTGGTATTCCAGCCCTTCCGAACGCACGCCGCCCTGGTTGTGCTCGCCGTCAGGCGGCGCATCGGGCGCTACACGGTTCTGCCCTGCCGGATCGGGCGACGCCGGCGGGCTGTCTTTGCTGCCGCCCGGCCGGGAATCGCGCTTCGAGTGGCGCGCTGAACGTCGCAGTGCTGGATGTCTCATGATCCACGCCTCCAAGGGAAGCCCGCCGCCAAGTTTGCGGCATTCATACAGTCTAGGGGTCACGACGGTAATTTGCCGGTAAAAGATGCGCCGGCTTTGTAACAAGTACATAAATTCCGTGCGCCGGACTGTGGTGTAACGCACAGAACGAGTCAGAGTTGCATGCGTAGCGGCTGTAACGTCTGACGTTGACTGGCTTGTGGCGTTTGCGTGGGCTGCGGCGGCGGATCGCCGATCGGCGGAGCGACCGGTTCGATGGGTTCGATCGGTTGCGGACTCGGATCGGGGCTTGGAACGGGAACGGTGTCGGGCTCGCCGGGGCTCGGCGGCGCAACCGGAGGCGGTGATGGCGGCTCGATCGGCTCGGGACGGTGAGCGTGCATCGGCAGGGGAAGCGCGGGAGCGGCAGCGTAGTCCGGCATGTTATTTATCCTCGTTTGCGTTCCACCAGATCGCAGCAAGGCCTGTGCCGTTACGGATGCGCCCCCGGCTGGCTGGCGCCTGTCGTGTCAGCGGCGCGGGTGGCGTTAAGCGTCCGCGCCGCCCAGCGCGCGTGATTCGTCGGCGGCGTCGCCGTCGTCACGCGCGTCATTGCCGTACTCGACCAGACGGTTGTACAGCGTCTTCAGGCTGATGCCGAGAATCTCGGCGGCCCGCGTCTTCACGCCGCCGCACTGCTCGAGCGTAGCCACGATCAACTGACGGTCCGCTTCGGCGAGCGATGTGCCGAACGGAATCGTGATCGCCGTGCCGGCCGCGGGCTTCGACAGCGTGATCTGTAGCGGCACCGTCGCCGTGCTGTCCGAATCCGAACCCGACATGATGTGCGCGCGCTGCACATAGTTCTTCAGTTCGCGCACATTGCCCGGCCACGGATAGGACATGAGCATGTCCTTCACGGCCGCGGGGAAATGCTTCTTCGTGCTGTGACGTTCGTTGAGTTCGTCGAGGAACGCCTGAGCCAGCAGCTCCACATCCTTGCCCCGGTCGCGCAACGGCGGCAGGCTGATAGGAAACACGTTCAACCGATGGTACAAGTCGAGCCGCAGCTTGCCTTCCAGCACGGCCTGCTCGGGATCGCGGTTGGTCGCCGCAATCAGGCGCACATCGGTTTCGATTTCCTTGGTCGTGCCGACCCGCATGAACATGCCGGTTTCCAGCACGCGCAACAGTTTCACCTGCAACTCGATCGGCATCTCGGTGATTTCGTCGAGGAACAGCGTGCCGCCGTTCGCTCGCTCGAAATAGCCCTTGTGCTGACGATCGGCGCCGGTAAACGAGCCGCGCTCGTGGCCAAACATTTCCGATTCGATCAGGTTCGGCGAGATCGCGCCGCAGTTCACCGCAAGAAACGCGTGCTTGCGACGCAAGCTCAGTTGATGCAGTGTCTGCGCGGCGACTTCCTTGCCGGTGCCCGACTCGCCCACCAGCATGACCGAGGCCGCCGTCGGCGCGACACGGCCGATCTGGTCGTAGACCTCCTGCATGGCCGGCGAATTGCCGAGCATCAGGCCGAAGCGGCCCATGCGGCGCAATTCGCCGCGCAACGTGCCGATTTCCGCCTTCAGGTCGCCGGCGCGCGGCAGGCGCGAGAGGATCGCCTTCACGCGCTGCATGTTGATCGGCTTCACCAGATAGTCGGTGGCGCCCATCTTCAGCGCGTTGACGGCCGACTCCACCGTGGCATGGCCGGTAATCACGATCACTTCCACGCCTGAGCGTGGATCCAGATCTTCGAACAGATCGACCCCGCTACCGTCGGGCAGCTTCAGGTCCGTAAAGACGACGTCCGGCATCTGCCGGACCAGTTGAATGCGCGCTTCGCGCAAATCGCCCGCGGTGGCGGTGGTCAGGCCGTCTTCCCCGATGATGGCGGAAAGCGCCTCGCGGGTACCAGCATCGTCATCGACAATCAGTACATGTGGCATCGCGTCTCGAAAGCCTGCAAGCGTGGGGATGGGAAAACATGCAAACGCGCATGCTGAAAAGCGTGCCGTCGACCTGGCGCTGCGCCGTTGGCGCGGGCTCTAATGTGAGCACCCACCAACTTTAAGGCAACGCACCAGCCGACGACTTGATTCAATCTTGCAACAATACAAGGGCAAACCCACCCGCCCAAAGCGTCATTGTTGTTTATTTGCCTATTATAAGGCTTTATCGAGACAAATTAGCAAGCTGTACGGGGCGCCGCCCCGTCAGCGCGGTGCGTCGGCGATGCCGTGCAGGCGAGCCCGCTCAACTGCGCGGGAACGGCCATGCGCCGCCATTGCCATTCGGATAAACGGAGCCGTTGGCGCCATGCTCGCTCGGGTTCGCGTCGCCCGCCGTGGTCGCCTGATTGGCGGTCGGCGCAGCCGGCGCCGCGACCGTGCCGCCCTCGTTTTCCCAACGGCTCAATTCGCGCGCCACAGGAACTTGTGCCGCGCGGTCGCGCTGCTGTACGTAGCGCACAGCCAGAAAACCGCCGAGCGCCATCAGTGCGCCGAAGATGCCGATTTTGGGTCGTGCCATCGTGAACTCCTTGTCGTCATGAAGCGGATTGGTGCTCGAAAGCGTCTCAGCGCGCAGTCAGCACGCCGAGCAGAAAGCCGACGCCCACGGCAATCCCGATCGAACGCCACGGGTTGTGCCGCACGTAGCGTTCGGTATTGACGGTGGCCGCGCGGTAACGCCGCTGCGCGTTCTGCTGCGCATCGCCGAGTGCCGATTGCAGGGTTTCGACATGCGTGCCGAGTTTGTCGCGCAGCGCGCCGACGCCCTCCCCCGGCACGTTGGCGGCGAGCCGCAGCATTTCTTCCGAGTCCTTCAGCAGCACTCGCAGATCCTCGACAATCTTCTGGCCGCCGAGTGCAATCTGTTGCGTGGTGTCAGTCATCATTCACTCCTGGTCTGAGTTCGGCGTTCGCGTGTGCGTTCCGGCGCGTGCGCATATCGCTGCAAATTGGCGAGTGGCGATCGCCACCGTCGCGCAACATGCCGATATGCAAGGCCATCGCGCCAAAAAAAGCACACGCGTGTCGGGTGAAAGTCGCAAACGCCGTGCCCGGTAAGTTTGCCCGGCGCGGCCCAAGCAAACACCAAGCCAGGCAGTTTCGACCGACCGTGCATAAATGTATTTTTTAGGCCCTCACATCGTTTGCCGAAAACGGTGTCAAAGTGGTTAAATCAATCTTTGAGAGATAGCGGCATCGCTGGTTTATCTCATTCCCAGGCCTGCGCGCCGTAACAACGAACTCATTTGCACAGGACCCCCGTTTATGGCGTCAATCGACCTGGCCTCGCCCACCGTCTCCGCTGGCGGCAATGCTTCGGCACTGGCGAAGCAGCGCGTCGCGGACGGCATCGTGGGACTGAAATCGTACGGGCTGCTGTATGGCTCGTCGCCGGTGATGCTGGATCTGTACCAGCAGATCGAACGCGTCGCCGGCACCGACGCGACCGCGCTGATCATCGGCGAATCCGGCACCGGCAAGGAACTGATTGCCCGCACGATTCACGATCAAAGCAGCCGCAAAAACGCACCGTTCGTCGCCGTGAATTGCGGCGCGATTCCCGACGAACTCATCGAAGCCGAACTGTTCGGCCATGAGAAGGGCAGTTTCACCGGCGCGGTCCAGGGCCGTATCGGCTACTTCGAACATGCGAACGGCGGCACCCTGTTCCTCGACGAAATCACCGAAATGGCGCCAGTGCGCCAGGTGAAGCTGCTGCGCGCGCTGGAAACCGGCACCTTCTACCGGGTCGGCGGCAATGACCTGATCAGCGGCAACGTGCGCGTGATCGCCGCGACCAATCGCGACCCCGCCATCGCAGTCAAAGAAAACGGACTGCGTGAAGACCTCATGTACCGGCTCGCGGTTTTCCCGCTGCGCGCGCCGCCGCTGCGCGAGCGCGAGAGCGATCGCGAACTGCTTGCGCAGCACTTCCTCGCGCTGCTGAATCAGCAGGAAGGTACGGGCAAAAGCTTCAGCAAACGGTCGATCGAAACACTGCGCACCTGGTCGTGGCCAGGCAACGTGCGCGAGTTGAAGAACGCGGTGTATCGCGCGTTCATTCTCGCGGAGAAGATCGTGGAGTTGCCGCATCCGCATCTCGCGTCGCGCGTGAAAAAACCCATGACGCAGGGCGACGCGATGAGCGTATGGATCGGCACGCCGCTCGCCGACGCGCAAAAGCAGATCATTCTCGGCACGCTCAAATATTGCGGCGGCGACAAACGACGCGCGGCCAAAGCTCTCGGCGTGAGTCTCAAGACCTTGTACAACCGCTTGAGCGCATACGGCGACGAAGGGGCGGAAGACGAGCCCGAGCAATAACGTCACGACGCGGCACTCAGGTGGCGACGCCGCGTGAGTGCTTGCGACGGCGCCTGAATGTCCGGGCACATGCGTGCTTCGGCGTCTGACCACCAGTTGCAAAAAGCCTGTGCTGCGCGACTTGAACGACCAACCAAATCCCTTCGCACCACCAATCAAAATCGGCCACTGCCCAACAGAAACCGATTTGTCTCGCACCATCTTTTGCAATTGCTTGCATTTTCCCTCTGCCAATTACAAATAGCATCCTGCAAAATGCGGCACACGCATTGCTAGGTGGGAAACGCGTGTTACTCGTTCGCACAGTTGATATCGAGCGCGAACGAAAGGCACTTGCAGGAGCAGAGACAGGGAAATGCAAAAAAGTATGGTGTGGGCTGAATGGGCAAAACGAACAACCGGGCGTGGACGTCCCAATGCAACGGCGCTCGTTGCTCTCGCTGTGGCGATCTCGTCGGCGTTGAGCGGCTGTAGCTCGCTCTATTCGGAAGGCGCCACTGCCGGCGCCGGTATCGCAGGCGCCGCGCTCGCGGCGAAGGTCACCAACAACGCGGCTGTCGCGACCGGTATCGGTCTCGGCGCGGTGGCCGCGGCGCGTGCCGGGGTGCAATACTCGGAGCGCGTGGTCCACAAGAATACGCAGGACGGTATCGCTAAAATTGCCGGTCCGCTGGACGTCGGCGCAATCGCGCCGTGGAGCGTGACCCATTCGATGCCGATCGAAGACGACGAGCACGGCCGCGTCACCGTCAGCCGCACCATCAGCGCGGGCGCGCTCGACTGCAAGGAAATCGTCTTCTCCGTCGATCAGACGGCGACCAAGAACGTGCCGGCGAGCAGCGCGTTTTACGTGGCGTCGATCTGCCGTGACGGCGACAACTGGAAGTGGGCGTCGGCCGAACCCGCCACCGAACGTTGGGGCGCGTTGCAATGACGGCGCGTCCGTATACGGCTGGCCTCACGGTGCGCCGGCCTCGCCTCGCTGCCTGGTCCGGCAACCGGTTGCGGCTCGTGCTGGCCGGCGCGCTTTGCGTCGGCGCAAGTGTACTGACAAGCGGCTGCTCGTCGGTGGGCGCGGCGAGCGGCGCGGCGGCGGCCGTCGCGTCCGGGCTGGTCACGTCCAATCCGGCAGTCGGCATCGGCATCGGAATTGCCGTGCAGGCGGCCACCGACGAAGCCGTCGGCCGCTACATGCGCACCATGCACACCGATCAGCAGAACATGATCGCCGCGTTGGCGGGCGCCATGCCGGTCGGCGAGACTCGCCCCTGGTCGGTCAAGCACACGCTGCCGATCGAGAACGGCCACGGCCAGGTGCGCGTGACGCGCGCGTTCGGTTCGGCCCTCGCGCTCTGCAAGGAATTCGTGTTCTCGGTGCAGGACGGCGATGGCCCGAACGCGCATGAGGACTGGTACACGGCGAGTGCGTGTCAGCAGGACAAAGGCTGGAAGTGGGCGTCCGCGGAACCGGCCGTCGCACGCTGGGGCAGTCTGCAATAAAGGCGCGGAAATGAAAAAACGGCAGGGTCTCCCCTGCCGTTTTCGCTTTGAGCCGGCTTCGCGCGTCTTGAACGACTTAAACGCGCAACTCGAAGGCGCTTAAGACTCCACGTCTTCCAAACTGAAGATTTCGGTCTGGTCGTTGTACGAGAAGATCTCGCCATAACGGCCCCAGTTGATGACCGCGTCGAGCGTTTCTTCCGCGGCGCTGTCCGACAGAAAATCCTCCAGCTCCTGCTCGAAGCGCACGCGCGGCGCGCGATGCCCCGGCCGTTCGTTGAGCACCTTCTTGATTCGCGCGGCGAGCGGCACGTGCCGCAACAGATGCTCGGCGAACATCATCTTGCGTTCCTGGGTGCCGAACTCGGAGAACACGCGCGCCGGCGGCGTCAGGAAAATGTCGCCTTCGCGTATGTCGGCGAAACCGAGGTGCTGCAGCACTTCGGCGACCGGGAACAGATCGTCCACCTCCAGATGCAGCGAACGGGCGATTTCCGGCATGTCGGCGCGGCCGTGGTACGGCGCCGCGGCCAGCGTTTCGATCAGACCGGCCATCAGGTTGGTCGACACGTGCGGCAGCCAGCTATGCAGCTCGAGACCCTTCTTGGTCTTTTCGTCGGTCTGACGCGCGGTCATCTTCGCGTAGATATCGTCCACCAGCCGGCGGAAAGCCGGATCGAGACGATTACGCGGATGCTTGAACGGCACCTTGATCTCGGCGATCACACGGCCCGGATTCGACGACAACACCAGAATGCGGTCGCACATGAACACCGCTTCCTCGATGTTGTGCGTGACGATCAGCACGGCCTTGATCGGCATGCGGCCTTGCGTCCACAGATCGAGCAGGTCGGTACGCAGCGTTTCGGCGGTCAGCACGTCGAGCGCGGAGAACGGCTCGTCCATGAGCAGCAGCGTGGGATCGACCACCAGCGCGCGTGCAAAGCCGACGCGCTGGCGCATGCCGCCCGACAACTCGCGCGGATAGGCGTTTTCGAAACCGTCCAGACCGATCAGGTCGATCGCCGCCAGCGCGCGCGTGCGCCGCTCGCTCGCGCCGACGCCTTGCGCTTCGAGACCCGCTTCCACGTTTTGCAGCACGGTCAGCCACGGAAACAGCGCGAAGGTCTGGAACACCATCGCGACGCCCTTGGCGGGACCGTCGAGCGGCTTGCCCATGTAGGTGACTTCACCGTCGGTCGGCTCGATCAGACCGGCGATGATGCGCAACAGCGTCGACTTGCCCGAGCCCGAACGTCCAAGCAGTCCGACGATCTCGCCTTCGCGCAGCGACAGATTCGCGTCGTCGAGGACGAGCAGTTCGCCCTGCGACTTGTTGAACCCGCGGCACACGTCCTTGACGAGCAGGATCTCTTCGCCGAGGCGTGGCGGCTTCGGCGGGGTCTGGATCGGCGCGGCGGTCATAGCAGCTTTAGGATTTTGCATCGCGTTTTGCCTTTATTACTCAATCGAGCCGGAGCTTGGCTTCGGCGTAGGCGTACATCGGACGCCACAGCAGGCGGTTGAACAGGGTCACGAACAGGGACATCACGGCAATGCCCACGATGATCTTCGGATAGTCGCCCGCGGCGGTGGACTGCGCAATGTAAGCGCCCAAACCGTGCGCGGCCACTTTGGTGTCGCCCCACTGCACGAATTCCGCGACGATGCTCGCATTCCACGCGCCGCCCGACGCGGTGATCGCGCCCGTGACGTAGTACGGGAAAATGCCCGGCAGAATCGCCTGACGCCACCATTGCCAGCCGCGGATGTGGAAGTTCTTGGCCGCCTCGCGATAGTCATTCGGATACGACGTCGCGCCGGCGATCACGTTGAACAGGATATACCACTGGGTGCCGAGCACGATCAGCGGCGACAGCCAGATGTCCGGGTTCAGATGGAAGCGCACGATCGCGATCACGAACACCGGGAACAGCAGATTGGCCGGGAACGCGGCGAGAAACTGCGCGAGCGGCTGGATCTTTTCGGCGAGCGCCGGGCGCAAGCCGATCAGCACACCCACCGGCACCCAGATCACCGAGGCGATCGCGATCAGCACCACCACCCGCAGCAGCGTGATCAGCCCGAGCACGAACACGTGCCAGACTTCATCCAGCGACACACCGGTGCGCACATAGATCACGACGCGATACACCACATAGACGGTCGTCAGCAGCACCAGCGTCGCCCACACGATATCGCCGACGCGCGAACTCTTCTGCTTCTGCGGAATCTGGAAGCGCGGCCCCTGGAACGCCGGCAGCCGCAACGGCACGCGCGCGGCCTTGGCGAACATCCAGCCGAGCGGCACCAGCAGCCGGTGGATCAGGCGGGTGCGGCGGATCAGATCGAGCAGCCACGATTCCGGCGCGTCGCCCGAACTGGTGGTTTCCATGCGGAACTTGTCGGCCCACGCGACAAGCGGACGGAACAGGAACTGGTCGTAGGCGAGAATCACGACCGTCATCGCGAGGATCACCCAGCCGATCGCGTGCAGGTTCTTGTCCGAGATCGCCTGCGCGAGATAGGCGCCGATTCCCGGCAGCGTGATCGTTCTGTTGCCGACCGTGATTGCCTCGGAGGCGACCACGAAGAACCAGCCGCCCGACATCGACATCATCATGTTCCAGATGAGGCCCGGCATCGAGAACGGCACTTCCAGCTTCCAGAAGCGCTGCCATGAAGTCAGGTGAAAACCGCGCGAGACTTCGTCCAGATCGCGCGGCACGGTTCGCAGCGACTGATAGAAGCTGAACGTCATGTTCCACGCCTGGCTCGTGAAGATCGCGAAGATCGCCGCGAGCTCGGCACCGAGTACGCGCCCCGGGAACAGGGCTAAAAAGAAGGTGACCGTAAACGAAATGTAGCCCAGCACCGGCACCGACTGCAGGATGTCGAGAATCGGCACCAGCACGAGCCCGGCGCGGCGGCTCTTGGCCGCCAGCGTGCCGTACACGAGTGTGAAGGTCAGCGAGGCGACCATGGCCGCGAGCATGCGCAGCGTGGTGCGCATTGCATATTCAGGCAGGTTCGCCGGGTCGAGCGAGATGACTTGAGTCTTGAGCGTCGACATGGGCGCCAAGGTCTCGTGAAAGCCGATCGCCGCCATGGCGATCACACAGATGATCAGCGGGAAGGCGACGAAGTCCCAGCGGTTGGGCAGCACCCGCCATGCCGAAGCATTGGCGGTGCGCTTCAGGTTGAAGCTGAAGTCCATCAGATGCCCTCCCCGTCGAACCATGCGCTCAAGAACAGCAAGGAGGCCGCGGCTTCGGCGCGGCGGTCTGAAGATCGGTCCGGAAAGCGGAAATCAGGCATGGCAAAACGCGTGTGCGCGGTAAATCGTTAGCGTTGGAGACACGTGAACCGGTGACGAATGTGTCCGTGGACGAACCCGCCCAGGACCACAACCGTCAAGCCAGACTCCTGTCGCCGCAGGCGCCGCCCGTAAGGGCTGGCGAGCTTTCCTTGTTTTGGACGGCACGACACTACACCATCCTATGTTTCAGGCACAACCTTTCGCGGCAAATAGCAATAAATAGCGGAAAACCTCAGATTGCCGCCCTCGCGCCAGCGAGCACTGTTCGCGACTCAGACTATTTATCGTGGCGCGCCGACCACATCTTCGGCCCTCGTGGCGGCTGCCGCGATAGCCCAGAAGCCCACCCGAAAAATCCGAACAACCATCAAGAATCCGGCCGGGCTGCCGTTAATAACCTAATGGACGCGGCAGTCGCACTTCGCATTCCCGCAATAACGGTGGCGTCTGGCCCCATGACGGTTAAAATCAGGAGACGACGCCTGTTATCGGTTTATCCCGGGCCACAGCGACGGCGTATTGCCGACCGCTTCCACAGGGGCGAAACAGCGCAAGCGCGCTGCCACGAAAGAGCCAGTTGCATGTCACAAGACGGATCAGAGAGTCGATGAACAGGACAACCTTGCGCCAGGCAACCGGGCCGGTCAGCTTCATGCTGATCGTCCTGGTTTGCTGGTTCGTGGCCGGCATGGTTGCGGACCGGATGGTACAGCAAGAGCTGGACGCAGCCCTGCGTGCGCAGCGGCAAATGTCCGCGTCGATCGTGGACAACATGGCGGAAGTGATCGCCAGCGACCTTGCGATGTCTCGCGCCATCCCCGCAACCATGGCCGAGATGGACGTGGTCCAGCGCGCTCTGGTGCAATCCCAGAATTATGCCGTGAACGGCGAAGCGACGGAACCCGTCCTGCGCGCCGCGTTGCTGAAAGACAAGCAGATGAGCGCCGTGAGCAACTTCCTGCACGACGCGCAAGGCTTCTCCGGGCTCGACCAGATCTGGCTCGTCAACGCCAACGGCGTCTGCGTCGCCTCGAGCAACTCCATCAACAATCCGCTCGCGGCCGAGCGCTCCTTCGTCGGCACCGACATGCGCGTGCGCGGCTACCTGACGAACGCGCTGCTCGGCGCGTTCTCCGAAGCCTATGGCGTCGGCCGCGCGAGCGGCGAGCCCGGCATCTTCATCGCCGCGCCGGCATACGCGGACGGTCTGCTGGTCGGCGTGGTCGTCGCCAAGGTCGGGATCGCCCGGCTGCGCCACTGGGTCGCGCACGCCGGGACCTTCGTCGCCGACGACAACGGCGTCATCATCATGGCGCACAACAGCGAGCTCGAAGGCCGCGCGCTGCCGAACTCACGCGTCACGCAAATGACGCCCGCTGAGCGCAAGGTCATCTACCTGCGCGACGCGATTCCCGACATCCATATCAGCGTGGATTCGCAAGTGCGCGAACAGGCGCCGTGGGTGCCGTCAGCCGTGGCCGGGCAACTGTTCGGCATGTCCGACCGGCCTATGCCGTCGCTCTATCAGACGCGCGGCGGCCTGAACTCGGGGCTGTCGGCGCATCTGGTCGATCCGCTCGTGGCCTGGCCGGAACTGCTGCGCAATCACAAGCGCGATCATTTGCTGGTGTTTCTGACGCTGGCCGGTACAGTCGCGCTGGCGTGGGTGATCACGGTGTCGTATGTGCGCGAGCGTCGCCACCATCGCGCCACGCGCGATCTCGCTGAACAACTGCAATCCGCCAACACGCTGCTGTCGGCCGAGGCGCGCCACGACGCGCTGACCGGCGCGCTGTCGCGGCGCTACTTTCTCGACCTGCTGCGCCATGAGATCGAACGCGCGCATGCCGGCCACGAACCGCTGTGCATGGCGATCGCCGACCTCGACCACTTCAAGCAGATCAACGACCGCTTCGGCCACGCCGCCGGCGATCGCGCGCTCGAACATTTCGTCGACACCTGCCGCGCCGAGCTGCGCGGCGCCGACGCGATCGGCCGGCTCGGCGGCGAAGAGTTCGGCCTGCTGCTGCCGGCCACGGATCTGGCCGGCGGCCACGAAGTCGTCGAACGCTTGCGGCTGCGTCTGAAAGCGGTCCCTTCGCCGAAGCTGCCCGCTTCGGTGGGCTTGAGCGTGAGCATCGGCATCACCGAACTCTCGCCCGACGATCTGCCCGAGCGAATCATGAGCCGCGCCGACATGGCGCTCTACGCGGCGAAATCGGGCGGCCGCGACCGCACCGAAGCCTTGCCGCCCGACGACACCGCACCGCCCACCCGCACGGTGGCCAACGTGTGGTGATGCGCTCGGCAGACGCCAGACACCGGCGTCTCAATCAGCACGCAAGCTGATGCAAGGCAAGACCCGCCCTCGGGCATCCCCTAACGAAGCAGGTATGATCGACCCTGATATCGAGGTTGCCGCTACCGCTTTAACGGGAGATTCGCATGAAGGGAAATTTGGTGATCGTGTGTCGCGATCAGGATGCTGACGCGTTCGACCATCTGCTGGCTGAATACGGCGCGTTCCAGACGCGCCTGTCGTCCACCGCGTGGTATCTGAAACTGGAGGTGGCGCCGGAACTGATTCAGGAAGAGATCCTGGCGCGTCTCGGCAAATACACCACGCACTATATTTTCGAAGCCGAAACGGTGACGTGGAATACGGTGGATAGCGACGCGGCGAATGCGCTGAATACGTTGTTCTCGGACTAGCGCGCCGGTTTCCGGCCGCACCTCCGAACCTTGCGTTCGGATCCCGAGGGCACGGCGCGGGCCGGGAAGCCAACACCGCGCACTGCACGACTTACCAGGCGCTTTCCGACGCCGCTGCGACCCGCGGCAGCACTTCAAACGGAAAACTCATCAAGACTCGCAAACCACGGCCACCGTGGTTGCCGATCTCCCACTCCCCGCCCGCACGCCTTACCAGCCGCTCGACAATGGCGAGCCCGAGACCGCTATGGCCGTTGCCGCCGCGCGCCGGATCGAGCCGCACGAAAGGCCGGCTGGCGTTGATCAGGTCCTGGGCCGCGATACCGCTGCCGCTGTCGCTCACCGACAAGGTGAAGCCCTGCGAGGTACGCGCCGTGGCGACGACGATCGGCGGCGCACCGTAGGCATGCGCGTTGTCGAGCAGGTTCGACAGAATCCGGTCGAGCGTGGCGGCGGGCAACAGGAACGCCGGCCCCGCATTGAGTTCCGTCTGCACGGTGGCCACACCGGAGGCTACCGCGCGATAGCTGCGCACCACCCGCTCGCACTGCGCGTCCACTTCCACCGCTTCGCTGCGATCGGCGCCGTCGTGCGCGAACACCAGAAACTGTTCGACGATATGCGTCATGGAATCGACGTCGCGCACCACGCCGTCGCGCATCTTCACTTCGTCCATCATTTCGGCGCGCAGCCGCAAACGCGCGAGCGGCGTTTTCAGATCGTGCGCGACGCCCGCCAGCATCACGGCGCGGTCGTTTTCCGTGCGCGCCACTTCCTGGACCATCTGATTAAAACCGTGCGTGAGTTGCCGCAATTCGCGCGGCCCGCGCTCCGGCACCGGCGGCACCGGCAAGCCGCGGCCGAAGCGCGCCACCGCCTGGGCGAGCGAGCGCAACGGCTGCTGCAGCGCCCACGCGGCGAACAGCGCCGCCATCACCGCGAACGAGAAAATGATGGCAAGCCACAGCACCGTGCGGTCGAGCGAGCGCGGCGTGCGCAACGGCTGCACCGGTACGACGATCCAGCTTCGGTCGGAGGTGGCGCGCACCCATAGCGTGGGCGGACGACCCGGCAGGCCGACGCGCACCTGCGTGCCGGACGGCATGCGGTCGCGCACGTCTTCGACGAAGCGTTCGAGCGGCGGCGGCATGTCCACGGCCTCCGGCGGCACTTCAGGGCTCGCCGGGTCGACCAGTTTGACGCGCGACGGCAATGGCTGATCCGGCGTTCGGGCGACGTGCTGACGCACCGCGTCGACGAGGAAGGTCGCTTCCTCGACCGCGTAGCGCGTTTGCAGTTGACTGCGCTCTAGGCGCATGAGCGCGTACCACGCGAAATGCGACAGCAGCAGCACCGCGACGACTAGCAGCGCTAGCCGCCCGAACAGCGAATCAATGGGCCGGCGCATGCTGTTCGCCGTCGGGCACGAACACGTAGCCGCGGCCGCGCACAGTCTGAATGAAGCGCGGTGTGGACGGATCGGTTTCGAGAATGCGGCGCAGACGCCAGACCTGCACGTCGATGCCGCGGTCGGTGCCGTCGTATTCCGGACCGTGCAGCAGTTCGAGCAAGCGCTCGCGCGTGAGCGTGCGCATGGGGTGATTGACGAAAATCTTCAGCAACGCGAATTCGCTGCCCGATAACGTGAGCGGCTTGTCTTCCAGATGCAGCGTGCGCGACTGGAAGTCCAGCGTGAAGCGGCCGAAATTGAACGGCTCGCGCTGCTCCGGCGCCGCCGCCGACGGCAGCGTGCGGCGGCGGCGCAGCACCGCCTGTACGCGCGCGAGCAACTCGCGCGGATTGAACGGCTTGCCGAGGTAGTCGTCCGCGCCGAGTTCCAGCCCGACGATGCGGTCGACGTCGTCCGCCCGCGCCGTGAGCATGATCACGGGGATGTCGTCGCCCGACGCGCGCAGCTTGCGCAGCGCCGTGAGCCCGTCGACCCCCGGCATCATCAGGTCGAGCACGATCAGATCCGGGCGCTCGCGTTCGAGCCTGCGCTCGAGCGAGCCCGCGTCGTGCAGCACCGAAACCTCGATGCCCTGGCGGGCCAGATAGTCGCGGAGCAGATCGCGCAATTCGACGTCGTCGTCGACAACAAGTATTTGAGTAGCCATGGGATGAAGTTTAACGCGCAGCAGGATGGGTTTTCGATTTCAAACCGGCCCCAAGGGTTACCGGGTGTTACGGTGAAAGGTGTGCGTAATCCCCCGTAACAGCCGCATCCTGCCACGTAACACAGCGAACTGCGCAGTTCTCTACGCTGTGTCTTACCGAATGCAGGCCGTCCACTTTAACCGGTTGCATCGTCGGCTATTCCATTACAGGGAGTCTCACATGTCTACCAAAAAGATGTCGCGCGTTCTCGCCGTTGCCGCCACTGCTCTCGCCATCGGCGCGGGCGCTGCCTATGCCGCACAACCCGCCGAACACGGCGGCCCCGGCGGCTGGCACGGCCACTTCATGAAGCAATTGACCCAGCTCCACGATCAGTTGAAGCTGAACGCGGATCAGGAAAAGCAGTGGCAAGCCGCGCTCGACACCATGAAGCAGAACCACGAGGCCATGCGCGCCAATCATGAACAGATCAAGAACCAGTTCAAGGCTGCGCAGCAACAGCCGATCCTGGATTTGAACGCCATGGCGGCCGCGCACCAGCAAGTCGAGCAGAAAGACGCGCAACTGCGTCAGCAAACCTCGGATGCCTGGCTCAAGTTCTACAACGGCCTGAACGACCAGCAGAAGACCACCGTCAGCACGGAGCTCAAACAGCGCTTTGCGAAGATGGAGTCGCGTCATGAAAAGATGCACGAGCGCTGGGAGCATCGCAAGGGCGCGGCATCGGCGCCGGCGGCCAATCAGTAAGCGGCCCGGTATCGATGCACAGGCGGCCCGCGCGGCCGTCTGCGTTGCTGGATGCAAAAACGCCACGGAGGTTGGCCTTCCGTGGCGTTTTTTTTGACTACGCGATGCGGCGCGGTGCGTGCGTGCGGACCGTCGCGATGCATGCGTGAGGCTTGCTCGTTGCGCCTTCAACTATTCCTTCAGTGAAAACGCAGCCGAACGAGCACGGCTTAGCCGTTGAGCTGCCCCAGATCGAACAGCAGCACTTCAGCGTTCTCGCCCTTCTCCAGCGTCACCGTATCCGTGTCGCTGAGCTTGGCGGCGTCGCCCGCATGGAGCGTCTCGCCGTTCACCGTCAGCGCGCCGCGCGCCACGTGCACATAGGCGAGCCGTCCTTTGGGCAGCGCGAACGTGGCCGATTCCGCGCCGTCGATCAACGCCGCGTAAATCGACGCATCCGCGTGGATCGTCACCGAACCGTCGCGGCCGTCGGGCGACGCGACCACGCGCAGGCGGCCGCGCTTGTCGGCGGCGTCGAAGCGCTTTTCCTCGTAGCTGGGCTGATCGCCCGCGCGTTGCGGAATTACCCAGATCTGCAGCAGGTGCGCAGATTCGTCCTGCGACGCGTTGAACTCGCTGTGCTGCACGCCCGTGCCGGCGCTCATGCGCTGCACGTCGCCGGGACGGATCGTCGAGCCGTTGCCCATGCTGTCGCGGTGAGCCAGCGCGCCTTCGAGCACATACGTGACGATTTCCATGTCGCGATGGCCGTGCGTGCCGAAGCCCTCACCGCCGGCGATACGGTCTTCGTTGATGACCCGCAGCGGGCCGAAATGCACGTGCTGGGGGTCGCGATAGTCGGCAAACGAGAAGCTGTGATACGAGTCGAGCCAGCCGTGGTTGGCGTGACCGCGTTCTTCGGAGCGGCGAATCTCGAACATGGAAGTACTCCTGGTGAGTAAATAGCGATGCCGAGAATGTATGGGCATGGCCTGCACTAAACAATCGGCGCGGGTGCACCGGATCGTTCCATAAATCCGTGCAATCGGGCGTTGGCGCGGTCCGGCGCTGGTCCGGGCGATGTTCCGGCCGCGCGTGCAAGACCGCGGCTGCGATTCCGGCCTCGGCATAGGTACGACAAACGCCCCGCACATGAGTCGCGCATCCGCCGCAAGCGCGACCGGCCTCGCACGGCCTGGAAAGAACGCACCAGCGTCGCGCCCGCACAACGTCCGCGCGCGCCAGTTTGCCGCCGCCGGCGTCCCGGACTGGCGCCTCGTCCCTGTTCGGGTAAAATACCGCGCTTTTCGAGATTGCGTGCGTGCCGAAGGCGCACCGGCGAGCCCGGCATGGCGGGCCGCGGTGGGTCGGCTGCAGTTTTCAGACCCGCGCCGGACTGCCTCGATGCATCGGATGCACGCGCCGCGCTCCGCAGCAGAAACCCGAGCGGCGCGACAATTTTGACCGCCTAGAATAGCGACGGCCGGCCACGAGCCGGCGGTCGTCGAGATCGAAGCACCACGACGATCAGTTTGACCCAGGAGAAACATGAAGAAGTTCGCACTCTGCGTGGCGCTTGCGGTCATGGCCACCGGCGCGCTGGCGAAAGAGTGGAAAACCGTGCGAATCGGGGTGGACGCCAGCTATCCGCCGTTCGAATCCAAGGCGCCCAACGGTCAGGTGGTCGGCTTCGACGCCGATCTGACCCGCGCACTGTGCGCGAAGATGAACGTGAAATGCGTGTGGGTCGAGCAGGATCTCGACGGCATCATTCCGGCGTTGAAGGGCAAGAAGTACGACGCGATCGTGTCGTCGCTGACCATCACGGACAAGCGCCGCGAGCAGATCGACTTCTCCGACAAGCTGTTCGACGCCCCCGCCCGCATGATTGCCAAGGCAGGCTCGCCGCTGCTGCCCACGGCTGATTCGCTGAAGGGCAAACGCGTCGGCGTCGAACAGGGTTCGACTCAGGAAGCCTACGCCAAAGTCTGGTGGGAGCCCAAAGGCGTGACCGTGGTGCCTTATCAGAATCAGGATCAGGTGTACGCCGACCTCGCTTCGGGGCGTCTGGACGCCGCCTTGCAGGACGAAGTGCAGGCCGATGCCGGTTTCCTGAAGACGCCGCGCGGCAAAGGCTTCGGCTGGGCGGGCCCGGAAGTGAAGGACCCGAAGACGATCGGCGAAGGCACGGCCATCGGCCTGCGCAAGGACGACGCCGAGCTGAAGGCGATGTTCAACCAGGCGCTGGCGCAGGTTCACCAGGACGGCACGTTCAGGAAGCTCGAGAAGCAGTACTTCGACTTCGACATCTATCCCGGGCATTGAGCCGGGCATCGAGTCTGGACACTGAACCCGGGCACAGAATGCAGCACCCACGAAACTCGGGGCTCGCCCGCATGGGCTTTCACGAGGCTTCGTAATACAGTCGGCAGTAGATTCACAAGCAGTTTCACAACGAGAGTCGAAAAGCGCGCTGCAAGACCGGCAACGGCCATGCAGTCATGATTTGCACAGCGGTGCGCTGTGCGCCGCAGGTCACAGCGAGCCTCAGGCTCGCGGCAAACGCGGCGCAGAGTTGGCCGCGTCTTTCGCGGTGTGTCGCAAACACATCGTCAAGGACCCCATATGTTCCTTCAAGGCTACGGCCCGCTGCTCCTCAACGGCACCTGGCAGACCGTCAAACTGGCGGTGTTGTCGCTGGCGTTCGCTTTCGTGCTGGGCCTGCTCGGCGCGGCGGCGAAACTGTCGAAAAACCGTTTCTCCTACGGCGTCGGCACGGTCTACACCACGCTCGTGCGCGGCGTGCCCGACCTGGTGCTGATGCTTCTGCTCTTCTATAGCATCCAGATCTGGCTGAACAACCTGACCGATCTGCTCGGCTGGGACCAGATCGACATCGATCCCTTCGTGGCCGGCGTCGCGGTGCTCGGCTTCATTTACGGCGCGTACTTCACCGAGACCTTCCGCGGCGCGTTTCTCGCGGTGCCGCGCGGCCAGCTCGAAGCCGGCGCGGCTTACGGCATGACGGGCTGGCAGGTGTTCACCCGCGTGATGTTCCCGCAGATGATGCGCTTCGCGCTGCCCGGCATCGGCAACAACTGGCAGGTGATGGTGAAGGCCACCGCGCTGGTGTCGATCATCGGTCTCGCCGACGTGGTCAAGGCTTCGCAGGACGCGGGCAAAGGCACGCTGCGGTTCTTCTTCTTCACCCTGTTCGCAGGGGCGATCTATCTCGTCATCACCACAGTGTCCAACTTCGTGCTGATGTACCTCGAAAAGCGTTACTCGACCGGCGTGCGAAAGGCGGATCTATGATCGAGATCATTCAGGAATACTGGCGCAACTATCTCTACACCGACGGCTATCGCATCACCGGCGTCGCGATCACGCTGTGGCTGCTGGTGGTGTCGATCGGGCTCGGCTTCTGCCTGTCGATTCCGTTCGCGGTTGCGCGCGTGTCGAAGAGGAAGTGGCTCTCCCGCCTCGTGTGGCTGTATACGTACATCTTCCGCGGCACGCCGCTGTACGTGCAACTGCTGCTCTGCTACACCGGCTTGTACAGCCTCGAAGTCATTCGCAATCACGAGCTCACCAATGCGTTCTTCCGCGACGGCATGCATTGCACGCTGCTCGCTTTCACGCTGAACACCTGCGCGTACACCACCGAGATTTTCGCCGGCGCGATCAAGGCGACGCCATACGGCGAGATCGAAGCGGCACGCGCGTACGGCATGTCGTCGTTCACGCTGTACCGGCGCGTGATTCTGCCGTCGGCATTGCGCCGCGCGCTGCCCTACTACAGCAATGAAGTGATCCTGATGCTGCATGCGACCACCGTCGCGTTTACCGCGACCGTGCCGGACATTCTCAAGATCGCGCGCGATGTGAACTCCGCGACGTATCAGTCGTTCAATGCATTCGGCATCGCAGCCCTGCTCTATCTGTGCATTTCTTTCGCGCTCGTGTGGCTGTTCCGCCGCGCCGAGCGCCGCTGGCTCGCTTACCTGCGGCCGCAAGGCAAGTAACCCGGGGCACCGCGCCCTCCGCAAGTAAGCATGCCCAAGGATCCTGATGACCACCAAGAAGCAAAAGCTCTTCGTCGATGAGCTTCACAAACAGTACGGCGACAACGAAGTTCTCAAGGGCGTGTCGCTCAAGGCCAACGCCGGCGATGTGATCAGCGTGATCGGCTCGTCCGGTTCGGGCAAGAGCACGATGCTCCGCTGTATCAACTTTCTCGAGCAGCCGAACGCCGGGCGCATCTTCGTCGACGGTGAGGAAGTGCGCACGCAGATTGGCAAGAACGGCGCGTTGCGCGTGTCGGACCCGAAGCAGTTGCAGCGCGTGCGGACCAGGCTGTCGATGGTGTTCCAGCACTTCAACCTGTGGTCGCACATGAACGTGCTCGAAAATATCATCGAGGCGCCCGTCAACGTGCTGGGTCTGAAGCGCAAGGAAGCCGAAGATCGCGCGCGTGAGTATCTGGAAAAGGTGGGGCTCGCGCCGCGCCTGGAGAAGCAATATCCGTCACATCTTTCAGGCGGGCAGCAGCAGCGTGTCGCGATCGCGCGTGCGCTGGCCATGCATCCGGATGTGATGCTGTTCGACGAACCGACTTCCGCGCTCGACCCCGAACTGGTCGGCGAAGTGCTCAAGGTCATGCAGACGCTCGCCGAAGAAGGCCGCACGATGATCGTCGTCACGCATGAAATGGCGTTTGCGCGCAACGTGTCGAATCACGTGATGTTTCTGCATCAAGGCCGGGTGGAAGAAGAAGGCCATCCCGACGAAGTATTCAGGAACACGAAGAGCGACCGGCTCAAGCAGTTCCTGTCCGGAAGCCTCAAATAATAAACTCAACAAAACCCCGGATTCAGCCCGCTATTTGGGTTGTAGTCAAAGTAGCATTACAAGGCGCTTACTAGCGCCTTTTTTGTTTCGCTCACCTGTGCATTCCGGCGATTTCCGCCGCGAAAACCGCGCCCCGCAAGCCTCGAACTCCCGCCTTTTCGCCCTACTCTGCCGCATTTAAAGCGTCAATAGTGGCAATCCTTAACGTTGCCCGCGCCGATCCGTGATTCCCTTGTCGCATAAGGGTTTTCGCGTTTTTCGAAGGCCTTGTAACGGGTCGTCGCGCACATTCGTATTGCAATTTGGAGACATCGATCGAGGCAGGTACTAATTTCTTCTCCCAGTTCAGGGTATTTTTGATAAATTAGTAACCAAAGTAGCAAAACAAAGTTCATTAAAAGTAGTTTCACTTCAAAGCACAGAGGAGAACCGGTCGGCGAGGGATCGGCATGGCGACCAGATAGCCCCAAGGCTACACGTCACGGCAGGAGACCCAATCCACCCGCTAGTCTCCCTGGTACCGATTTCTGTTCGGCGCAAATCGCGGCCGAGCACCATTCGCAGTACTGGGTTTCACTTTTTGACAGGGTATGGAGGAGAAGATGAAGAAAGCTTTGCTCGCCGCTGCGCTGATGACAGCCGGTGTTGTTGCGCACGCCCAAAGCAGCGTGACGCTGTACGGCCGCCTTGACGCCGGTATCGAATACATGACGGGCGTTCCGCAAGGCTCGAACGCAGCTGGCCAGGCAACTGGCAGCACGAACCGCTGGCGCGCAGAAAGCGGCGACTGGGGTACCAGTCTGTGGGGCTTGAAGGGCGTTGAGGACATCGGTGGCGGCAACAAGGTCCTGTTCCAGTTGGAAGGCTCCTTCAACACCATGACGGGTGCAGGTCCTGGCGGCGGCGGTCTCTTCAATCGTTGGGCAACTGTCGGCTTGTCGAACGACCAGTACGGTACGTTCACGATGGGCCGCATGCTGTACATCTCGAACGGCGTGTGGGACTTCGACCCGTTCGGTCAATCGAACTGGTCGTCGGCATCGCTGGTGCGTGGCCGCAACTGGCCGCAATCGAGCAACAACTTCGCATACCAGTCGCCGAAGATCGCCGGCTTTGACTTCTACGGTCAATACGCGCTGTCGAACGCAACGAGCTGGAACGGCAACGGCACGACCCCGCAAGGTCGCGAAGCTGGCGCGCAGGTTACCTACACGAGCTCGCTGTTCCAGATTCGCGGTATTTACGACGAAATCCGCAATCCGGCTAACGGCGTGCTGTACGGCCCGAACCCGAGCGCGGTCAATACGGCCAATATCGGCAACGGCGTATTCGCGGCATCGCGTGAATACTCGGCTCTCGTGAACGTCTTCCTCGGCCAGTTCAAGGTTCAGGCTGCTTACCAGGCTGTCCGTTCGGCAGGTGCGCAGAACGTTCTGCCGGGCCAGCCGACCACTCTGGATCACGAATGGGGCGGTGTGACGTGGCAAGCAACGCCGGCTGCAGCGCTGATCGCGGCGGTCTACCACGTGAACGGCAACAATGGCGCAGGCAACGCGACGATCTACACGATCGGCGGCTCGTACAACCTGTCCAAGCGCACGCTGCTGGACATCCAGATCGCAACGACGCAAAACAGCAAGACGGCTAACTACGGCCTGAATGCTAACAACGCCGGTACGGCAACCAGCACGGACAACCCGCTGCCGGGTCACAGCCAGTCGGGCGTGTACGCAGGTATTCAACACTCGTTCTAATCGAACGGTGTTCCCCGAAGGGACTTCCTTCGGGGTGTAATCAAGAGTTCTTCAAGAGAATCTTTTTCACGCTGCTGCGAGAGGCGCGTATCGGTGCGATGTCCGAAAGGGTATCGCACCGTTTTTTATTTGAGCGCACGGTTTTGCCACCACTCGAACGCACCGGCGCGGTGCACTCATGGTTGTGCGGCTGACTGCAGCTGGCAAATCCCGACGCTTGACACCTGCTTTGAGGCGACGAACTCTGGTGCTTCAAACCGCTGCTTCGTTTTCTTCGCCCGTACGAATGCGGATCACGCGCTCGACGTCCGCGACGAAAATCTTGCCGTCGCCGATCTTGCCGGTGCGCGCCGCGCCGATGATCGCGTCGATCACCTGGTCGCACTGATTGTCGGCCACCACCACTTCGATCTTCACTTTCGGCAGAAAGTCGACCACATACTCTGCACCACGATAGAGCTCGGTATGGCCTTTCTGACGGCCGAAGCCTTTGACCTCGGTCACGGTCAGCCCGGTGAGGCCGACTTCGGCGAGCGCCTCGCGCACTTCGTCAAGTTTGAACGGTTTGATGACTGCAGTGATGCGCTTCATGGCGAACCTCGTCTCGTGTCTGGAAGAGTGAAAGGGAAATGGATGTTTTTATTCTACGCCGCGCCGGATGCGTTGCGGCAATCCGGCACGCGCTTCGGGTTAGTCCGCAGTCATTCGCCGCGGCTCACTCCACCGGTTCGGTGTAGCGCGACGTGATCGGATAACGCCAGTCGCGCCCGAACGCGCGATGCGTGACGCGAATGCCGATCGGCGCCTGACGCCGCTTGTATTCGTTGATCTTGATGAGGCGCGTGACGCGTTTGACGTCTTCGACCGCATAGCCCGCCGCGATGATTTCGGCGAGCGAGCGGTCCTCTTCCATGTACATGCGCATGATCGCATCGAGGACTTCGTACTCCGGCAAGCTGTCCTGATCGGTCTGGTTCTCGCGCAGTTCCGCCGACGGCGCGCGCGTCAGAATCCGCTCGGGAATGACGTCCCGCTTGTCGAAAGTGGTAGCCTGGTTGCGGTAGTGGCACAGGCGGTAGACGAGCGTCTTCGCAATGTCCTTGATGACCGCGAAGCCGCCGGCCATGTCGCCGTACAGGGTGCAGTAGCCCACCGCCATTTCGCTCTTGTTGCCGGTGGTCAGCACGATCGAGCCGAACTTGTTCGAGAGCGCCATCAGCAGGGTGCCGCGAATGCGCGCCTGAATGTTTTCTTCGGTGGCGTCTTCGGCGCGGCCCGCGAACTCCTGCGCGAGCGAGCCGCGGAACGCGTCGAACATCGGCGCGATCGCGATTTCGTCGTAGCGCACGCCGACGCGGCGCGCCATCTCGGCGGCGTCGGTGGTGGAAATGTCCGCGGTGTAGCGCGACGGCATCATCACCGCGCGCACCCGGTCCGCGCCGAGCGCATCGCACGCGACGGCCAGCACCAGCGCCGAATCCACGCCACCGGACAGGCCGATCAGCGCGCCCGGGAAACCGTTCTTGTTGATATAGTCGCGCACGCCCATCACGAGCGCGGCATAGACCTGCGCCTCGATCGACAGCTCCGGCGCGATCGGCGCGGGCAGCGGCTTGCCGTCTTCGAATTCGACGATCGCGGTCGCTTCCTCGAACTGCGCCATCTTCGCGACCAGTTCGCCTTGCGCGTCGAGGACGAACGAGCCGCCGTCGAACACCAGCTCGTCCTGCGCGCCGACCATGTTCACATAGACCATCGGCAATCCGGTCTCGCGAATCCGTGCGCGCAGAATGTCGAAGCGCACCGCTTCCTTGTTCAGGTGATACGGCGAACCGTTCGGAATCAGCACCACTTGCGCGCCCGCCGCCTTCGCCATTTGCGCAGCCGACGCATGCCATGCGTCCTCGCAGATCACCACGCCGTACTTCACGCCGTCCAGCTCGAACACGAACGGCTGCGGGTCGGACGCGAAGTAGCGCTTCTCGTCGAACACCTCGGTGTTGGGCAAATCCTGCTTGCGATAGGTGCCGCGCACTTCTCCGTCGACGATCAGCGAGGCCGCGTTGAAGGTATCGACCGGCGGCACGCCGCGCTCGATCGGCGCGTTTGCATTACCATGGCCGTGCGCCGCGCTGTGCGCAACATCACGTAGGGGATGGCCGACGATCACATGCAGGCCGGCGAACGGCTTCAGTTGGAGAGCGAGGTCGGCCAACGCCGCCGCACTCGCGGCATAGAACGCGGGACGCAGCAGCAGATCTTCGGGCGGGTAGCCGGACAGCGCGAGTTCAGGCGCGATCAGCAGCTTCGCACCATCGTTGTGCGCGGTGCGCGCGGCAGCGACGATCTTCGCGACGTTGCCGGCGAAGTCGCCGACGGTGACATTGATTTGAGCAAGAGCGATTCGGGTCTTCATGGCAGGATCGACAGGCAAGCCGACGTGGCTTGCGAGTACCGCGGCTGGTTAGCTCGACGGAATGGACAAATCGGATAAACGAACGGCATCGCGCTCAGAGCGCCGCGCCGCTCATTGGGAACAGTCACACAGATTGAACCAGGAACGCTTTGATTATCGCACGGGCATTCTGGCGTCGCCCTCCGAGGTGGACGCCGCCGAATGGAATGCCCTTCTCGCGCAGCAGTCGCAGCCCACGCCGTTTCTGCGGCATGAGTTCTTGAGCGCCTTGCATGCGACCCGCTGCGCGGTCGCGGATAGCGGCTGGGCGCCGCAATTCGTCACGCTGACCGACCCGCGCACGGACAAGCTCGTGGCCGCCGCGCCCGTGTATCTGAAAGGGCACTCGTACGGCGAGTACGTGTTCGACTGGGCCTGGGCCGACGCCTACAAGCGCAACGGTTTGCCGTATTACCCGAAGCTGTTGTGCGCGGTGCCGTTCACGCCGGTGCAAGGCAACCGGTTGCTGTCGGCGGATACGCATGCGCTCAGGCATCTGGCGGCTACGCTGATGGCGTTCGCCGAACAGGCCGACGTGTCTTCGCTGCACGTGCTGTTTCCCACCGAAACGGAAGCGGACGCGCTCACCGAAATGGGCATGATGCAACGCGAAGGCGTGCAGTTTCATTGGCTGAACGACGGCTATCGCGACTTCGACGATTTCCTCTCCACGCTCGAACAGAAGAAGCGCAAGAACATTCGCGCCGAGCGCCGTAAAGTGCACGAGGCCGGCGTGACGATGCGCCGGATTCGCGGCGAGGACATCCAGGACGCGGACTGGCGTTTCTTCAGCAAGTGCTATCGGCAGACGTATCGCGAGCACTTTTCGAGTCCGTATCTGAACCTCGATTTCTTCCGCATGATCGGCGCGTCGATGCCGGAGAACCTGCTGCTCGTGATCGCCGAATACGAAGGCAAGCCGATCGCGAGTTCGCTCGTGGTGTATCAGCGCGACGCGAAAACCGGCGGCACACTGTATGGCCGCTATTGGGGCGCGCTGGAACACGTGCCGTGCCTGCACTTCGAAACGGCGTACTACCAGCCGCTCGAATTCTGCATCGAGGAAAAGCTCGGCGCGTTCGAAGGCGGCGCCCAAGGCGAGCACAAGATGGCCCGCGGCTTCCTGCCCACGGTAACGCGTTCGGCGCACTGGCTCGCGCATCCCGCTTTCGCCGATGCGGTCGGCCACTTTCTCGACAACGAAAAGAACAGCATCCACGCGTATGTGGACGAGCTGCGCGAACACAATCCGTTCAAAGGCTGAAGCGCATTCATGGCTTGGTTTCTCTATCTGCTCGAATGCTCGGACGGCAGCGTCTACACAGGCATCGCCGTCGATGTGCAGGCGCGCTTCGACAAACACGTGAGTGGCGAGGGCGCGCGTTATACGCGTTCGCGCAAGCCGGTGCAGGTGCTGGCGTCGTTCGAATTGACGGATCGGTCAAGCGCGTCACGCGCGGAGTATTGGGTCAAGCGGCTGTCGCCGTCCGAAAAGCGTGCGCTTGCGGCGGGCATGCGTACGCTCGAATCGGTGATGCCTTTGCCTGAGCCCGAAGCGATTGCCGACGACGAGCAAGCTCAAGAAGAGCAAACCAGCAAGTCCTGATGCTTGAGCTTCGTGCCGACTTGCACCGCCTTGGCTATCCCCTCGCCTCGCGCATCCGCTCGTTGAGCAGCCGATGCATCAGCGCAAGCTCGCCCACCGCATCGGCTTCCAGTGAGGTCAGCCCGTCTCGCGCGGGAAGCGCGAGACGCACCGGCCGCAAATTTCGACTCAACGCGGTGTCGATGTCCGCGCTCACGGTCGCGACCCACGCGCCGAGTTCATCGTGCATATCGCGCCGGTTCGTACTCAGGCGCAGTTGCGTCGCGGTGCCGGCCATTCTTCGCAACACGCTCAGCACCGTCAGCGTGACGGTATCGACCATCGAGTCCTCGAGTTTTTCAAGGCGCATCCGGCCAATGGCTTCCTCCGCGTTATTGCTGCCCAGACCGGCAGCGCGGCGCAAGCGCTCCATGTCCTTCTCGCTGCGGCGAGGCGATTCCAGCGCGGCCCTCAGATAGGCGAGATTGGCGCGCACCGCCTCGGCCAGATACGCGCGATAGTCGATCTTTTCGCGCGTCGGCCAGAGATAGAACGTGGCCAGCAGCGCCAACACGCAGCCGAGCACGTTGTTGCCGAGCCGCGTGAGCGCATAGGCGAATTCGCTCGCGCCCGGCGTCGCGAAGTCGGCCACCAGCACGAAGGTCGGCGTAAGGAACAGCACGAAGAGGCTGTAGCTGACGGGACGCAGCGCCATGGTCGCCATCACCAGCGGAAACACCGCGAGCGAAATGCCGAGCGGCGAATGGATCGCGTAACCGATACCCGCCGCCAGCACGCCGCCGACGATGCTGCCCGCCGCCCGCTCAATACTGCGCGGCCAGGTCGCGGCAATCGACGGTTGCAAGATCAGCAGCGTCGCCATGGTGGCCCAGTAGCCGAACGGCAGACCGAGCGCACGGATCACGAGAAAGCCCGTGGTGGTCGTCACGCCGACGCGCGCCGCATGCCGCAAGCCAACAGATTCGACCGACAGGTTGGCCTTGAGCGTCGACCAGGTTCGCGTGAAGCGCCGCGCGGCGCTGTCGCGCCAGCCTTCGGGCTGCGCATGCACCGGCGTGAAGTCGACCAGTTCGAAATCGGACTTCAGCTTCACGGGTTCCATCAAGGCGGTTTCGAGCCGCCGCGCAAAACGCCGCAAGCGAAGTTGCAGATCGGCGAGACGCGCCCACTGCGCGTCGTTGGCGGCCGCGCCGATGCCGCGCAGCACGTCGCCCATGACTGTCAGCAGGCGGGCCGCGCGTTTCGCGCGCCATGCGTCGTCGGGGACTCGTTCACATGCACCGGAGACGGCGATCAGGTACGCGAACAACGCTTCGCCGTCAGTCAGCAAGCCGAGCAGCGTGTCGTAGGTTTCACGGCCGCCCGTTCTCGACGCGGGCACGCGCGCCAGCACTTTGCGCGAGCGCTCCAGCGCGGCGCGGGCATCGGCGCGAAATTTCGCGGCATGCGTGGCCCACTCGCCGCGTGCCGCGCGCCGCTCGAGCAGGCGGGCGCTGTCCAGTGCGATATCGGCGAGACGCAGGTACACGGCGCGCAGCGTCGAGCGGCTCGTGCCGAACGGATGAATGCGCCAGACCGTCAGGCTCAGCGCCACGGCAAACAGACATCCGACCAGATAGATGCCGAGAAACGCCATGCCTTGCCGAACACTGTGCATCGGCCGGTCGACCATCACGACGCATGCGGTCGCCGCGAGAATCGTCACCTGCGAAGTGGCCGCGCCCCAGATCCTGCCGAACGCGCCGAGTGTCGTAAATACCAGCACCGCGAGCGCGGCGAACACGGCTCCAGCGCCGGAAGCGTAAGCCGTCAGGCCACCGCACAGCGTGGACAGCACCGCGAAGCCCATCATCGACGCAAAGCGGGCGCGGTTCGAGCCGGCCGCGTCGGCGAGGCAGGTCCAGAAGGCTCCGATCGCGGCCCACGCGAAGGCCGGTTCGTGCAGCACGTTGCCGAGCGCGAGCATGGCCGTCGACGCGCACGCCGCCCTCAAACCTTCGGACAGACTGGCTTCGCTCGTCGAAAACGACACCATCCATACCGGCCGCTTGCGGTAGATCGCGCTGACGACGGCATACAGCCAGTTCGACCAGCGTTGCGAAGACGACGGGTTGGACTTGCGATTCAGCATCCGAACGGTGTGCTCCAAGGAAACGCGGATTGGCGCTGCGTCAGCGCATCGTGCTAGCCAGCGGCAGGCAGGCGCATGCAGACGCATGCACGCGACCAATCATAAGGGTTTACGCCTAGATATAAAAATGGCTTCGGTTCATCCTCTCGATGCACTGTGGCTATGCATCCACACTCAAGACCAGGCGGCGCGCGACGGCCTCGTGTTTCGACAGTCCATGAAATAACCGCGCGGCCTTTGCTGGCTCGCGCGGTTTTTTGTCTGTCCGGAACGCCGCCAAAGTCTTTCCGGTGCAGCGGTACCCGACCCTCTCTTACGGCGAAGCCGATGCCATGGGGTCCGGTCTCAACCCTGCACTCAGCGGTTTCGTAGCATTGGCCTTCGCTTTGGCGGTCAAAATCGTTCCAATGTCAGTTTTAGCCTTCGCAGCCGTTAGTCTTCATAGCGCCGTACCGACAAACGGTACGTAATGGTCCGCGGCACTCCTGCTTTGAAGACCATTCCGGTGCGGCCGGCGAGCGGATGATTGGCAGGCGGAATCGCCACCCGGCTGAGGTCAAAGAAGCTGTTGGCCGGTTCCACCCCTACGGCGAAGTGTCGCCCGGACCAGGGTTCGTGTGTACGCCCACCGTTGCTAATCCAAAGCAACGCATCGGGAAGCTCTTCCGCATTCCAGTCGAGAGATACATCGGCGTGCTGCTCCGGGTACCGCAACACAAACGGTGGCTTACATTCTGCGATTTGCAACAACTCTTCGGTTGTTTCGGGCAACGGCAGGCGGGTCACGTCCATCAGCCCTTGCGTGGTCGGAATTTCCTTCAAGGTCGAGATGGTACTGTTCGGCAGAATTCGCGAGACGCCGGGCTCTAGTGGAACGGGGTAGCTGTAGATGGCCTGATACTCGCAAGCGAGGATTTCAACGCCTCCCACTGGAACAGCAAAAGTTGGATGAAGGGCGAACGGCAAATTCACGTCACGACGGGCATGGACGGTAAGTGAGACGACCAGCGCGGGTGCGTCAGGCTCCACTTCAATCTTGCGCTCAAGCCTCTCAATCTCGCTGTCAGAGGGGTAGGCGATTTGAAGCGTGAGCATGCGGTCGCTTTGCTCCACCAGTTGCCACATGTGATTCGCGCCATACCCGTGAACCCAGTCATCATCGGCATCACGAATCCGGAAATCGGGCGGCAAGCCCGTAGGTACGTCGACCATTCCGAACGGAAGGCAAGGCCATTCCCCGCGCAACGCGCGCATAAGGCCAGGTCGGTGTACATCATCCTCCCAGGGAGCAACGTGCACCGGAGAGACAGAACGTCCGCCTCCAAGGTCAAAGCGCACCGGCGCAAGCATTCCACCAAGTGCTTGAACCTCTGCCTCGCCGTGTGCCCATTTCAACGTCCAGCGCTTGATTGATTCCATCGCGAAGTTCTATCAATGTTCAGCCGGAAATCCAAAGATACTCGAGGAAGGCAACACATGGTGCATCGCCTCGTGGGGTGCTAGAACCCCTGAATGTGCCTTACGATGACCACTGGAATTGAACATCGGCTCGCTCTCTAGTTAAATCAATCAAGGTCGCGTTCACTTCGTCAGTTTTCTGAACCCATTGTTCTGCTGCAGCCTGGTCCCGGCCGAAACCAATATGCCGAGTAACAAGACGCTGCCGTCGCACGTCCGGGTCGACGTTGATATACCAGACTTCGTCGAGCAATGGTCGCGCAGCTTTCCAATGGCCGTGCTCGAGAAGAAGGTAATTCCCTTCCGTGATTACAAGCGGCATATCAGGCGCCACAGGGATTGCGCCGGCGATGGGTTCTTCAATTTCCCGGCGAAATGTGGGAGCGTAGATTGTTTCGTCGTGACGCTGCTCACGCAAGCGCCTCAGAAGTGCAATATACCCCGCACTGTCAAACGTATCTTCCGCACCTTTGCGGGATGCGCGACCGAGCCGGGAGAGTTCAACATTCGCAAGATGAAACCCGTCCATCGGCACAACCACTGCCTTTCCGGGAAAAGCATCAAGGATTGCTTGCGCCAGTGTTGATTTGCCTGCACCCGGCGCACCAACCAAACCGAGGATGTAGCGCCGCCCGTCAGAAACTAACTGGTGGAGGCGACCGAGGTAGCGGTCTTCAATCGTCGACATAATCCAGGGTACTCCAAAAAAGTGGCGGTCGGCGAGAACTCTTCTTATCCTCGCCGAAGCCCCGTTGCCGAGCCATTGTCGCGACACTTACTTCATCCGGTAGGCGCCTAGTGGTGCGTTTTTGCTTTTGCGGCGGCGTTGATGCCACCAGCGATGAACTCCCGCGCATGTTTGGCCAGGTCCATACCGTCGTCCCACAAGTTGCGCCAGATTGCCAACGCATTGGACAGCTGCTCGTTGACGACCGTCGACGAGAAGCTCTCAAAAGTTACGACGCCCTTGTAGTCAATCATGGCGAGTGCGTGGAAGAACTGAGAGAAATCGATCGTCCCCGACCCGAGGTACCCGCGATTGCTTTCCCCGATATGAACGTAGCCAAGACGCTTGCCACATTGCAGAACCGGCTGCATAAAATCGGATTCCTCAATGTTCATGTGATACGTATCGAGGTGAACGACAACATTGGGCGCATCGACCTCGTCAATCATGGCAAGCGCCTGCGAAGCGGTGTTCAGCAAATTGCTCTCGTAGCGATTTACCACTTCAAGCCCAAGCGTCACGTTCTTCTTCAACGCGAAATCAGCAATGCGCTTGAGCGAATCAATCGCATTACGACGGCCTTGCTTGGTAACCGGTGCATTGTATTTCCCCATCGCACCATAAAGAATCCCGCCGAAGTAGCCTCCACCCAGCTCTGCCGTGACGCTGATACCTTCCTCCAGCATCGAAACCCCGCGTGCGACCGTAGCAGAGTCCTCACTGGACACGTCCGCACCAAAGGTGAGACCGCGCGAGCAACCGATATCCAACTCATGCTCTTGCAGCAAATCCCGCGTGAGCGCCAGGTCCATGACCTTCGGACCATGCAAGGACAGTTCAGCCAGGTCGAAACCAGCAGCTTTGGTCTGGCTCAAGACTTTGCGAGTCGATTCGGGGGTGAGGTCGCCAGCCCATACCAGTGCGTGCACGCCAAGCTTATTCATTGTGTAACTCCTTCAGATGCGGTCACGCGCCTGCGGACCAAAGTTTTCGAAATGCCCTTCGCCCATGCCCAACGGAAGAGCATCACAGCAAGCAAGAACACGCCCCACAGCGCAGTCGCCAGGTGTTGGTTGGCACCGAGCAAATTGAGGCCAGAAGCGATAACCTGCAGAATCACAAGTGCAATCACGACCGGTACCACGCGACCAAAGCCGCCGAATGGGTCCACGCGACCAAGGAAACACGCAAGCACGGAAATGAGCAGAAAGGCCTCGCCATGGCCAACGCGAACCGAGTTGAACTGGGCGGCCATCACCACGCCAGCGACGCCGCACATCAATCCCGATAGCATGTAAATTCGAGTGACGGCGCGTGTCGTCGCGATGCCGGAATATCGCGTTGCTTCCAGATTTGAACCAATCATGCGTGTGGCGAAGCCTAGCCGCGACCGTGTCATGACAACGTGCCAAAGTAACGCGCAGCCGAGAAAAATCAGGAGGGGAATCGGTACGCCGAGGAAGACCCCGTTGCCCATTTCGCGCACAAACGGCGGGAACCCGGAGATGTCGCCGCCACGAGTGAGGAACTCCCCCAATCCGCGCAAGAAAATCATCATCGACAAGGACACGAGGATGGGGCTTGCTCCCGTACGCGCAATGACGGCGCCCATCACCCAACCGGCGGCGGCGCCTGTGGCCAACGCGGCAGCGATGCCGAGGATGATGGCTAAAGCGCCGGCGTCCGCTCCGCCGTACGTACGAAGCACCCACGCCATGGCCAACCCCGAAATGTTCGCGGTGAAAGTCACCGAGAGATTGAAGCCGCCGGAAATCAAAGGCATCAGCATGGCCAGCGTAAAGAACCCGAGCTCCGGCAACTGGAACGCTACCGACACGAATGTGCTCGCCGAGAAAAAGCGGTCAGATGCGAAGCTCAGGACAGCGACGACCAGGATGAGAAACCCAAGCAACCCGGCGACGTCTGCCGGTACGAGCGGCGCGCGTTGAGATGAGGACATTTTCATGACGAGGCCTTTACGCTTTGTGACGTGAATCGCGCTCCGACGAGCTTGGCGAAGCCGCCGCTCGACAAGGTAATGGCGATGAGGATGATGGCTCCGATGATCATCTTGAACGCGTACGGCGAGATGCCGAGCAAGTTCAGGCCGTTGGCGGTGATGGCGGTCAGGAGGATGCCGAGGATGGCGCCGAGAATCGTGCCGCGGCCGCCGCCTAACCTTGCACCACCGAGCACTACGGCAGCAAGCACATCCAATTCGCGGCCGTAAAATGCATTCGGAACGACTTCCTGCACGTAGTGGGCTTGCATGAGTCCGGCAATGCCGGCCATCATGCCGAGCCATCCAAAGGCGATGTAATGCATCGCACCTATGTTGACCCCCACGCGGCGCGCCGCCTCGGGGTTGTCGCCCATTGCGTAGAGCTGTCGACCGGTTGTCGTGCGCCGCAGCAGAAACCATGTTGCTATGACCATGACGACCATCACGGCCACAGGCAGTGCGAGATTCGCATTGCCACTCGCGGTGTTGAAATGGATGAGGGAAACTCTGTCCGTCCACCAGTCCGGCAGGTCGTAGATAGAGACCCCGCCCGTGAGAAACATCAACCCGCCGAAGAACACATTGAACGTGGCAATCGTCACCACAATTGAAACAATGCGAAATCTGTAGATAATCGTGGCGTTGATTGAGCCAAGCAGAAATCCGAAAAACGCGGACACGATGAAGCCGAGAGCCCAGTTACCACCACCGAGTCGCATCACGGTCAACGCAGTGAGGTACTGAACCACCGATGCACCGACGGCGAATGAGATATCAATGCCACCAGCAATCAAGACGACCAATAGCCCGACTGCGAAAATGATGTTGACGGAACTCTGGTTGAGCAGGTCGAACAGATTGGGAAGAGTAAGGAATGTCGAGGTTGAAAGGCTGAGGCCAATCACCATGATGGCGATTACGAGAATCAGGAGGGCCTCGATCGAACCGATTCCGAGTTTGCGAAAATCAGGCATGGACGTCTCGCTCGATTTGTTCCATCGTTGTCATTCCCGGCACGTACTCTTTAACAATGCGGCCGTCGCGCATATGCAGAATTCGGTCGGAGTTGAAGTAGACCTCCGGAATTTCGTCCGATATCAGCAAGATGGCCATACCCTCAGCAGCGAGCTTGTGAATGATGGCGAAGATGCCGGCACGGGCGCCGACATCGACGCCGACGGTGGGCGAATCCAGAATAAGGAGCTTCGGGTTTGTGGCCAGCCACTTGGCGAGCACGATGCGCTGCTGGTTGCCGCCCGACAGCGTGGAGACCGCATCGTCCGGCTTTCCAATCTTCACGGCCAGTTGTTGAATCCAGTCTTGAATCAGCGCGTTTCTTTTTTTGGCAGCAATGAGATGGGTGCCATCCAGAAGGTTGTCCAACACCGCCGCGACCGTGTTGTCTCCGATTGATTGCGGCTGGACAAGGCCGAGTTGGAGTCGGTCTTCAGACACGTAGGCTATCCCTGCCTGGATAGCATCACGATTTGTGCGCAGCGAAATGTCTTTTCCGTCGAGCTGGATGAAACCCGCACCTGGGCGCGTCATTCCGAAAAGCGACAATGCAACTTCCGTTCTTCCTGCGCCAAGGCGTCCCGTCATGCCAAGAATCTCGCCTCGTCGCACTTTGAACGACACGTCATGGTATTGACGGGCTCGCGATAACCCCTGTACCTCCAGCACAACCGGCGCTTTCGTCAGGTCTGTCGTGCGTACTTCATAGTCGAAAGTTCGGCCCGTCATCAATTCCGTGAGGCGGGTTTGCGTCATCCCTTCGGTGGGAAAGGTGCCGACGTACTGTCCATCGCGGAAAACGGTCACGCGAGTGCAGACGTCCAGCACTTCAGCGAGCCGATGGCTGACGAACACCACGGCAATTCCGTCCGCAGAAAGTCGCCGGACAATTTTCAGCAGAGCTTCGGTCTCAGCATGGCTGAGCGAGGCAGTCGGCTCGTCCATGAAGACAAGACGTGCGTCGCGAACAAGCGCTCTGGCGATGGCCACGACTTGGCGCTGGGCAATTGATAGCGAGCGAACAGAACGGTTGAGGTCGATGGATACTCCGAGCCGCTCGAGAATCCGGCGGGCCGCCTCCTTCATCTTTCCGTATCTAACGACACGCGGACGAGACCCCAAGTTCTGCTCGAAAGCGATGTTTTCCGCGACGGTCATTTCGGGGAAAAGCGCCAGGTCTTGCCAGATGACCTGAATACCGAGGTCACGGGCCCTGGCCGGGTCGAGCCCTTCGATTGACTCACCGTCCATGAGCATCACTGCGCCAGGCTCCGGCTGATAGACCCCACTGATAATCTTGATGATGGTGCTCTTGCCGCAGCCATTCTCGCCCGCAAGGCAGAGAACTTCTCCGGGCATGACGTCGAACTTCACGGCCCGCAGCGCCTTAACGCCACCGAAGATTTTGGAAATGTTCTCGAGCTTGAGCAGTGGCATGCAGTCGCCGTCGAGCGCGCCCGATGCCATGTGCGCATCACCTCGTTGAGAACGGTGGACGTTGATGGAAGCTGGTTGACTCATGGAAACGCTCCGATGGTACTTGCACGCGACTGGCTGGCGACCAGATGTGTCGTACCGTTAACTTCCGGGTGAGCAGCGCTACAGCCGCGCTCACCCGTTCCCTAAAAGGATTGCGGTCAGAGGCCCATCTTTGCGAGGTCGTCGACGGTTTTCGCGTTGAGGTCGACAAGTTGGTCGACAATCAGGTTGTGACCGTCGGGATGAACAACACCCAGACCCGGAATATTCGTGCCGTCCTTAATCGGCTGCCCCTTTACGAGCATCGTGCCCAGCGTCACAAACACTTCGCCGGCGACTTCCGGATTCCACATGTACCCGCCGCTCAACACGCCATCGTGGACGAGCTTTCGGCCCTGTCCAGGCGAGAACGGCCCGAGAACCAGGACCTTTCCTTTCGCCTGCTGCTCCGCGACGGCGCGAGCCGCCCCAATCGGGCCCTGACTGCCGAACGCAAGGATGCCCTTCAAGTTAGGATGAGCGCGCATCAGGTCAAGCGCGGTTTTGCGCGACGCGTCCACGTCTTCAGCGACGCCGTAGCGATCGCCGACGAGGGTCATCCCGGGATAGTTGGCCTTGATGTAGGCGATTGCCGCATCCGCCCAGGCGTTATGGAGCGGCACTGTCAGCGAACCGACGAAAACGGCGTATTCGCCCTTCCCGCCCAGCGCCTCGCCAAGGCGTTTTCCGTAAGCTTCGCCGAAACCTTTGGACGAGGCCAGTTCAAAGTCCCAGTCCACGTTCTGCTGCTTCGGTGACTCGTGGGTGATGACCTTGATACCGGCGGCTCTGGCGCGCTGAAGAACGGGTTCCAGAACCTGTGCGTCGTTCGGCACGACGCCGATGACGTCTACGTGCTGCGCAATCAAGTCCTCGATTGCTCGTACCTGGAGCGCAGGGTCAGCGCTCGTCGGCCCGACCATGAATGCCTTGACGCCGAGTTGGTCGGCGCGCTTCTTGATGCCCGCTTCCATGGCGTTGAACCATGGAATGCCGCCAATCTTCACAACGACACCAATTACAGGCTTGTCAGGCGAGGCCGATGCAAAACTCGTCGTCAAGGCGAGCGCGACTGCGCCGGCGCCCAAAGTGCGGATGATGTTCTTGAACATGTCTCCTCCGGTAGACGCCTGGGCACGCAGACGCCCTAAATGAGTGATTAAAGGCCCGACTTCGCATCTTGCTAAAGATGCTAAATCCATTTAGCAGTTCGGGTGGGTGTATGCTGAATCTATTTAGCACTTCGGTCGAGCCGGAAAAACCCTGGTATTGGGTACTGTCGGGAAACGGCTACCTTTTCGGGACATAACGGCGCAATGCCCTCGGAGCAACTTGATGGCAAGCAGCAACCCCGGACGCAAGTCCACGATTTATGACGTCGCAAAGGCGACAGGTTCTTCGACGGCTACGGTCAGCATGGTGCTGAACGGCAGTTGGGTCCGCTATCGAATCAAAGAGGAGACTGCGAACCGAATACTCGAAAGCGCGCGTCAGCTTGGGTATAACGTCAACATGAAAGCTCGAGGACTGCGGCTGTCGCGCTCGGGTCTGGTGGGTATGGTTCTTCCCCATTATCGGAACCGTTTTTTTGCGGGGCTCGCCGAGACCTTCGAAGAGCAGGCTCGTAGTCGCGGACTTTGCCCAATAGTCGTGGGCACTCAGCGCGACCCCGCAGTCGAGGTGAGCGTTACCGAAACACTCCTTTCGCAGCGGGTTGAACTGCTATTTATCGCCGGCGTGCGTAACCCGACACCATTGAACGAGCTCTGTTCGGCCGCGGGCGTCCCTTCCATCAATCTGGACCTGCCAGGTGACGGTGCGCCGTCGGTCGTATCCGATAACCGCAAAGGCGCTCAAGCTATTACGGACGTGCTGATTGACAAGCTGCTAGCACGCGGCGCGGCGCCAGACGAGTTGGTCTTGCTAGGAGGTGTCGCGGATGAATATGCGACTGAGATGCGTATCGCAGGATTCAGAGACGCTTTCGAAGCTCGTCAAATGACGCCTGCGGCAGATGCAATCGACTGCTGTGGATATAACGCCGCTGCTGCCAAACGCGCACTCACGATTCGCTGTGAAAAGCTTGGGCGACTTCCGGCCGGTTTGCTGATGAATTCGATTACCGCGTTTGAAGGGGTGGTTCAGTTCACGTCAACGTTGCCGCCTGACGCGTGGAAGTCTGCGGTTGTTGGCTGCTTCGACTGGGACCCATTCGCGGCAAATCTACCTTTCGACGTGACCATGTTGCGGCAGGACGTGCAAACAATCATTTCTGAAGCGTTCAAGCTGGCCGAAAACTATGATTCGACGGACCGGTCTCTGATTCTCGTGCCAACGGGTCTGGGCAAAAAGTTTGAAGAAGCCGACCAAACGAAGGAGTTTGACCGATAACTTCGGTCTGGAAGTAGTGGCGGTCTTTACAACGAGCTGACCATTTTCCATGGCCATCACGGGCGCGTAATGCTCAGGATAGATGCGTGAGTCCCGCGCCTTACGCGCGGCGCACTGAATGTCCTCCAGTTCGCCGCGCTTCCAGGCGATTTTGTCGGTAGCGATTCGCTGACTTTCGGTTGCAGTCTTGGTCACTTTTACCTGGAGTGACCGGTCGGCGTCCGTTAGCCGTTTACGCTGCTTAAACAGGACATTATGCGAAACGACACGAGCGCTACAGGCGTGCAGTGTCGACGAGATTTTGTGTGAACTTTAGCCAGCGTCAGGCTGCCAAACATCATGTGGCGGCTCGGACAATTGCGTATGACAAGCGTATTGCTGGTAGACGATGATGAGGAGACGTTGGCTGCATGGAGCGCCAGTTGTGCCGCTGATGGATTTGAGGTTAGGGGCGCGCGCGACGGCCAATCAGCATTGGCAATGTTCGTCGAATTTCCTGTGGACATTGTGGTTGCCGACTGGCGTATGCCGGTGATGTCGGGAAGCGAACTCTGTCACCAACTGCGCACTCTTCCCGGACTAGCCGATGTTGTCTTCGTACTGGTTTCAGGAGAGCCTAGTCCACCCGCCTTCGTCAGCTACGACGGTTTCCTTCGCAAGCCCGTAGATGGGCAAATTTTACTGGCTACCATGCGACGGCTGCTGACAGAGCACGCAACGCATCGAGAGCACCGGCGCGGCGGGACGAAGGAATGAAGCGAACGTCTGCTTTTGTGCATGATATACGGCGTCACTCGCGTAGATTGACGCTATCGTGTCGAGGTCTTCCTTCGCCACGGCGGTCATCCATGCGTCGTACCGGGATAGGAGATGTTTTCGGATGTCCTGCTCCGTCGTGGCTTCATTCCTTCAAGATTCTCGGCGACCATGTTTAGGGAATGGGTCGAAGGCGATTGGCAAAGTCCCACAGGCGATGCATTGGATTCGTCCTTTGGGCCGCCTCTTGGGAGTGCAGTAGGCGGCAGGGACTATCGAAGCCCCTGCCGCGCGATCAACTGCGTGGGCCGCGTTGTTGCTGGTCCTTCTCCTGCGATTCGAACAGCGCCTTGAAATTGCCTTCGCCAAATCCATCTTCTCCGCGGCGTTCAATAATTTCGAAGAAGACCGGGCCAATCTGGCGCTTCGTGAAGCGTTGGAGCAGAATCTTCTGCGGACCCTTACCGTCGACCAGGATGCCACGCTCAGCCAGACGCCTGATGTCGAGGCCGTGCCCCGGAAGACGTCTATCGATTCCGTCATAATAGTTCTGCGATGGCGCCGCCATAAACTCGACGCCGGCGGCACCGAGCTTTTGAATGGTGTCTTCGATGTCGGACGTCAGCAGCGCGATGTGTTGAATCCCTTCGCCACCGTAGTCACGGATGAATTCATCGTTCTGGTTGAGCACACCAGGTTGGTCATGGGCGGCAGCTGCCACCGGAATCGACACGCGGCCGCACGGGCTCACCATTGAGCGCGCGCGCATTCCGGACATGTGCCCCTTGACTTCGAGATACTGCTTCTCCGCAAAGCCGAACGTGTCGCGGTAGAAGTTGGCCCACAAATCGAGGTTCTTGGGGTGGACAATATTCGACGTATGATCGACGGCCAGGATATTGGCGTCACCTTCCTGCGTGTTTCGGACTTCAACCGGAAGCGAGAAGATTTCGCGGAAGTCGCTGTCAACAAAGTACACGAGACTGTCTCCGATACCGAGAATCGTCGGCGTGTCGAGGACAAACGCTCCTTCCTTTTCGGCAGAGGCGCTAACCGCACCGCCGGCCACTGCTTGCTCGCGTGCAGCCTGTGCGTCGTTGACGCGAATGCCAATCGCCCTCACCGACGCACCATGCCAGGACTCGAACGCGTTCGGATTCCCATTAACGATAAACGCGGCCGCGCCTTGCGTCATCAGGAGCATGCCGCTCCTGGACTTACCGCGAAGACAGAAGCCAAGTTGCTCGAAGAGATCGACGAGCTCCATCGGTCGGGATGAGACGAATTCTACGAGGGCGAATCCGTCAGTTTTTACTCGCGTACTCATGATATTAGGTGGCATTCCAAAGTATGGGCCACGCGCGGAAATAGGCATCGCCGCAAAGGGAGTCGACTGGTATTCCATGAAGTCACCAGCAAAGAGAACCTTCTGCTCCGGCGTGAAAATTACTTGCGGGTCGCAGCGACGACCTTGATTTCGACGATAAGCTCAGGGCGAGCCAGCGCGGCGATGCCGAGAATGGTCCATGCCGGGAAGTCGGAGCGGATGTATTGCTCTTTTACCTCGCGGAAGGTGGCGAGTTGGGAGCCAACATCGACGTGATAGGAAACAAGCTCGACGACATCCGTGAAATCGAGGTCCATATGCTTGAGCACGGCTTCGATGCGCTTGAATGCGACGTCGACTTGCTCCTTCGGGTCCTCCGGAATCGACCCGTCGGCGCGCAGCCCGATTTGCCCAGCGATGAACACCAGCCCGTTGGCCGTCACGGCCGGCGAATACTGGAACAGGTCGAAAATGCGATTGCTTCCGAAGGTTGCGTCATCGTCAGGAAGACGCAGGCGCTCGATTTTGCTCATGGCAGTCCTTCAATCAACTGGAGTAGTACAGGGAAATTGATTCCAACGTGACCACTTTAAGTGACCGACCAGGCTGCAGTCTGTATAGCGAGTTACCAAATCAGCCGAGAAGTTTGGACGAATCGAGCACCCAGATGCGACGCTGCCGGAGTTCAATCGCGCCGAGCGTCGTCAACCGCTTCAATGCGCGTGTGACAGTGACGCGGGTCGCGCCCGTCATTGCGGCGATTTGCTCGTGCGTCAGAGGGATGGATATCAGCGTCCCGTTCTCGCGCTTCTCGCCGTACAGGTCTGCCAGCCGCCCCAGTAGTTCCCCGATTCTCATCTCCGGCTTCGGAAGTGCAAGGTATTGAATGCGGGAGGCCAGGATCCGCTGCTTGAGCGCAACAATGCGCATGAGGGAGATGGCAAGTTCCGGGCAGGACGGAATGACGCCTGTGATAACCCTGATGTCGAACTCAATCAGTTCCGAATCCTCAGCTGCGATGGCTGTCGCAATGCGCGGAAAACCGTCCATTGCGGGGGACTCGCCAAACATCGCCCATGGTCCCATCATTTCAAGCATGAACTCGGCGCCATCGCTTTGAAAAATCGAGACCTGAATACGGCCTGAAAGCAGAAAGTAAAAGGTAAAGCCGAGTTCGCCCTGACGATAAATCATGCTGCCCTTCTCGACCTTTATCTTCCGACCGAGATGGGCCGCGCGAATCCACACGCCCGCAGTAGCGTCGTCCATATGCCATGTCTCGGTGGTCGCCGCGGCGCTCTTGCTCAAGCCTGCCCCCTTTCATGTAGGCGTGCCGACGCGCGTATTGTGGCACGAACGTAAGACCGGTTCGATTGCGGGTTCGGTTGCCTGGTCACGAAGACGCTTGATAAGCGCAAGCACTTCCTTCATCTGGCGCACAGAGATAGCAGTAGTCGGTTCTACACTTCGTCTCTTATACGTGGCGCGTCGGCGCACATATCCGGGACCGGCAGTGTTGCCCTGGCTGCGGCGGACAGGGTGTTGGTTGCAAATCCAGCGAGGTCCCGCCAATCTGCAGGGTGGTCTACGCTCGCGAGAAAGTCATCCAATGCTGCTCGGGAAAGCGACACGCTTGCATTGTTCTCAAGCGGGTGAAACAGAAACGTTGACTCCCGGGCCAGCCCTGAGTCGATGACAAGTCGAACACACCTGGCATCATCATTGACCAACGCGAGGGGGCTCAGAGAGCCAGTCCGTATTCCCAGCAATTCGAAGAGCTTGTCTGCGGACGCGAACGAAAGCCGTTTGCTACCCAGAGCTTCGGCGACCGCGGACAGGTCAAGCGATTTGGTGGCGGTCGTCACTACGAGAAAGTACCGGCCCTTCTTATCTTGGAGGAGCAGGTTTTTACAGCGTGCTCCTTCCAGCGAAAGCGTCAGCATTTCAGACTCGGCCATATTGAGCACCGAATCATGCTCCTCGCAGAAAAATGGTATCTCCCTTTGTTCCAGGAGATTCAGTAGCTCGTCTTTTCCTAGCATGCTGTCGTCTATCTTTAACCAAAAGCGAGCGGACCCGCAACGGCTCCAGGCCGGCTCGCTCGCAGCGAACGCTTACGCGTCAAACACAGGATACGACGCCTTGCGAATTGCCGCGAAGGTGTCTTCCTTGGAAAGCAGTCCGGACTCGTCCAGAATCGAGACCAGAGAGCGGCCTTCGACCACGGATTGGCGCGCAAGCTTGCTTACACGAGCGTAGCCAATCTTCGGAACCAGTGCCGTGGCAACCGCCATGGATTCCATCAAGTGTTGCTCGTTGCGCGCAATATCGGCCTTGATGTCCTTGACGCACTTCTGCGAGAAGCGCTGAATGCCGTTTGTGAGCAGCGCAATGCTGTCGAAAACGCGCGACGCGACCACGGGCTCGAAATGGTTGATTTCCAGTTCGCCGTACTGCACTGCCTGCGCAACTGCAACGTCATTTCCAACAACCGCGAAGCTCAGCTGAATCATCGCCATCGGCAGGACAGGATTCACCTTACCCGGCATGATGGATGACCCGGCCTGCGCTTCCGGCAGCTTCAGCTCTCCAAGGCCGCCAACAGGACCCGACGACAGGACCGTCAGGTCGGATGCGATTTTCGCGAGAGAAACAGCACACGTGCGAAGTTCAGCCGAAACGCGTGAGAACACATCCATGTTCTGCATTGCATCGAACGGATTCGTTGGCGCGTGATAGTCGACTCCGGTGATGTCGCGAAGGTGCGCGTACACAGCGGCACGGTAACCGGCGGGCGCGCCGAAGCCGGTTCCAATTGCGGTGCCACCCAAAGGAAGTGTTCGGAGCTTATGCCGGACCGCAATGAGCTCCTCTGCCAAACGCTGTGTCAGAGACGCGTAGCCTCCGAACAGTTGACCCAGACGCATGGGCTGGGCGTCCTGCAGGCAAGTCCTGCCGAGATGCAGTATGTCAGCGAACTCGGTGGTTTTGCTATCAAACAGGGCAGCAAGTTGCGTGAGCTCTTCGATCAATGGGTCGAGCATTGCGTACGTCGCAATTTCCAACGCCGCCGGATAGACATCGTTCGTAGATTGGGACAGGTTGACGTGGTCATTCGGATGAATCACTTCATAGTTTCCGGCAGCGTGACCCAAAAGCTGCTGGGCGCGATTGGCGATGACCTCGTTGAAGTTCATGTTGGTGGATGTCCCGCCCGACCCCTCCATCAGGTCGACCACGAACGAAGCGTCAAAGTGCCCCTCGATGACTTCCTGGCACGCTTTGACGATGGCCTCGCATTGCTCTTTGGTCAGGACCGCGTTATCGCAGTTGGCCAGAGCCGCAGCCCACTTGACCTGGGCGAAAGCGTCTCGGAACTGCGCGTAGTGGGCGATGTTCAGAGACGAAACCGTGAGGTTGTCAACTCCGCGAACCGTGTTGACTCCATACAGCTTGTCGCCTGGAATGGTGACTTCACCGACATAGTCACGTTCGACTCGCTGTTCACCTTGAGTAAGCTTATTCATAAGAATTCCTTTCGCCAACGGTAATAAGTTTCTCTATTTCTCCGCCTAAGGCTTTCAGCCTCGGCAAGAATGACGTTTCAATGACCTCGCGCGCGGTATCGCACGCGTCATCAAAAAATGCGTTGTATTCGTCCCTGCGCGCCACCAGGTAAAGAGAACGCTCGAGACCCAACTTTTCAACCACATGGATAGCGACGTTGCCTGCATGCGTCACCCCCTGAAGATGGCACATTGGGGACGTGATGGCCCATCCAATTCCTTCCGCAACCATCGAGGTCAACGCATCGGCGTTGTCCAGTTCAAGCCGGTTCGGAAGCCGCACTTCAATTCGTCGCAAATATCGCTCAATCTGCATCCCAACCTGTGAAGTGCGATTGAATCGAACAATGGGCAAGCTGTTGCCAAGCGCTCGTACATCCTCGACGGTTCGCACGGGTCTCCTGAGTGCCTTCGGCGTTATGACGAAGTAGCACTCCGAAAAAAGTCGATACCGAACCACGTCATTCGCATCCATTAACGGGTCGCTCGTGACAATCAGGTCGAGGTCACGCCGCAGAAGCGCTTCTCCCTGCTGGGGACTCAACCCGGTACGTATCGACAGCTGCGAAACTTTTCCCAGCAAGTTCTTTGTAAATACTGAGCCGCAAGTAGACGCAAACGAGTCGACCAGCCCGATACGCAAGTCCGGCTTGATGCCTCGTCCGGCTTCTACGACCTGCGCCTTCAGATTCGCAATCTCTTCGCTTAAAACGGCGCCTCGATTTCGAAGTGCGATGCCAAAGGGTGTTAGCGCCAGCGGCCTAGTCGTGCGGTTGACAAGGACGACGCCCAATTCTTCCTCGAGTTGCCGAATGATTTGCGACACGCCTGATTGAGATATACCCAGCCTGGCTGCCGCCGACGACATGCTTCCCTCTTCGGCGACGGCGACAAAGACCTGTACTGCATGCATATCGATGGGTTTGATTGGCGACATGGCGCGTCCTGATAAGAGCGTACTGTCCTGTGTTCGCGTGTCCGGACCGCCATTCTCTATGGGCAATCAGAACCGTGTTTTGCTGCGTCTCAACGCTGAGGTGGCGATGGATACGTCATGTCGCTCCTCAGCTATCGGTTGGTCTTCGCCCGCAGCATCGGACTTTACGTCCGAGAGGTTTTCCCCACCCGTCTCCGGAGCCAGCACATGGCAGAAGACTCCGCCGATAAGCAGCACCGCAACACAGACACCTAACGCAGCGTGAATGCCAACGTGCTGCACTGCGAGCGGCAGCAGGAATGTGCTGATGGCAGAACCGAAACGGCTTGAGGCGACGGCGAAGCCGACGCCGGATGCTCGAAGGTGGGTCGGGAAGAGTTCGGGCGGATAGACGAATTCGAGGTTTGCCGCGGCTGACAGAATGCATGCGAAGAGCCCGAACGCCAGCATCGTGCCGATGGGTCCAAAGCTGGCGTACGCGAGCACAGCCAAGGCAAGCGCCGCAAAGTAGAAGGTCCCGATGAGGAACATGCGACGGGAGAGCTTATCGATGAGCAGCAGGCCAATCACTGCGCCGGCAAAGAGCAGGATGTTGTAGACGAGACCGCCCACGAACTTGTCTTTTACTTGCAGCGCCTCAAGAACCTTCGGTGAAAAGGTGCCCAACGCAAAGTAAGGAATGACTTGGCACGTGTAGAAGACGCAGCCAACGATAGTGTTCTTGCGCCAACGCGGTGAGAACAGTTCCGACCAGGCGCCGCGTGATTGTTGAGGCGCCACGGTCTGCTTCGAAAGCATGACTTCTGGACCGAACTTGCGATGGATGATGGCAAGCGCTTCATCGCCGCGACCACGCTTCATCAGCCACATCGGCGATTCGGGCACGATGAGCCGGAACGGAAGAATCAGCAGGGCCGGAACTCCGCTTGCCGCCAGCATGAGGCGCCATGCGTCAGGGCCGATATCCCGCATCGCGAAGCCGGCCAGGTAGGCACCGACGTACCCGGCGGCCCACGCCGCCGCGAGCACGCTAAGCAGACGTCCACGATAGCGACGAGGCGAATATTCCGTCACAAGGGATTTGCTTACCACGTAGTCGGCGCCGAGAATGAACCCGAGCACGAGGCGCAAGACCAGCAACTGCTCGGGCGACGTCACGAAATACTGGGCAGCGGAGACCACCGCGAAGAGCAGCATGTCGAACGCAAAAATCGTCCGACGGCCGTATTTGTCCGCAATCGGGCCCGCCAGCATGCTGCCAAAGAAGAGCCCTGCAAGCGACGCCGCCCCAAGCAGTCCCATCCATAGGGCATCGAGATGAAGCGGACCGGCAGCCATGCTGACGGCAATTCCGATAATTCCCAAGACGAAACCATCACTGAATTGCCCGCCCGTTCCGCTGAAGGCAACTCCCACGTGGAAGGGGCGAAGCGGCAAGTCCTCCAGCAATATGTGTTTGTTCACAATCGTCTCCTGTCTCTCGTTCTGGTGCTCAAGTGAAGAGCACCTTGGAAACCAGTTTATGGTGACGAATTCAGAAAAACAGCATGTTACGACCTAGTATCACTAATTCTAATACTGCCCCGCAGCGGCGTTGAATTTGGGCTAACCCGAAGAAGCGGCCCCAAAAAAACGGCTTTCGCGGACGACAAAAGGCGGCCGGAGAACCGCCCCGCCCTGGATACGCGACACGACTCCACTATCCTTCGCAGCCCTCGACGCAATACTTGAAGCGTAGGTTGCTAAAGGAGCATGACAATCTTCCCGTAGTTATCCTTAGCGAGTCGCATCGATCGGATGTTTGAGAGCAAAGAGGATGAGCGGTCGTCCCGCCCGATTCTGCGTGGCGCCGGCGGTGGCCGTCCCTTGTGTGAGAAAGGCGCCGTAGACTGCAAGCAGTAGCAGCCAGCACACGAATGATTATCAAGGATGTCATATAGACGGCATTCAACGATCGCATCTTGCGGTCAACATAGACGCGCCCTACTCTGAATCCGGCTGAACATAAAGCTTCGGGTCGGCCGCAATTCTGCAATGTCATCTGGAGCACCCTCCCATCCTTCGCAGTTCGTAATGGAGCAAATATGGACGACAAGATGATTGCAGCGATTGTGACTCGGAAGTGGCCACTCGCCCAGGGTTATCACGCAGTCGAATTGCAGATAAAGCACCGGTTGGAACTACCGTCGTTCGAAGATGGAGCGATAGTCGACCTCGCTCGAGGCAATGGAAGCCGAGCCGTGCGGTCGCACCCGCTATGGCACGCTCCTTCACGACGTGACGCGTTTTTACTGGGAATCCGGCAAGAGGACGATAGCGAGACGGCACGAGCAAGTTCAGAATTCCCGTGGAACCGAGGAGACGAAATTTACGTAGGCGTTCCGCGAGACACTGCCGTTGTCATAGACCAAAGCGCGCGCTACATCCTGTTCTCGGCTGGCGTTGGAGTCAAAGCGATCGCAGGTGTGGCAAGGCATATCGCATCAGTGGCGGGATGTTGCCTGGAAATTCACAATTTCGCTCGAACACCCGAGCGAGCTGTCTTCCGGACGGATCTGGACGAACTTCGCGACCATGCTCAGGTTAACCACCGAATCGGTCTAAGCGAGGCGCAGATTGCGAACGCTACGGCTCACGCATTGAGCCCCACCCACGCGAACTCACAAGTAATCTGCAGCGGACCACCGGCGTTCATGAAGCTTATCGAATGCCAGGCGCTTCAGTGGGTCTACCCCTCGAACATGCATAAAATCGTGCTTGGCGACAGAGTATTCGGAAAGTGATATTGCGGCGCGATCGCTTCCACGATACGAGCTCTATCACTGAGCCCGCCACAACGATGCATCAGTCATCGTCATCGTCATGGTGGTGCTTGTACCAACCACGATGCCGGCCATTGTCATGCCAACGCCGCTCCTCCCGGTATTCGTCCTGATATCCGTAGCCATAGGCCGGTACTGGCGCGTAGGCGACGGGCGGCGATTGGTAGACGACCGGAGGCGGTTGATAGACAACCGAAGGCGGTGCCGCGTAGACTGGGCCGGGCACGCCAAGAAAGACGCCGATGTCCGCGTGAGCCAGTGCCGAGCTGGATGCACATCCCAGGGAAACTCCCAGCGCGGTTAAAACCAATACGCGTTTCATTGTGCTCTTCCATTCAGATTATGCGGACCGCCTGAAAGGGTCCGGCACAACATCGTAGACGGCGCGGAAAGTGCTCGGTGAAACCGAGTAGTCTCTCCGGTAACCGTTTGTAATACGCGGTATGGCTCACTGGCGGGGCCGTGCCAAATTTCTGACCGGTCCGGCGCTATCGCGAGGCGGCGACGCTCTTCGTTTGCGGATTGTCGTCGCGGCGAGCACGCCAAGAATGATGGGAATGGGCTTGCGATATCGCAGTAAGAAAACACCCAACGGATAAGCTGGTCTTACCATCGAAAGAGCATGGGTCAGGCCGCCGCCTGCGAAGGTCGCGCTTCAACGGTGACATGCGACAGCCCCTTGAAGCGCTCGAGTACTGCATGATAGAAACGCGAATCTCGTTGGGGTTCACCTGTTGCCACCGACACCACCGCACTCATGTGACCTGGACCCACGCGCCATACGTGCAGGTCGACGACCTTGTCGCCACGGTCCTCAATAGCATGACGCACGTTCTCTGCCATACGTCGATCGGAGTTCATGTCGAGCAGGATTGCGCCCGTGTCTCGCATCAAGCCGTATGACCAGTTTGCAATCACCAGCGCACCAATCACGCCCGCCAGGGGGTCCATCCACAGCCAGCCGAACGCGCGCGCCAGCACCAGACCGATGATGGCCAGCACCGAGACCGCCGCATCAGCCATGACATGAATGTAGGCTGACCGGATGTTGTGATCACGGGTCGCAGCCTCATGCGCGTCGTGGCCGTGCTCATGCTCTTCGAACTCGACTTCGTGTTTGCCATCCGGCATTCGCACGATGGCCTTGAAAGCATGCGGCTCGGGAATGTCTTGCTTCGATTCCAGATAGCCGCCACGATCCGCCAGCGCGAATACCTGTTGCGTCCCATCGGGCCGTACCGTCGTAACGGACACCGCTGAAGCGTCCAGTCGTGAACCCTCCGTCGCCGGTGTAATGCGGAAAACGGGTGGCACCCCATCTTCGAAGATGGAAACGGCAAACACACCGGACGGCGCAAAAATCTTTCGCACCTCGTTTTCATGAGCGTGGTCGTCGTGACCATGCTCATGACCATGACCATGGCTATGGCCGTGGTCACCGCCGCTCAGCAGCCACACGCTTGCCAGGTTGACTAGCAGGCCGACCACCGCGATAGGAATCGCTTCGCCGAAGTGAATGGGTACCGGCGACAGAAAACGCGACATCGCCTCGTAGCCAATCAGCACTGCAATCATCGCAAGCACGATGGCGCTCGTGAACCCTGCAAGGTCACCGAGCTTGCCGGTACCGAACACGAAGCGGGAGTCGGTGGCGTGCTTGCGCGCGTAGGTGTACGCCAGCGCTGCAATCAGCATTGCTCCAGCATGCGTCGACATATGCAGGCCGTCGGCGACAAGCGCAAGCGAGCCGAACATACTGCCGCCAACGATTTCAACGAGCATCATCGCGCTGCACAGCGCAATCACAGCCCATGTCTTTCGTTCGTTCTTTTCATGACCGGCACCCAGAAAGATATGGTCATGTCCTGCGCCGAATGCGGCGTCTTTGAAATCATTCATTTCGAAACCTACTTGAAATAGCTGTGAACAACCTCGATGAGCTGTTCAGTCGCACTGCCGGCCAGCTCTTCGCCGTCGTTCGCATCGACAAGGTGGTTCCTGATGTGGTCCTCCAGCACCACGGCAAGCAGGCCGTTCATCGCTCCACGACAACTCGTAATCCGCTGCAGGACATCCGAACAACCATGCTCTTCCTCAAGCGCCCGTTCGATGGCCTCAACCTGCCCCTTGATACGGCGAACCCTGTTGAGAAGTCTTTGCTTTTCTTGAACCGTATGACTCATCGTGCTCTCCCGATACCCCCATGGGGTATATTGTGGTTTGCAGTCTACCATAGGGGGTAGGGGTATTGTTTCGTTCGTGGCAGCCGGGTGCCGCAGGCGTCTCGCCAAGGGCACTGCTCGTGGTCGCAGCCTGCGGTAAAAGGCTATTTGATCTTCTATTGGCGTGCGGCAGCGTAAGCAGCATCGGCGACTGGTGCTGGTAAAAAGCGCCTCAAAAAACGAACAGTCTCAGCGCGAGGCCGATTACACCGCATGTCAGCACGACCGGTATTACCCCGACCTTGAACCGGAACAGCGCGATACCGGCAGCCACACCTATAAGCAGCGAGGGCCATTCGAATCCACCATGCATGCCATGCGGCCACAACACGTGAAGGGCGAAGAACACGGCAAGGTTCACGATGACGCCAACCACAGCGGAAGTGATGGCTGTCAACGGCGCAGTAAATTTCAGATTACCGTGGGTCGTTTCGATGAAGGGACCGCCGAGCAGAATGAACAGGAAAGACGGCAGGAACGTAAAGAACGTTACGACGACGGACGCGACGACAGCAGAGGCCATTATTGCGTCCGGTCCGAACACTGCCTTGGTCCAGCCACCAACGAAACCAACGAAGGAAACCACCATGATGAGAGGTCCAGGCGTAGTCTCGCCGAGCGCCAGGCCATCTATCATCTGCAGTCCGGTCAACCAGTGGTAGTTATCGACGGCACCCTGGTAGACATAGGGCAACACCGCATACGCGCCCCCGAAGGTCAGCAGGGCGGCCTTCGTGAAGAACCAGGCCATTTGCGTGAGTGTTCCCGTCCAGCCGTACACAAGCGAAAGTACCGCGATGGCCGCGAGCCATATAAGCATGAAGGCAGCAAGCACGACAGTGAATCGCTTCCATGTGAAGAGCGCGTGTCGGGGAGTGGGTGTGTCGTCGTCAAGGAGTGCGGGACCGAACGCCTTGTCACCGCCCTTGTGCCCTCCACCAACAACGAATCCGGATGGAGCGTACTTGCCTCCAAAGTGACCGACGATCCCGGCGACCAGAACGATGAGAGGAAACGGGACATTGGCAACGAAGATAGCGACGAACGCGGCCGCCGCAATCGACCACAGCCACGCATTCTTCAGTGCGCGAGAGCCGATCCTGTACGCGGCGAAAACGACAATCGCCGTGACCGCCGGCTTGATGCCGTAAAGCACGCCTGCCACAGCCGGAACACTGCCGAAAGCCATGTAGACCCAGGATAGTCCTATCAGGATGAAAAGCGACGGCAGGACGAAGAGGCCTCCTGCAATCACGCCACCCCACGTGCGATGCATCAGCCAACCGATGTAGGTGGCGAGTTGCTGCGCCTCTGGTCCGGGAAGTACCATGCAATAGTTCAATGCATGCAGGAATCGCTTCTCGGAAATCCAGCGTTTTCGTTCGACCAGGTCCTGGTGCATGATGGCAATCTGCCCGGCCGGACCTCCGAAGCTGATAAAGCCTAGCTTGAGCCAGTACCAAAGCGCCTGGCCAATGGTGACCGACTCGACCGCCTGAATGCGCTGATTGCTCATTTCGTTGTCCGGCACCGGTTGACTTTGTTGCACTTGAAACTCCGAATGCTTCAGCTTGCGATTGAATGTTCAGCGGTGTGCCGATACCTCGGCGGCGTTACCCCAGACCGGTGGTCCAAATCGCGCGAGCGGTGCGGCTACGACGCCGGGTTTCCCATAGCGATTGGCAACGGATACTGAACGGAGAAAACTACTACGGAATCGTTCAGAAGTCCGTTCACCTCCGTCGCGTGGCTGCGCTCTTTTCCACCGCAGCGAAATGCGCGAGCAGCGAGTCAAGCATTTGGCTCATTTCGTTCAGCAGTTCGTCCTCGCTCAGCCCGCGTCATCACCGCCTCAAATCCCGCCTCGGGACGCACGTCGTGACGATAGACGTCGAGACACACCGCGCCTACTTTCCACTCAAAAACTTTGGCGGGCAGGCGATGCCGCGAATCTTACAGCCGAGGCTTTAGAAAGGCTCACGCGGCGCGTGCGGCCCTGGCGACCTTGCACCTACAACGTGGGCAGCCGCTCGAAGTTGTCAAAGCGGGCAAACGGTGGCGGAATTTCGGTTACCTCGAGCTCATCGACGAGCGCTGCCGACATGCCCTCACCGAGCCAGGCGCACATGACCGCCAACTGCTCCGGCGAACCCTGCAGCATCACCTCCACCGAGCCGTCCATACGGTTGCGGACCCAGCCGGTGACGCCCAGTTGTCTCGACCGTCGTACACAGGCCTCCCGATAACCCACACCCTGCACCTGGCCACGGACCCGAACCAATCGGGTCTCCAAGAGCTCATCTTTATCTTCAGATTCCATGGGTGCATCCGTCTCATGAATTTTGACTCTGCTGCTACTCCGTGAATTTACACCTTGTTTCAAGCCGTTCGCCCCAACGCCGATGACCGTTCGCCCGAGTTGCCGAACGGATGTTCAAGTCGACGTGGCGCAACACGGCACCCCGAAGCGGGTTAACATCGTCGGCGGCCGGCCTCCACCCGCGATTTACAAGGTGTCGTTTATCACTTTTTTACTTGTTGCCGAGTTTCAAGGCCGCCTAGAATCTCTAGGAATATCAAACAGAGGACAGATGCCGTGGACAATCGATGTCGTCGATTTCCTAACAGTTTCGCTGCCTGAGCGACAGGACCTCCGCGCCCGTTTTTTCCAAGCCGCCGTTTTGCCAGCAGGCAGACCTTGCGCGCCGTGGTGACTCTCTCTGTGCACCTCAATTAGCGCCATATGGCCGCAGCGATTGCGTGCGTCCGCATGGCACTGCGTCGTGACGCGTCAACTCTCGCCGCTGCGTTCGTTAGCACCTTTTCGAATCACTGGCGTGGGCAGACGCGTGCCCCCTCACTAAGACACGAGAAGCCTATGCATGCAGACAACGCCGCACTTGCAGCGGAATACCAGCAGTACCTTGGCGAGGCCGAAAAATGGTTCCGTCACGCGAAGGAAGTGACACACGCCGGGGTTGACACCAAGAGCGCCCGGGGAGTCGCGACGGGGTACACCGGCGAGCCGTATGGCCCACTGGCAGTGTTCAACGAATGGGCCGACCGGCAGTTCGCGAAGCAACTCGCGCCGGGATACTTTGACGCCGCGAATCTGAGCGACCGTGCCGCGTTCGACGTTTGGCAGGCTGAAATGGTGCGAGATATTCGCGCCCATTGGTCAAAGAAGCGCGTGTTTGGAACGCGCGGCAAGACCCATCAAATCGAATTCCCACCCCTGCCGTTTTTGCAAGCTTCGCGGCTGGCCAACAGTTTCATCAAGGCGTTGCGCGTCAAATGCAATAAGCGGCCGCACGTACTCGAGGCAATATTTGCCAACGGACACGTGGTGCTGAACGCGCCGACGTTGGCCGTGCTCCGCGACCTGCACACGACACTTCCGGAGTACAACTTGCTGCAAAGCGAGGCCGAAGTCCAGCTAAGCTATCGCTCGATTCAACAGCGCGCGCGAGACTTCTGTGCGGAATATGGCGGCTCTCCACTACTGCTCGATGTCTTCGCTCGTAACAAGCGGGCGGACCTTGAAGGCAAGGACCTGGATTCCCGCTCTTCTCTGGTTGGCCGGTCGCGAAGTCAGGTCCAGCTCGTAACCTCTTGAAGAATGGCGGCGTTTGTTTCGGTGAGGGTCCTACTCTGTTTAACCGGGCGGTCTGTGACCCCGAAGCCGGAAGCTGGTGTAGAGGCGCGCGCACCTTGTGGCACTGGACAAGAATGAAAGCAGCGCGGCAACGGACGAAAAATGCTTCTTCGTCGAGCCGGAGTCACCGCCCAGGAACACAGTGGCGGTCAGGTTCGCGTTGCACAGAAAAAAGGCGCGAGAAGCCGATTGCTCAGCGTCACGCGCCAACCTGGTACCACTACTGCAATCGGTCTATCGAACGAGGAACCCGTATGTCAACGGGTCTCGTTCATCCACTATCCAGTTGGCAAAGCCGCATACGAAAGCGTTGCCTTCGACTTCCGGAATGACGGCCTTGAAGTCACCCACGGTCGTTTCGCTCAGGACACGTCCTCTAAAAACGGTACCGATAATGGACTCGTTCACCAGCGTATCGTCTTTCCCTAGTTCCCCACGCAGATAGAGCTGCGCAACACGTCCACCGGTTCCAGAACCCGTGGGCGAACGGTCAACCTCGCGGTCCGCGAAAACGCAACAGTTGGCTTGCGTGGAGCCCGCATGGCGCAGTGCGTTAGCAATGATCGTCCCGTAGATGTGGTTGATTTCAGGGATATCCGGGTGTTCGACTGGAAACGCCTCATTAGCGGTCGTCTTGACCTCTGCACCGAAACGGATGAGCTCTTCCACAGAAGACTCACGTACTTCGAGACCATGTGGCTGGCCGTCTGTATAGAAATAGAACGCACCACCGAAGGCGATGTCGCCCGTCACCGGGCCGAACGACGGCGTCTGAACCGTGACGTCCTTTTTCCAGATGAACGACGGCACGTTCACGAAGCGGACATTACCTGCGTGCTCGCCGTCCCATTCGACGAACGCTTCGATGAAACCACACGGTGCATCGATACCGATGCGTGTCACTGGTACCTCACGTTGCACCCAGCCCAGTTCGACCGCTGCTGTCGACAGCGCGATGACACCATGACCGCAGTGGTCGCTGTAACCCTCGTTGTGCAGGAAGATGATGCCGAAATCCGCGTTCGGGCTAACCGGTTCCGTCAGGTAACCACCGTACATATCTGCATGACCGCGAGGCTCGAACATCAGGGCCTTGCGAATTTCGTCGGCGTTCTCCTTCAGCCACGCGCGTCGCTTGACGATGGTATCGCCAGGAAGACGCGGCAGACCGCTAGTAACGATGCGAAATGCTTCACCGCCGGTGTGGACTTCAACAGTCGAGATAGTGCGTGTGATTTTCATGTTTGCTTCAGTGAAATCGGTGGGTATCCTGCTTCTATACGCGTACGGGACGGGCAAGCGATTTAAATCGGCGCCGCTTACGCGCCGGCGCCAACTTGACTGGCGTTTGCACCGAGCGCTTTACGTGCCACGCGGCACGCGGCCAGGTCCCACGCAGCGCAGCCAACGCTCTTGAACAGAGTCGGCGCACTCGGCTTTAGCTCCGCTCAGGACTCGCGATGTGTCCTGCGCCATATTCAATGATGGTCTCCCGAAGAACGCGCACCAGCGAGGGATAGTCCAGCAGTGCAGCTGTTGCATTGGCGTCGAAATTTCGAGTGCTGAGAGAGGTCATGTTCGGGTTTGTCTTTGGAGGGGCGGGTCCGGCCATGCGCGAAAGGCATGCGCCAATTGAGTGCTAGTCAGTGCAGACGGTGCGCGCGACCGATGCCGCGCGCCAGCCGTTCACTCTGCGACTGGTTCGAGCAGTCGGCCGGCTTCCTTCATACACACTCCAGCCTTGATGACCACGGGAATGTGTTCGCCCTGCCCCAGCAGAAGGGAAATGTCCTCGATCGGGTCACCGTCGACCACGATGAGGTCAGCCACGGCTCCGACAGCGACCGTTCCCCGCACGCCAGCTTCACCCGTGATTTCGGCGGCAACGCACGTTGCCGACCGGATGGCCTCGACGTTGCCGACGATTTCTGCCCGCACGGCAAACTCGTCGGACTGGAAGGCGTGCAGCTCGCCCAGCATGTCCGAGCCGAACCCGACCTTCACGCCTTCTCGCGCCATCAGCGCAAGTGCCTGCCGGCCGACGGAGCGTGCTCCCTCAATCTTTGCGAGCGACTCGGCGGGGAAACCAAGCGCGGGACCTTGTTCAACGAGCCGGTCAAGAGTAGCGATCGTGGGCACAACCGCCACGCCGCGCTCCGCCAGCAAACGGGCAGTCTCCTCGTCGATGAGGTTGCCGTGCTCGATACATTTCACCCCGCACTCGACGGCGCGCCGGACGGCGCGAGCGGTGTAGGCGTGCGCCATCACGTAAGTGCCGGCAGCCTCCGCTTCCTGAACCGCGGCACGGATTTCATCTTCCGAATACTGCGTGTTGGTGATGGGGTCGTTGGGCGAAGCGACACCGCCCGATGCCATTATTTTGATCTGTGAGGCCCCTTTCAGGAGTTCTTCGCGTACTGCCAGACGCATCGCCTCAACACCGTCGACCACCCGGGCAATCGCTCCCTGGCGCCCCAGGCACCCGCAGGCATCGTCAAGCTTGTCATTGCGTTGACGGAAGTCGCCGTGCCCGCCGGTCTGCGACAGTGCCTTGCCTGAGGACAGGATGCGCGGGCCCCAAAGCACACCGCTGTTGACCGCATCGCACATGCCAAAGTCAGCGCCGCCTGCATCTCGAACGGTGGTGAACCCGCGGTTCAACATGCCGCGCAGGATGGGCAACGTCTTAAGCGCAGCCAGGAAGTTTGGCATCATGGCGTTGGCGCCCAGATTCGCATTCGACGCGACGACGTGGACATGCAGATCGATGAAACCCGGCAGGACGGTGTGCCCTGGAAGGCTCATTCTGCGGGCATCGACAAACGACGACGGTATCTCTCCTATTGCCGCGATCTTTCCGTCGGCGATGCAGACATTGACGTTCGTCCGGCGTTTCTTCGTTACGGGGTCGAAAACGTTGACCCCTTCGATTACCAACGTGTTCATGTGAATTTCCTCAAGACCGGTATGGCTTCATCAGCAACATGCCGAGCAGGCTAGGTCTTGAGAAGCATTGGCGGAAGGTTCAAATAGCAAAACTGACTTCAAGGGTCGACGCACGCAACGTCCCCAACTAGACGAGATAGTTTCGCAGGCGCTATGACTTGTGATGCATCCAAGTCGATGCTTTGCACGGCGCATTCCAGTCGTAGAATCGCCATTCACGTTTGTCGCTCAAGGACCGCTACGTTGATGCCGTAATCAACGCTAGCCGGTCGAGGCATGGGGAAACAGGATGTGTTTGTTCCGGGAAACGACAATGAAAGAAAAGGCAGTATCGGCGGAAGCATCGGCCCTCGAGCGCCTGGAAGCGCACTACGCTCAGGCACCCGATGAACAGCCCTCGACTCTTGAGCTGGCACGGTTTGCCACGGCGATGCAGGAGCTAAAAGACGCGCGAGAAGCCTTTGACGCATTAGTCACCAAAAGAAGCGCACCATCGCCATGAGCAATCTTGTATGGCTCGTCTAACATCGACTCGTCTCGCCTTATCGTTTCCACGAAGGACCTGATGATTTGAGCGCCTTCCTGCTTGGCGGCCAGCGCGACACCTTTCGGCCGCAGGTAGCCGGTAACCAGTTACATATCGGTTCCGGCTCGGTTATCCGCCGCCGTGCGGGCCGGGGCAGTGCAAGGTATTTTCGCATTACATCTTGTGCAGCAGGCGGTTTGTCAGCCCCACCCCCTATAACAAACCTGCAGGGGCGAGATGCGTCGGCGAGTTCACAAGTCCCGTCGATATCGCGATTTCGCGCCCCGATGAACTTCGCTCCGTACCTCGGCTCGGCGCACTGCGCATCAGCATCAGCTACCCAATAGTGCCCGCACCTGACCGTATTCGTCGCCCTCCCAGGGGCGTGAATCCGGTGGAAGGGTGCGCGAATAGCGAAAACCCTAAGGAATACAGAAGGTGGTTACAAGGAGTGAATCATGAAATCACAGTTGATGGTCGTGCTTGCTGCTGGCGGATTGCTGGTCACGCCGGGGCTCGCAAACGCCCAGGACACGATGCCGGCGCCGCAAGCCCAGCAGCAGCAACAGAACCCCGCTACGCCGGCCGCGTCCTCTGACATGAACTCGCAGTCGTATGGTGGAGTGCCCGCCACAAACACACAAAGCGGCAGGCGCGCCGCAGAGAAATGCAGGTTGGACCCGCAATGCAATATCTTCTTCGGTAGCTGAGCGATTTCTGCGCTGTGCATCGGCTCATCAAGTAGACCTGTAGGTGCTCCCGGTCGCCGGCTGCCTGAAGCACTATCGGTTATCGTGTCGGCGGGAAGCCCCCGAGGGTCGTCCCAATTTATAACAACGACGGCCCCAAGCAGACACGCTGCATTGATAACTTCTCGTACACTGCAAACAGCATTAGCCTGTCGACGACGGGATTCGAACTATATGCATTCAACGCCTCGCTATCGACGCCAGGCTACGACCTGCAATTGCGTTAAAAAACCATTGGCACGCTGGGCGGATACATCGTGTTGAACGGGACAGCGACGGCCTGGGGCGACGCAACAAAAATCAGTCAGTGCGACGCTCACCATCACGCTTCAACCCCACACTGAGGGGCCGTAGAGGTGAATGGGGAGGTGGTGACCGCTGTGCCGTTCGCGGTCGACGACGATTAGCCTCGCTTGACGCGCAATACAGACTCTGTCGGCTCCTGCTCATCGACGCCTGCGACGCATATGCAATTCCTGCCTTGCTGTTTGGCGGCATACAGCGCGCGGTCGGCGGCTCCGACGAGCATCGCAGGGTCGCTGTCCTGTCTGGCCTGCGTTGCAGCGACACCGACGCTAATCGTGACGATGGCCTAAGTTGCAATCGTCAAGCGCTTTGTCAGCGCCAGCATCAACGTGGTAGTGATGCTTCCTACTCCCTCGCTGACCATGTGCATCGCGACTCTCGAATTACATAACAGCGAATTGAAACAAGCAGTCCGCTGGAAAAAGCGATGCATTCGCGAGTCGATGATTGGTTCGATGGGGCAATCTGGGTCGCTTCCGCTAAGCTTTGAAACCAGAGTCCCCTTCACTCGACAAGCGTACGAGTTCGTCAATAACAACCCGCACGCGCGGCTGAATATATTTCGTCCGTGGCCAGATGACGTGTATTGGCATCTCGCCGCGGGTCCACTCATCAAGGACCTGCACTAATGCCCCGCTGCGTAAGTGTTCGCCCACAAGCCACGTTGGCAGCTGCGCCAGCCCGCATCCAGCAAGGGCGGTGTTTAATATGGCTTCGCCATCACCCAACTCATGTCTCACCTTCACATCCACCGGCTCGGATACTCCTTGCTCGTTTCTTAAAAGCCAAACTGCCCGCTGGGTTCTGCGTAATCCACCAATGCAGTCATGGACAAGCAAGTCATCTTTCGTTTTTGGTATTCCATTGCGCTTCAGATAGGCTCGTGACGCGCAAATCACCAGTCGCTGTTCGCCCAGTCTACGTGCAGCAATATCCAAATCGTCTTTCAGCACGCCGATTCGAACTGCAACGTCAATGCCCTCGGCAATCAGGTCAGCTAGTCGCTCACTGAAATTCGCCGATAGGTCAAGGCGTGGATGTCGGGTGGATAGCTCTAGCAGAGATGGCAGCACGTGCCTACGCCCGAACGTCGCCGGCAACTCCACTCGTACCCGCCCAACCGGCTCGCTCCGCCCGGTCGTAAGGTAGCTCTCCGTCTCTTCGAGTTCATTGAGTACACGAAGGCAACTTGACAGATATGCCTCTCCTTCGTTCGTCAGCGTCAGGCGTCGCGTCGTGCGATGGACCAGCTTAGTGCCAAGGCGCTCTTCAAGGCGCGTCACGGCCTTTCCGACAGCGCTGCTCGTCAGTCCAAGTCGCAGGCCGGCCGCCGTAAAGCTGCCCTCCTGCGCCGATAGAACGAACTCATTCATGCCCGAGAATCTGTCGCCGGCCACTATATTGGAATCCAAGGATTAAGTCATTGGAATTTTACGTGGTTTTTCGCCTCCGTGGATGAAATTACAATTTCACCATCTACGGAGGTTTCGATGGAGTCACGCGTTCAAAATCCAGTACACGACCATTTCGCCTTGGCGCGGCAGCCCGCTTATGCGCGCCTCTTCGCGCAGGGCAAACTGACGGTGGGCCTGATTCTGCCGCTGGAGACGCATCCAGACAGCCCCGCGCCCACGATGCAGGACCATGTAGAGATGGCGCAGAAGGCAGACAACTTGGGTTTCGCGGCGTTGTGGATGCGCGACGTTCCTTTTTACGACCCGAGCTACGGCGACGTTGGACAAGTCTTCGACCCAATGGTCTACATCGCATATCTGGCCGCGTACACGAGTCGGATAGCGCTCGGCACGGCGGGCATTGTGTTGCCAATGCGAGAGCCGCTCATCTTGGCGAAGCAGGTCGCGTCGCTCGACCAGCTCTCGCGTGGCCGAATGGTAATCGGGATGTCGTCCGGCGACCGTCCCTCTGAGTATCCGCTGTTTGGAATCGATTTCGAAACGCGAGGCGACCGATTCCGCGACGCCTTCAGCGTCTACAAAACTGTCATCGAAGAAAGCTTTCCGCATTTCGCGTCGCCTCGTTTCGGAAGCGCATGGGGGACGCTCGACCTCGTTCCGAAGCCCGCTTACGAAAGAACACCAGCCATCGCGGTCGGGCACGCACAGCAGAGCCTCGCCTGGATTGCAAAGAACATGGACGGCTTCATCGGCTCCTCCCCTGTTACGCACCAGCTACCAGCTTTTGCAACGCAGTGGCACACGCTAGTCAGTGAGTCGTGCGGCGCTGAGCAATTCAAACCGCTTGGCATTGGTGGCTTCCTTGACCTGGTCGAAGACCCGAATGAGCCGCTAATTCGAACACGAGGAGGCTTCCGCTCTGGAAGCAAAAGCTTGGCTAGCTTTCTTCATAGCGCACAGAATGCGGGGGTCAATCACGTAGCGCTCAACCCGAAAGTCAGTCGGCGACCGTACTCGGAACTCATGGACGAACTGGCTGCAGACGTACTACCGCACTTTCCGTCTCACTGAACAAAAAACGATTCCAACGGAACACGAACTGGCTCGTTTGACCGTACGTCATTTTTGAGCGCCAGCTTGCAAGACCATTGATTGCCGACGCCCCGATGACTGTGACCACGTGACTCGCCTGATACGAGTCGACTCGAACGTGCCGACCCCAACGCCTTTGTTTAGGAGCATCATGAACTACCATTTATTAACCGTAGAACAACGCATCACCAGACTTGAAGACACCGAGGCCATCAAGCAATTAAAGGCTGAGTACGCACGCAATCTCGACCGCCAGTTCGACGGCGACAGGCTTGCAACTCTCTTTGTTGAAAACGGCCTTTGGTCCATTAAAGGGGTTGGAGGCGACGCAAGGGGTCATACCGGCATCAAACAGCACTGCAGGAATTTAAGCAAAGGCATCAGTTGGGCGCAGCACAATATCTTCTCGCCCATAATCGACATCAGCGCCGATGGTCTCCACGCGGACGCCAGTTTCTATTTGCAATGCCTTCTAACGACGAAGTCATCTGAGGAATCTCCCAAAGAAGAGGCCGTAGTCCTATCCGGAAAATACGCCGACAAGTTCGTGAAAATTGACGGCAAATGGCTATTTGAGGAAGTCACCGGAATCATCGAGCAGTCGGCACCCTGGACGGAGGGTTGGGTTAAGTCTCCACTCGTGAAGGAATCCTGGTAATTCGCGCGAATTCGAGAAACCAAGACAGTACCGACGCCGTAACGCCCACCAAGGCGCACTCACCAACGACCAACCCACGCAAAAACGCCTAATGCTTTGCGCATCGGCCCGCTCGCACATGCGGATTCAATGCCCGACGCACGGCGTCACAGCACTAACGGAAAATTGCCATCTCGCTATGAAAGACATCTTCGACGCATTCAACCTGTCCGGCATAGTTCTCAAGAACCGCATCGTCATGGCGCCCCTGACCCGCGCACGCGCCTTACGCGACATCGCAGACGAGCATACAGCGCTCTATTACACGCAACGAGCTACCGCAGGCCTGATTGTCAGCGAGGGCACGTCAATATCCCGTGAGGGCCAAGGATATCTGTTCAATCCGGGTATTTTTACGGCCGAGCAAATCGCCGGCTGGCGCCTGACCACAAACTCGGTTCACTCCGTCGGTGGTCGAATCTTTGCCCAACTCTGGCATGTCGGCCGCGTTTCTCATCCGTCGATTCAAGAAGGCGGAAGGCTGCCTGTGAGTGCAACTTCGAAACAAGCTACAACTGCAAAGGCCTTCGGATATGACGCGAGCGGAAAGCCAAGCCCCGTCGACACACCACCGCCACGTCCTCTCGCAACAAAAGAAATTGCGCGTATCGTAGAGGACTTCGCTCAAGCCGCGGATAACGCAATCCATGCTGGCTTTGACGGCATTGAGATTCACGGCGCAAACGGATATCTGTTCGAGCAATTCATGAATCCGCTTGTCAATGACCGTACCGATTGCTACTCCGGCACCACTCTGGCCAATCGGCTACGGTTCACCCTTGAAGTTATCGATGCTGTAACGTCACGCATCGGTGCTGAGCGTGTGGGCATCCGTATTTCGCCCTATGGGAAACTCTTCGATATGCCTCATTACCCCGAGATTGAAAGTACATACATCGAGCTCTGTCGAGAAATCGGAAAGCGAGGGCTCGCCTATGTACATGTTATGAATCAGTCAGGGTACTCTCGTTTAGACAGCGCCTTGGAGCCTGAAGCGGAATCTGGTTTTTATAAACTTCTGCGGCAGATGAAGCCGCTTTTGCAACAGACTGCGCTGATTCTGGCCGGAGGGATGACGCGTGCACGTGCTGAACAAATGATTGCCGATAACATCATCGACCTCGTCGCGTTCGGCGCAAGCTACATCAGCAACCCCGACCTAGTTGCCCGGCTACAAAACAATTGGCCGTTGACTCCAGCGGACCCGAACTCCTTCTACGGTGGCGGCGCAGAGGGCTACATCGATTATGCACCGTACGCAGGTTCCTAATCTCAAAACGGTCACTCTCCCCCGACCGAAGGGAAAAGTGTCTAGGCATTTTCGATTCCTGTCTGAGCACAAACGTTGACAACGTGGGTGGCCAGCGTCGCCGCGTATCGCTGGCCGACCCTCGTTGGCCCTTCAAATGATTCGGTGCTCCTTCACGAGAAAGGCTGTGATTCCGGATAAAAATGTCTTCGCGTGCGCCATTGTTTTGAGACCAGCCTCCGAGGTGAAAGCCTCCTGCAATGAGTCTGCGTCTTCAAACCAGAACTCGACGATTCCATCGATAGGCATGTCATCGTAACTGGCTGGTACTCCTTTGTGTACCTCGCGCTGCACCACTGCATTCTGACGATACCCAAGCACCCCTGGCATCGTGCAAACCCAGTCCGCGTGCACTTTCCATTCATTCAGGAAGTCCTGCTCGGAAAGTTCGGGACGACGTCGAATCAGAGACATTCTCTTCTTCACGCGGCACCGGACCTCATCGCTCGGGACGTCGACGACCGTCGTCTGTTCAACGGTCACGATGTTGAGCGTTCCGAGGAAATGCTTTTCATCAGCGCGAATCTGCTTGGGAAGTTCGCCATCGCCAAACGGCTTACCGGGGTCAGAAAGCCAAAGTTGGGAGAAACCGTCGAACTCCCAGGGCTCCCGCGCGAAATCGATACCTCTTTGCACCCTGTCTACAACGTGGTTTTGTCGGTACTGACTGAGGCCGGGTGCATTCTTCACAAGCGGACCATGGTGGTTGAGCCAATGCTGCTGGAAATGCTCGATGGACCAATCAGGCTTCCTTGAAATCAAGCCCATTCTGACCGTACTCATTAAATCTCCCAGATGTGTAAAGGTACGAAGCCGACTGATGTGGCCGCTCTCAATGTGAGCCGAGGTAGGCGGCCTTGACCTTGGGGTCATTCAGCAGCTCGCGGCCGGACCCTTCCAAGGTGATGGTTCCGACCTCGAGCACATATGCTCTGTCAGCCACGGCAAGAGCCTGCTTGGCCATCTGCTCAACGAGGAGAATTGTGAGTCCCTCGTCGCGCAACTTTCGAATCGCAATGAAGATGTCCCGGATGACAAGCGGCGCCAGTCCCAGCGAAGGCTCATCGAGGAGGAGCAAGCGCGGTTGACTCATCAGCGCCCGAGAAATGGCGAGCATTTGCTGCTCGCCGCCTGAGAGAGTTCCAGACAGCTGGTTCTGACGCTCGCGCAGCCGAGGAAAGCGGTCAAACTCTCGCTCAATAGCCTCCCCCGTTGTCGCGGCAGACTGCTTCCGAGAATACGCACCAAGTAAGAGGTTCTCGCGCACCGTCTGGTCAGGGAAAACTCCGCGCCCCTCCGGCGAAAGTGCGATACCCAAGCCCAGCCTCAAGTGCGGCGGCAATTGAGTGCAATCGCGACCACCCACCGAAATACGGCCGGACGATACCGCCTGCAACCCCGCGATGCTCTTGAGAAGGCTGCTCTTTCCAGCGCCGTTCGCGCCGATGATTGTCACCACCTCCCCTTCGCGAACCTCCAGGCTCACTCCTTTAACAGCATGGATGGCGCCATATGACACTTTGACCGAGTCGATTTTGAGCATAGGCCCTCCTTTTACGCTGCTTCAGCTTCGTCGACGCCCAGGTAGGCTTCAACGACTCGCGGGTTGGTCTGCACATCGGACGGCTTGCCTTCGGCAATCTTGACCCCGTAATCAAGCACTATGACGTGGTGAGATATGGACATGACGAGGTCCATGTGATGTTCCACCATAAGAATGCTTACCCCTTGCTTGCCTATGCGAAGCAAGAGCTGGCCAAGTTCGGCGGTCTCCTGCGGATTCAGGCCCGCTGCTGGCTCGTCAAGAAGCAACAGTTGAGGCTCAGTGGCGAGCGCGCGCGCCAGTTCGACCCTCCGTTGAAGTCCATAAGACAAGCTGCCGGCCGGTCGGCCCGCCAGATGACCAAGTTCGACTAGCTCAAGCAATTCGAGCGCACGCTGCCTCGTTATCTCTTCCTCGCGGCGAGCATGGGGCGACGCGACGATTGAAGCGAAGATACCGTTTTTCATGCGGCTATGACGCCCCAGCATCACGTTGTCGAGCACCGACAAGTCGGCGAAGAGCCGCAAATTTTGGAACGTACGTCCCATCCCCAACCAGCAAATGGCGTGGACCGGCTTACCGGAAATTTCCACCCCATTGAATTTAATGGAGCCAGAATCGGGTCTAACGATTCCTGTCACCATGTTTATCATCGTGCTCTTACCCGCCCCATTTGGACCGATGAGCGCGTGAATGTGACCGCGCTTGAGAGAGAACGAGATTTCCTGCGCCGGTTTCACGCCTCCGTAGGATTTCGAGACGTTCCCAACCGATAGCAACTCCTCGCCGCTCGACCGAGCGTTCCTCAGAAGTGTGGTCACCTGACTAGAAGGACGAGAATGCAGCGAGGAATTGTCTGCCGACGCTTTGCGAGCGAACAAACTCGACACCGTACCGACCACGCCATGAGGCATTGCATAGAGCGCGAAAAGTAATAGCAAGCCATACAGCACATGCTGAACCGACGGCCAGCGTGCAAGCAGCGCGTCCAACAAAGTCAGCATCACTGCGCCAACGACCGGGCCAAGCCTCGTTCCTGCTCCACCGAAAAGGACTAAGAGAAGAATGAAGATAGAAAGTTGAAACGACACGAAGTCCGAGTTGATGTATTGGTTTTGCTGGGCAACCATGGCACCGGCAAGACCGCACGTGATTGCCGCGATGACAAACGCGATGACCTTAGCGCGATACACTCGGACGCCCACCGCCGACGATGCAATCTCGTCTGCCTGAAGTGACAGGAATGCCCGACCGAATCGTCCACGCAAGAAATTGCGTAGCAGCAAATGCGTAATCGCACAAAAAGCGACCGCTACACAGACCCATTGTGCCGACGTCATTGGCTGACCGTTCCACTGAGGACCGCGTACTCCGTAAATGCCTTGAGCGCCTCCAAAAACATCGGTCCAGTCGCTCACCAACCGCTCGATAACAATCCCGAACGCGAGAGTGACCATTGCGAGGTAAGGTCCTTTAACTCGAAGTGAGGGCAATGCAATGAGCACGCCGCAGGCTCCGGCGACCGCCGTAGCGAGTGCCATCGCAATCCAGGGATGGAGTCCGGTCTGTGATGTCAGGAGCGCCGCCGCGTAGGCGCCGGCACCAAATAACCCTGCTTGCCCTAGCGACTTCTGGCCGGCAAAGCCAACCAAGACGTTCATACCAGCTGCGCACAGGTAATAGACGCACATCATGAATGCAATGTGCAGGTAGTAATCGTTCCCTACCGCCAGCGCACCGGCAATCAAGACGATTGCGATAGCGCAAACCGAAAGGATGTGTGAGTAGCGTTTCATACCTTCTCCACCAGTCTGCTTCCGAAGAGGCCCGTGGGCTTAAAAGCAAGGACGAGAATGACTACCGCGAACACCGCAATCTCACGCCATTGCGCCTGCCACAGATTGACGGTGGACTCAAACACCCCTAAAGCAAAGCCGCCAATGACGCAGCCCCGAGGGTTGTTGAGACCGCCAATCATGGCGCCTGAAAATCCCTTGAGGCCAATAGTCAACCCCATAAACAGCGACGCCTGCGTGATGGGAGCTATGAGGAAACCAGAAAGACCCGCCAACGCAGAGCTGACCACGAAGGCACCAATCATGACGGCGTTTGTGTTGATGCCCATCAGACTGGCCACGCTGCCGTTTGCTGCGACCGCACGCATCATCTTTCCGACCATGGTCTTTCTCATTACCAGGTCAAACACAATCATCACGGCTACAGCCACTCCGAGCAGAACCAATTCTTGAGGCCGCACACCCACACCCATGAACTGGACGACCGAATCTCCCACTGGGGATGGCACGACGACGGGCTTCGGACCCCAGATGGCAAGGCCGATACTTTCGAGAACTACTCCAAACCCCAGAGTGCTCATGACCCACGCCATCCCCGGCTTCCTCGCGAAGGGTCGAACGCCGAGCACATAGAGGAGCCATCCGAGGCCACCCATTACGACGAGGGCCGCAACCAGCGCCAGCAACTGTGCTGTTACGCTGGGAACCGCACCTCCGAAAGTGGTCGCCGTTACCGGTTTCCCCAAAAGCAAGAGCATTGCGCTCATGCCGATAAAGGCGCCAGCCGAAACAAACTCTCCATGCGAGAAGTTGAGCGTCTTGGTCGTAGTAAAGGTGATGCTGAATCCTAGAGACACCAGCGCATAAGCACCCCCGATAGCAAGGCCACTAATGAGCGCTTGCAAAAGCGCTTTCGAAGTATCCGCATTTTGAGGCGTCAGAATCGGAGCAACCCTGACGTTATCAACCGCTTTTTGACTCCTATAATCTACGGCAGTCAGAGAGGCAATGACAGCATCGGCGTAAGGAATCAACTTGCCATCTTTCCAATGAACCCAGACCAGGTCTTTCGCAACCAGCGCCTCGTGGTTTAGCTTGCTAAAGGGTTTGCTGTACGTCTTAAGCAGACCATGAACCGGAGCGTTCAGATTCTCGAGGGCGACTCGGACGTCAGAGCCGACGGTGCTGTGGGCCTGTTTGATGGCTTGCGCCAAAATCAACACCGAGTCGTAACCATGAAGCGCGAACGAAAAGGAGCTCGGTGCCTTCAATTGAGAGCCGACCCGTGCGAAGAGCTTGTCTTGCTCTGGCGTACGATTTTCGCTTACCGTGCGCAGGAAAAGGGGTTTCTCGGCTAGCGTCTTGCCTGCCGCGTCGTAAAAGGTGATGTTGTCGGCAGCCCAGGAGGTCAGGGTTCGCGGGTAGTAGTTGATTTTCTCCATGCTTCGCATGACTTGAGCGATAGGAGTGCCTTGTGCCCAGATAATGACTGTGTCAACTCCAGCAGCCTTCAGTTTATTGAGCTGCGACGTCATGTCCGTATCTCCGACGCCGAACTGCTCGGTACCGACCGGTCGGACACCCTGTAACTCGGCCATGGCTTTCATGTCGCGTAAGCCGCCTTGACCATATCCTGTGGTCTCCGCCATGAAGCCAACTTTTTGCGACGCCCCTGCGCTCTTCCTGACGTACGCCATCAGCGCAGCAATCTGCTCGCGGTCGACCATAGAAACACGAAACATATAGTTTTCTGCGCCAGCACTCATGGGCGCCGTGATGTCGGTGCCTGCGGAGACGTTATCGAGAACCGGAATCTTCTTCTGATTGACGATATGCTTCCATGCCATCGCATTGCCCGAGTTTGTTGGTCCGAAAACCGCTACAACGTTCTCGTTGTCAATCAGGTCGGACATGTTTTGAATGGACTTCGGTGGTTGCGATATGTCGTCTCGCACCACTAAGGCCAGCTTGCGACCAAGCAATCCTCCGCTCGCGTTGATGTCGTCAATCGCTGCCTGCATGCCAAGGACCGCAGCCTGTCCACTTTGCGCCGATGGCGATGCCGACAGGTCACCGTTGAAGCCAATCTTGACGTCTTGCGCTGAAACAGACGAAGCCGCCGCACTGAGGCTCAGAATAGCGAGTGCCACAGCAATGATACGAATTGCTCTCATGATGTCTCCAGCCCATTACCCCTGAATCACAACGGAACACTGGTCCCCTTGTGAGCTCGCTAACTAGAACTTGCTGACAATGCCAAAACTTACCGCCAGCATGGAGGGGCTCGCCCCGGGCGTACCTTGGAAGCTGTCGCCAATCGCAGGTGTTGCATTGATGACGGCGCCCGTTCCCGGGTTACCAAGCGTCTTGCCGGAGGCTCGCTGATACCCCTGGAGCGCGTAAAGACCCGTCCGCTTGGACAGAGCGTAATACTGAGACAGGACGACTTGATGATATTTGGCCGCGTCCGAGATGTTGTTCGCCTTCGAAGCCCAGGTGTAGCTATAGCCAATTGCAAGGTCCAGCGGCGCAGACGGCTTCCAATGGAGCACGCTTCCCGCAGTGTTCCAAACCGCCGTGTCCGTGAACTTCGAATTTATGCCGGGGATATACTGGACATTCGAGTACGCGAACGAAATGTCCCAAGCGTCATTGAAGATGTACCCGCCGTCGACAGCGAAGCGTTGTTGTGCTTGAGCTTGGTTGTAGCCATTCGTGATAGCCGACACTCCCTGCTGTCCGGAGGAATTCACGGCGGATTCAGCTCCGTAGGGGCCGCCACCAGGTGTGGAGTTATTGATTCGCCAAAACCCCGCTGCGAGACCTAAGGAGCCGCCCTTGTATTGAAGGCCAGCACTCCACGTGGACCCTTGATTCAAACTCCCCGGGACGCCTGCAGGCGCGTATTCACCGCTCGCCGTAAAACCATAGAGTGTCGGCGTCGTGTACACAATCGCACTGTTGGCCCGATAGTATGTGTCCAGTCCGTCGAGGTCGCCCGGATGGGAACCGTACCCGGTCTGATAAAGAGCCGGGACCCACGGTGCGAGCATCGTGTAATAGGCACTGTATTGCCGGCCGACTGAGACCGCACCATACGACTTATTGGACAATTCAATGCGCGACTGACGACCGAACATTGCGTTAGTAAATTGCTGTCCACCCGTGGCCAAATTGAAGCCAGACTCCAGAACGAAGAGCGCCTGTGTCCCGCCACCCAAATCTTCGGTTCCGCGCATGCCCCAACGACTGCCATTCCAAACGCCGGACTGCATCCGGACATTCGAGTGTCCCGGCGTCGTGGAGCCTAAAGTCGTCTGGCTGTTTTGATACGTGATGGACGTGTCGACGATTCCGTACAGAGTGACGGACGACTGTGCAAATACAGGCGCTACCGCGAGCCCTGCCACGGCCCCTAGTACGCATATGTGAAACGATTTGGTCAACATCAAATCTCCTGTGATATCGCTGAGTGCCCCGCTCTGTTGCGTCTGACCTAAATTCATCTCGCCCTATGTCAGACCGCCGGCAGGGTTCTCCTCCGGATGTCACGCAAGAATGCGAATGCGCTGAATCGGGCCTCTATATGGTTCAGGGAGGCAAGAAGCCGCTCGAATACCCCACAGGCGTCTTGTGCTAACCAAGGCCAGTAGTGTGCTGTTCAGCATCTGCGGGGCGACCTTCGATGAGCGAATACTACGTCACGAAATTATATATACGCCATATGTTTTGCATAGGTGCAAATACCTATCGAGGGAAAATTTGGGCGAGCAATCTTATGGGGTCAAACCGCCAAGCTCGTGCAGAGGCGGTTGTGCCCTCTTCCCTTGCGGCGTTCGTAAAAGGTTTCGGCAGGCGAAGTAGCGCGGATGTCGGTGCGATTTCTCAGCTATGGTAATTACACCTATACTACATTATATGTTAATGTGTAATATAGATTTGACTCAGCGTGGCGTCCTCGTTGCCACCCTAAAACACCCTAGGGAGAATGTATGTCGTTCAATCGCTCAATCGCCCCGTCTTTACTCGACGGCCGGCTCGCCCTTATCACTGGAGCAGGCCAAGGCAACGGACGCGCACTTGCGCTTGGACTCGCACAGGCCGGCGCAAAGGTTGTTGTCAGCGATATCAATCTCGTTCAGGTCGAAGAGACAGCGTCGCTCATCCGCGCGGAAGGCCACGAAGCATGGGCGTTCGAACTGGACGTGACCAATGACGAAACGTGTTACGCCCTTGCTGCGAAGGTTAGCAAGGAGATTGGCGAGGTTGACCTGCTCGTGAACAACGCAGGCATCATCATTCGGGAGAACTCGTCAAGCCCGAACGCGGCGAAGAACTGGAAGAAGGTTATGGACGTCAATGTGCAGGGCACGTTCAACGTGACACTCGCTTTCATGCCTGCTATCAAGGCTACAAAGGGCGTTGTCATCAACGTTGCATCTATCGCGGCCTATGCAGGACAGGGTGGCAGTCTTGGCTATTCGCCCTCGAAGGGCGCAATCAAGATGTTCACGCAGTCACTTGCCGCCGAGTTGGCACCGTTCGGCGTGCGAGTGAACGCCCTCGCGCCAGGTGTTATTGAAACGCCCATGACAGCGGCGACTCGTGATAACCCCACTCGTCTGGAGGCGTTCATGGCACGCATACCAATGGGTCGCGTTGGGCAAACCGAGGACCTCGTCGGTCCCACCGTCTTCCTCGCGTCCGATATGTCACGCTACATCACAGGCGTGACGCTGCCTGTAGACGGCGGTTTCCTCGCAATCTGACAAGTCGTCCAAAGAAAAAGGGTCCCGAAAGCGGGGACCCTTCAATGTGAGGTGGGGCCACCGCCCATTCACAACGTTCCAGCACCTCCTGTCGCCCTACTGTCCCGGAGACCGTACGGTAAGAACGTTCTTCACCGACGTAACGCCCGACACCCCTTTCGCAACCGCGGCTGCCTTATCGATGTCATCCTGGTCAGGCACCGAGCCCTCCAGAATCACTGCTCCACCATGTGCCCGGACCGTAATGTTGGACGCTGTGACATCCTTGGCCTTCGTTAAGGCCGCACGCACCCGCTTCTGGAGCGCGCGGTCTGCCGACTTGCTCGTTGGGACCTGACTTGCAGATTTAGCAGTTGACATCGTCTCGCTGCCCGACCCGCCCTGGGCACTTACGTTGGCCGATGCGATACCGATTGCCACGCCAATGACTACGCAAATTGTGTCTGTCGTCTTCACTCCATGCCTCCAAACCAACGTATGTTTTTAATTTCCGCGGACAAGCCCTTGCTGTAGGCTTTGCGTGACTCAGGTTCGCACCAATGGACCACTGTATCGCGTCCAGATATGTGCCCCAAAAGAGCGACCCGAGACAACGGTCTTCGACCTCACTGCATCGAACTCCAATAGTTGTAGCCCATCGACTAACGGGTTTCGAAGCCGCGCAACGGAGCCGCTGCGAACGGCACAATCTAGGGCTTTGTTCGCCGGCAAAGAGAATGTATGGCGGCAGAATACTTTCTGCTGGACCTCTCGCGCCAATTTTGATTGTTTGTAACGGCCAAGAGCACGTCATCACCCGAGGAGCCTCGTTCCGCCCGACGGCATGAGACGACAAGGGGCTTCGACAGGCGCGCCGGCAAGGCTATACAGCAACGGGGTTGTCGACTACAACGCCCGCGAGCGAGCGCCGAAGGTGACGGATAGCCGCGCCATGAGGTCTTCAACTCTATAAGGACGAGAGTTCGCCTGCGAGCGTCGTCAATAATCTAGCCGGCCCGCCGTCGCCGGAAATATCAAGGATGCCCGTCTTATCAAATGCGGTAATAGCGAGAACTATCCGACCCGACTGATTGAACACAGGAACGCTTAGGCTACTGACTCCGGGTATCGGCAATCCGTCCGCCCGCGACAGGCGCTTCTCTCGGACTTCGGCCAATAAATGCTCAAGCTCTTCAGGCGTCGGCCCGCTCCCAGCACCATGGCGCTTTCGAACGTCGCACATCAGCATCGGTTCCACTGTCCCCTTCGGCATGAAAGCCGCGAACGTTCGACCTGTACTTGTATGCGCCATCGACATAACCGCCCCGACATGCATGCCCGTATGCAAAGGAACCTCCGGGCTGACGTATTGAACCACGGTTGGCCCGCGGTCGTCCCACACCGCAACAAGCACGCCATATTTCGTTGCCTTCGCCAAATCCAGTGTGCGCTGGAAAGTCTCGCGCAGTGGCGACGTTTGAGCAAGCGCATGCAACCCGAAGGTCAAGGACAGAGCGCCCGGCTCGTAACGATGGGTCAACGCGTCGCGTCTGACGAGGCCCGTGCGCGTCAGGCTCACTAGATAAGTGAAAACCTGATTCATTGGAATATCGGTCGCGACGCTTAGCGCGGCCATGGACATTGGCTGTCCAGCATCGGCAAGTTGGCGTAATAGTCGCCCTCCGACCTCCATCGCATGGATACCCCGCTGCTCTTTGGCGGCGCCCGCAACCTGTCCCGTTAAACGTTCGTTCGCCCCCATGACGAACTCCTCCGGACCGTACGTCCTCTGGTGCGACGATTACCGCGCAGCCGTTGAGCCGGCTTTGCTACTGTAGAGAAATGCCGACTGACGAGGGCGCGAGAAAAAAAAGCCGCCTGGCACACCCTTCTCCACCACGGCAACACTCGCGCCTTGGAGCACCGTTACACGAACCTCAATGATTTACGACGGCAAGCTTTGTCATCGCCGTGTTAGCAACAAGCTCTTGTGTCAAATCGTCAGTCGCTGCGATTGTTTTCCCTGCGATGTAGCCAAAGGTCAGAGCAGGCCCCAGCGTGATGCCAGCTCCCGGGTAATTGCCTCCCATGATGCTGCAGGCATCGTTGCCAACCGCAAACAGCCCCTCTATAGGGCTACCCGTGGTGTCCAGGACGCGACACGAAGAGTCTGCATTCAGCCCAGCGAATGTCCCAATATCGCCAATGCGGATTTTGATTGCATAAAACGGACCCTTCTCGATAGGGGCAACACACGGGTTCGGCGAACGGAGCGCATCACCCTGGTAGCGGTTGTAGGCTTTGCTGCCCTTTCCGAAGACTGGGTCGCGGCCTTGTTCAGCCTCCGTGTTGAACGCGCGCACGGTCTCTCTCAGGCTCAAACCGTCAACACCAATCTTGCTAGCCAGTTCCTCAATCGAAGATGCCTGGGTAAGGTATCCAACACGCAGATATCGACCAATCGGCATCGGGAATGGTGCAACACTTCCCAGACCATATGTGCGTAGCGTTTTGTGGTCGCAGATGAGGTGGGCCGAAATTTCTTCACCTGGAGTCGATGCCTTGACCAAAGCCTGCACAAAATCGTGATAGGAGTTGCCCTCATTCGTAAAGCGACGGCCATCCCGGAGCACGGAGATGACACCTGGCTTTGCACGGTCAATGAAGTGAGGCATGATGCCGGTCGAGCCATCTTTTCGCGTCAACGTCGAAACGGGAACCCAAGCGGCGGCGTTCGGGAGCGTCGTTGACACCTGGCCGCCTACCGCCTCAGCCATGCGAAGCCCGTCGCCAGTGTTGCCACTCGGCGATGGCGAATAATGCTCGTTGCCAGTCGGTGCGTGCGGAAAAAGCTGCTTACGTCTTTCGATGTCGTACGGGAAGCCACCGCTTGCCAGCACGACGCCACGACTGGCGACGACCCTCACTTTGGAACCGCCCCGCTGGAGAAGCGCTCCCGTCACGCGACCATTTTCCTTCGTGAGGTTTATCGCCTTCGTGTTCAGCCAGAGTGGCACATTCAAGTCCATCAATGATTTAGTCAGTCGTCCGGCCAACGCATTCCCGTTGGTCAGAGTCATGCCACGGCCATACTTGATGACGTCGGCAAAATGCTTTGAAAGACGCTTCGTCACGTACCACGCGGACTTGACGGACTTCGTGACCCGCATGAAGTGGACAATCTCCTTGCCCGAACCAAGCATCATCCCAAACACGGTCAGCTCGGGCAGAGCCGGAGCAAGGTCCTTGATAAGGGCGCCGAGCTCTCTACCATCGAACGGCCGCGTCACCATTGAGCGCCCGCCCTGCGTTCCGCCTGGCGCCTCGGCATGATAGTCAGGAAACACGAGTGGCATATCGAAACGGACCGCGGTCTTCGAAGTGAAAAAACTAACGGCTTCGGGTCCATTCTTAATGAAAGCGTCGACGCGCGCGCCATCGAAACTTTCGCCGGCCTCGTGCTGCAGATACGTGCGAGCGGCACCCTCCGGCTCGTGGATGCCTTGCACCTTGGCGAGCGCAGTGTTCGGAATCCACAGCCAGCCGCCCGACCTTGCCGTCGAGCCTCCGAACTTCGGTTCCTTTTCAATAACAAGAACCTTCAGTCCTTCCAAGGCGGCCGTAATTGCGGCTGACATTCCGGAACACCCCGAGCCGACGACAAGTACGTCGCAAAAATATTCGCTGTCCTGATTCATCGCGCACCTCCAAAAGCGAAGACGCGGCAAGCCAGTGCGCCCTCAGTCTGTCTTTCCCAGTTTCCACTGGCATACAACCATGATACGCCACAATTAAATATGTGCCACTTTGTTTGCATAAGTACAATCCCTAGCGGTTTCCACACCCCCGCAACGCACTCGAAGACTGGACTTTTGAGATAACATTAAAACAGGCGATTTTTCACATATGCAGTATCTGTATGCGTGTATGCAATCTCGCATTGACGTCCCGCGGCCGAGCGGCTGCACCGCGAAAGTGTCCCTAATGCTGACCTCTACGAAGCGCGCTACGACCTGGATTTAGCGTCTGCTGCGCGCAGCGTGGAAGGGAAGTAATTGGTTCGATGAACCGGTGCACCATATGGCGGCGCCATTTCGAACCAAATCTCAACGATGGAGACAGTATGATTAAACGCATGACGCTGCTTGCACGCAAAGACGGGACGTCAGTCAGCGACTTTCGTGCGTACTGGGCCGGCTGCCATGCCGAACTCGCTCTCTGTATGAACGGCATCTCCAGCTACACGCAGAACCGGGTAGACAAGGTTCTCTGGCAGCTGTCCGATGACGACGGCTGCTTTCAGGTTGATGGTGTAGTCGAACTATGCTTTGAAAATGAGAACGTCATGCACGAAGCACAATCATCGGCAGTCGGCAGCAAGTACATCCCGGAGGATGAGCCAAACTTCCTGCGTGGATGGTCCTTGTGTGTCGTGGAAAACGACGAGGAGCAGACGGAGCCCAAGGGGGTCAAAGTTATCGTTCTAGCGGTCATGAAAACCGCTGCATCAAAGTCGGACCTCAGAATGGCAGTCAAGGATGCAAACGACGCTCAAAGGTCACCTGCGAGACTCGCTTTCAACTGGACAAGCCGCACAGCCAGTAGGGAGCGGCTTTGGTCAGAGCCAAGCCCCCCAGATGCCCTCGTCTCGCTCTGGTTCGAGAACGTTGCTGATGCTCACGCGGCTTTCGAATCTGGCGGCCGTTATGAGCGGGCACTTCTTTCCGTCAGTGACCGCGCCGCTGCATATCTCATCAATACGCTGGTTGTGAAGTAAGCGGCCCTTCGGTCCTTAGCGGCGAATGCCCTCGCAATAGCGACGCACATTCGCCGCGATGTGCCAGGCTCGAGCCGTCCGTTCCGTGCTTGCCTGCTCGAACCACTATCACCTCCTTCCGGCCTTTCCAATCTGGTGAATAACGGACCTTGCGTCGCGCGCAAATTGTTCAAGGCTGGCAAACAGTGAATTCGGCACACTAGGGTTTTTACTTACTCCAAACGGTCATATAGTTGTGCAACGGGTAAGCGACCCGCGCTCCCGGCAACTTAAAAGGACCGCCCTTCATGAAGTTTCAGCTTTTCGCTGCGGCCATCGCATTGTCAGTCAGTGTTTCGTGCCTTGCTGCGGAACCTTCGTCCCAGTTGACCCGAGCCTAGGTTGTTTCTGAACTGGAAGCGCTTCACCGGGCTGGCTATTCGCCCCAAGATTGGGTGCACTACCCCGACAATATTCAGGCGGCAGAGCGCCACGTCCAGTCTGAGCGCGCGAACAACCAGTTCGAAAAGAAACCCTGACTCGCGCAAACACCAGACATGTGTTGCCTCGTGCTGCGGCTCGGTGACGCACCGGCTTCGTCACCGTGAAAAAGGCTATGGCGGGTCACCGACATTCGGCCACCCGCCTGCGGCAGACGCGCCGCCTCGGTTACGTTTTTTGCAGATGAACCGCGCCTTGTGAGCGGAGCGCGTATGCCATTACTCCACAGCTAATGGCGAGAAGAACCGCGATGAAGTAAAAGGCGTTACTCATACTGCCCGTGTAAGTCTTGATGAGGCCGATGAGATATGGCGTAATCATTCCGCTCGACACCCCCACGCTGCTGACCATCGCGATGCTGGCAGCAGCGCCCGACCCGCGAAAAAATGATGACGGCACCGACCAGAAAATCGGATGTGCTGCGTACACGAAAACTGCGCAGACCGTCAGCAGTGCCATCGACAGGGCGAAACTATTGTTGTGCACCGTCAGTAACGCAAGCGCCACAGCCGCCCCGAGCGCGCATACGATGAAATGCCACTTACGCTCGTTGTACTTATCCGAATGGCGAGCAATGACTATCACACCGACGGCACCGATTGCGTTCGGAATGGCCGAATACAAACTGATTTGGACAATGTCCTGAACGCCAAACTCCTTAATCATCGTCGGCATCCAGAACAACAGTAGAAGGATTGCCGACGTGAGACAGAAGTACACAAATGCGAAGAGGTAAACGTGCGGGTTGCCCAAGGCTTCGCGGAGTGAGTGGCCGGCTTTCCCAACTACTCCTTCACGCGACAGCACATCTTCCAGCCGGCGCTTCTCGTCTGAGGAAAGCCACGACGCCTTCGCGGGGCCATCCTTCAGGCAAAACAGCGCAATCAGGCCCAGGAAAATCGCTGGAGCGCCCTCAATAGCGAACATCCACTGCCATCCGTGAACGCCGTGAACGCCGTTCATGCCCTTCATAATCCATCCGGACACCAACCCGCCAAGCACACCGGCAACGGCTACGCCGGCATAGAACACGGACAGCGGTTGTGCGCGCCGACGCGAAGGAAACCAGAACGTCAGATAAAACACGATGCCTGGGAAGAATCCGGCCTCGAAGACGCCGAGGAGGAATCGAAGCACGTAGAACTGAGTGGTGCTCGAGACGAATACCATCAGGACTGACACCGCCCCCCAAAGAAACATAATTCGCGCAAACGTTTTTCTCGCCCCAAATTTATGCAGGAGGATGTTGCTGGGAACTTCGAACAGCACGTAGCCGCAAAAGAAGAAAACGGCCCCCAGGCTGTACATCGCGTCCGTCAGCGACAGGTCGTGCTTCATCTGCAACTGCGCAAAACCGATGTTGTTTCGGTCAAGAATGGCAACCACATAGCAGATGAATAGAAACGGGATGATTCGCAGCGCCACCTTTCTGAAAAGGTGGTCATCCGCCGCAGCGACAGAGGGCTGGTCCGGCGGTAACGGAACAGCGTGGACCGAACTCGGCATAGTCATGGGTGAACTCCACAGCGCAGTTAATTTCCATACGCCGGCGAACCCGATAGACACATCGAAGCAAGCGCCGCCGCAGCATCGCGGAAGCAATCGCACCGTGGTACGCTCGTCACCCGCGATTTGATAATAACGTTAGACTTCGCATATGTATAATTATCGTTTCTACCTATCGCTGTGCTCGACGTTCCGGCGAGCCGGATGTCGCGCCCCGCGAGCCACCACTACGCGGGCTCGCGAGCTCGGGCTACGCCATGCAATCTTTTAGAAGTAGTGCATCATGCCGAAGTAGCCACCTTGCTGATTGTGGCCCGGAAGCGGCAACTGGTCGGCCGTCTCAACAGGAAACGCTGCGCTGCCACCGTTGAACATGGCGCCGAACGTTGCATATAGGAAGGTACGCTTGGAAAGGTTGTACGTCGTGCCGACGACGCCAAGATTGCCACTTCCGCCGCCGTGATTGACGTTGCCGTGGAACCACGCGGCCTGGAACGCCAAGGCGGCGTTGACCTGATATGTTGCGCCAAGCCATTCTTGCTGGTTTCGGGTCGCGCCGACGGGGTTCGTAGCATCAACGACCGTGTCTTTTCCCGACGAAACCAGTTGTTGGTAGCCCGTGTAGAACTTGAGCGCACTCAGCTGATAGGTCGCACCAGCCATATATTCGCGCGAGGCACTGTAGAGACTTGAGAATTTACCGTCTGCATCGCGGATTTCTTCGTAGACGCCGTAGGCGTTGAACCCACCGATGGAATAGGTAGCGCTCGCGCTAAATTGTCGTCCTCCGCGAAAATTCCCTGCCTCATTGCCGAACCCGTTTTGCAGGCGAAACGAGAAACCAGACCATTTCGGCGAGTTATACGTCACCGTGTTGGCTCGCGAGCCCCACGCGCGACCCTTCGCGAAGTTGGCAATGCCTGTCGCCTGTTCACCGAAAGGGTCGATGTAAAAGCCGGTTTCATCAGTGAGACTCATCACGCGGCCGGCCCAAAGACTGCCGTAGGTCTCATTCGCCAGCCCGACGTAGGCGTAGCGGTTGAACAGACTGGAATCTGGTAGCGACCCCGTGCCAGCCGTGAACATGCTTTCAAGGTTGAACACCGCATGAAACCCGCCTCCGAGGTCTTCGTCGCCTTTCAACCCCCACCAGCTAATCCCGTACTGATTGCTACCGAATCGATAGTTGTTCTTCGATTGACCATCAGCCGTCGCCACATTCGACACAAAGTCGAGGCCGGATGCAACACGCCCGTACAAAGTCACACTGCTTTGCGCGTGCGCGTTGCAAACCGCCAGAACCGTCAGAACCGCAACAGCGATTACCCTTTTCATTTCGTTATCCTTAATATCGAAAAAGAATCTCCAGATTGCCCTCCGACCTCTAAACGGGCCGGTGCAATCACCTCTCCAGCTCAACTTCTCAAATGCACCAACGGCATTCGACAAGGAACGCGGACGCACGTAAATTCCCGGACGTCTGCGTTTATCTTCTTAATCCGCTATGCAATCGCACTAATCTGCAATTCGCCCTTCGGCCGTCACGGAAAAATAGGCGTCATCCTTACTGGATAGGGCGCGCCTGAGCATGTCAGCTCTTGATGGCACGGAAGGTGCGCAGCGCCGCCGGGAGATAGCGCACCGTCGTCGCAAGGAGGATGGCGCAAGCTTGAACAAGCAACTGAACTGCCGTACCTGCTCCGAGCGCAAGCACCATCTGACCTAGTTGGGCCATGAACAGCGCCGCGACCGCGCTAGCAATAACGCTCCCCTTGCCTCCAGTGAACGGGGTGCCACCAACGACCACTGCGGCGATGGCTGGCATCAGATAGTCGTTACCAGACGATTGAGACGCGCTACCGATAAATCCGGCGAGCAGCATGCCCGCAGCAGAAAAACAGACCGCCGACGCTACGTACGCACCAATCTGATATTTCAAGGCCCGCACACCCGCCGCTTCCGCCGCTCGTGGATTGACACCGACAGCGACAAATCGACGCCCGATGCCTGTTTTCCGCGTTATGACCCACGCTGTAATTACGAAAGCGAATGCGAATAGCACGTTCGCCGGAAGGCCCACAATCTGTGCGTGTGAGATGTTCTGCATGATGGGCGGAACGTTGACCGGCACGTTACCGGTAAGGGAACGCACGGCGCCGATAAGCAGCGCATTTACGGCCAGCGTTGCAACAAGCGGCGTAATTGCGAGTCGCGAGACCAACGCTCCGTTGACCATTCCGACGAGCGCGCCAACACAGACCGTGAATATCGCAGCCAGGGCTATCGAATCAAACCCGAAGCCCGTCCTGGCCATGAGAACGCCAGCGAGGGAAACCATTCCCGTCGCCGACATGTCGAGACCTCGCTGTTGGATGACGAGGGTCTGGCCAGTGGCGACGATTGCCAGGATGCCAGCGAACGGCAGCATCGCCAGAATCGAGCCACGGGTCATGGTGCCAGGCGCGACCACCGCACTGATTACGAACAGCAGCACGAGCCCAACCCAAATCCACGAGAACTCGCCCATGGCCGGATGCACCTTCGGGCGCGGTAGCTGTGGAGTCTGATGTGGGAGATGCTGAACCGCCTCAGCGCGATTTTGAGTCGTTACATTTCTCATTTTGCCACCGCCATTTCTCTGCTCTTGGAATAGAGGGCTACCGACGCGAGAATCATCCCGCCCAGCAGATACGACTGCCACGAGTCGCCAAGGTCAAGGAACGATGTAACGACGTTGACCTGAGTAATTAGCAGCGCACCTAGCAATGCGCCGATGAATGACCCGCGACCGCCGAACAGGCTTGCTCCGCCAATTACCACCGCTGCTACGCTTGCCAGAGTGTAGTTGCCCCCTGCACTCGGGTCGCCTGAGCCAACTTGAGCCATCATTGGTACCGCAGCAACGCCTGCAAGGAGCGAGCACCCCATGTACGCAGTCAGCAACGTGAGGTGCGGACGCACGCCGGCCATGCGCGCCGCTTCTGCTCTGGACCCTACCCCACGAAATGCCAGACCAAGCCTCGACCGGAACAGTCCAAATTCCAGTGCGAGCGCGACAATACCTGCGAGAATCGCGATAACGGGCACGAAACCAAGTTGGGTACCGATTCCGTCAACGATTGAATCTGCAATAAGTCCCCCCGGGATTGGCCGCAGCAGAAGTGATACAGCCTGAAGAGCCATATATGTGGCGAGCGTCGCAACCATCGGATGCAACCGGAAGGGGTCCACGAGCAACCAGTTGACGAAACCGACGCATGCGGCAACCACAAAAACGATAATCCATCCCTCTATCTGCTGGCCGAACGGCGCTCCGTCGTTGAGAAAGAAAGACTGGATAACCACCATCAGTCCCATCAGTGGCCCGACCGAGAGGTCGATACCGCCGACAAGCATGAGTGCCTGCTGTCCATACGAGACGATTGCGAGGGTCGCAACCAGCGCGAGCATCCCGCTCAGGTTACGAGTCGACAAATATGTTTCGTTGACATGCGTCGCGTAGACGCCAAGGATGCATATAACGAGGGCGAGCATGACCAGCGGCGCCCAGTCGCCCGCCGCCCATTTCCAGAACGAGGAGATGCTAGCCGAGCCTCGCTCGCGCTCTGTTGTGGCTGTCAGAACCGCGGAGGTGATGTTGCTTTCGCTCACCCCGCCGTCTCGCAATTCCTTGACGATATGACCTCGCGAGAAAATGTGGACGCGGTCGCACAAGCCAGCAACTTCCAGCGCGTCAGACGACACCACAATAACTGCGGTACCAGCAGCAGCGGCTTGCCTAAGCACCTTGTAGATTTCCATCCGTGCGCCGATATCGACCCCCTGCGTGGGTTCATCGACGAGCAGCACCTTCGGTTTGCTCGCGAGCACACTGGAGAGAACGAGCTTTTGCTGGTTGCCACCCGACAACGAGCGGATTGGAGTCTCGATGGTTGGCGTCTTCACAGCGAAACTCGATACGGCTTCTCTCGCCCGACGTCCCTCACTCTTTGGACGTACCAGACCACGCACGGTGTCGAATGACAGACTGCGCAATGAGAAGTTTTCGCGGACGGACAAGTCGCCGAAAATACCTTCGCGGTGACGGTCGCCCGGCAGGTATCGAATATCGCTGCGTGTTGCGGCCTGCGAGTTCGTCAATGAGGCACTTTTCCCGTTGACGGTGACGCCACCTCGACTCTTGTTCAAGCCGGCGAGCGCACGCATGAATTCCCGCTGACCGTTTCCATCAATCCCGGCCAGGCCGACGATTTCCCCTCTCTTGACCTGCAAAGAAACGTCGGAAAAGCCGGTGCCTCGCAATCCGACAACATCGAGAACGATTTCTGCGCGTCCGCCAGTAGCCTTGGGCGGAAACTCCCGGTCTAGTGCACCGCCCACAATGAGCTCGACAATCTGTTGCTCACTCAGATTTGACGCATCGTAGGTGCCCTGACCTTGACCATCGCGGAGCACGGTGAGGCGGTCTGCAATCTGCTGCACCTCACGTATCCGATGCGAGATATACACGACAGCGCAACCGCCTGCGGTTACCTTCCGGATGCGCTCAAAAAGCCGCTTCACGTCCTCGGCCAGCAGATGCTCCGTCGGCTCATCCAGCACCAGAACTTTCGGGTTAGTGGCGAGCGCCTTAACAATCTCGACGATGAATCGCTGCTCCGGATTGAGACTAACCACTCGCTCGGAGGCGTCGATTTCGACGTCATCGCTCCACTGCTCGAGCAGTCGTTGCGCCCATGCCGTGGTCCGCAGGAGCGACGGACGTTGAGCTTCGGATACACCGAGATAAAGATTCTCCGCAACGGTCAAATCAGGCATCAAGGCAGGTTCTTGACGCACGATGGCAAGCCCAAGCGTCCGGGCTTTCTCGGTATCGCCTTTTGTTTCCACACCATTGATTACAACGCGCCCTTCCTCCGGGAGCAACGCGCCTGAGGCGACGGCCATCAGGGTTGATTTCCCTGCGCCGTTTTCGCCGACCAGACCATGCACCTCTCCGGCGGCTACTTCGAACGTAACGTCGTCCAGTGCCTTAACGCCAGGGAAGACCTTCGTTATGTGGCCTACCTGCAGTGCTATCTTCGTTTCCATTTTCCTCTCCTGCCCCTACCTAATTAACCCGCGACTAGGCTGAAAGTTTTTCAACCTTTGCCGACACGGGCACGGCAACTCCCGACTGTCAGTTCCTCAACCCGTAACCACCACCGGTGGAACTTTTCCTGTAGAAACGCCAGTTAATTGGATGCCGAGGTTGACTCGAGTTCCTCGGTGTATGCCGGATAGTCGGCATATCCTTTTTCGCCTCCTGTGTAGAGAGTCGGCAAATCGACCGGACTGAGCGGCCATCCGTTGCGAAACCGCTCGACGAGGTCAGGGTTAGAAACAAAAGGACGTCCATAACCTGCCAGGTCAATGAGTCCGAGCTCGACAAGCTCCTCTCCGGCTTCCTGGTCGAGAGCACCGGTCAGAATTAGCGTGCCCTTGTAGGCGTCGCGAAACTTTCCGAGAAACTCCCTTTCGATACCAGCACCAGTGAACGCTGTCTGGTCACTGAGATGGACATAGGCGAGGTTCCGCCTGCTCAATTCGTTTGCCAACGTCAGCCACGTGTTCTCTTCGTCATCAAAAGGCTGCATGTCATAGAGTCGGCCGAACGGGGATATCCGGATACCAACGCGGGAGCTGCCGATTTCGGTCGCCAAAGCGTCGACGGTCTCGAGGGTGAAACGCAGCCGATTCATGGTGCTGCCGCCATACTGGTCGGCGCGTTTGTTGAGCGCTCCGTTCGTGAACTGGTCAAATATGTAGCCGTTCGCGCCATGAATTTCGACGCCATCGAACCCAGCCCGCATGGCTTCAACGCTAGACGTGACGAAGTCAGAAGTAATGCGTGCGACTTCGGCTGTTTCGAGCGCGCGCGGTTGACTTGCCTGAACAGGGCCCGGTTCGCCGCTTTCACCGTAGGCATAGCAGTTACTGTCTTGTGCGGCGACTGAAACTGACGAGACGGGAGGTGCGCCGTCTTTCTGCAAACTGGAATGGGACATACGGCCAACGTGCCACAACTGGACAAACATCTTGCCGCCCTTGTCATGCACAGCTTTCGTAACCGCCTTCCAGCCATCAATCTGCGCGGGCGTGTAGATTCCGGGCGTGTAAAGATAGCCGGTACCCTCCGCCGAAATCTGCGAGCCTTCACTGATAATCAGCCCCGCGCCAGCCCGTTGGCCGTAATACAAGACTGTTTGCGCGTCAGGCGCCGTGCTTCTTGCACGACATCGTGTCATGGGCGCCATGACTATACGGTTCGCCAGTGGAATATCACCCATGTCGTAGCTATTCAATAGTGGGCTCATCTCAATTCCTTCGTTCGCTTTGACTGAATATCTGGTCACTCCACGCACGTCGTATGACGCGATGGTTGGTACCTGCTGTTTGGACGCCTTTGGGAGCAGACACGAGCCGCCGCCCACGCGCATGCTCATGCTTGGTCACCAAGTCTCCTTGACGAAGGGGTTTTTCACCCAGCCGTCCGTCCATGGAGATGACTGTTGAACGACGCCGGTGATTTCTTCGAAATACCATTTGCCATCGATTTTGATGAGCTTGTCTTTGTATTTGCCCGCAATGAAGACGGCTTCGCCTTGGGGATTTTGGTCGCTGGGCGCCATGGAGACGAAACACACAAGGTAGAACGACGCGCTCGCGTGACGACCGTCTTCGTCGATATCTACAGCAGGCGAAACGATGTTGTGCAACGCCCAGGTGATGTTTGCCGACAAGTTGCGACAGTGCTCCTTGATTGCTTCTTTACCCTTGGCTTCGCCACCGACGCCCTTGATGACCCACAGGCCATCGTTCACAAACAGCGACGCAACACCTTCCGGGTTGTAGCCGTCATCCAGGTGCTCGGCATATTTGGCTTTCAGATACTTGATGGCTTCGATGTCTTCGAGCCTTGCCAAGCGCTGTGCTTGTGTGAACTGGGACCCTTCCATGACTGTCTCCTAGTTAAACAATGGTTGTCGCATACAGGCACTATTGCCTTGTCCGTAACCGGTGCGGGTCGAAGCGATGCACCTAATTGCGATTCCAGCCGGCCGCTCAGCACGCAAACGCGCTGGCGAGTGAGGGACGCTTCAAACTAACGAACGAGTGAGAGGTACAAGATTGGCGTTGTGTGTGACCGCCCAAACAAGCGAGGGGACAGTGACCACCGGGCCATGGATTTGCTGCATGCGCACAACGGAACGTCGAGCCCATGCGGGCGTTCCGCATTGCTGATGCCCATGTGAAGTCGCACTTTCGTCTCCTTGTATACGAGACGGAGTCCTGCTTGCGCGGATTCCTGCTCTCTTTGTGACGAATATATGAGACTTGAATCGCCCGTTCGCGACTGGGCACGACAGATTTGCTGGACCGATTGCGCCACCCAGGAAGCCTGTGGACCGCTCAGACTCGCCTGGCTCGGTTTGGGCAATTGTCCGGGACCACCGGGACTGCGACCCATACGCGGGACTGCCGTCACCTATCGACGGCTAGCCCGGGTAAGCGGACGCTCCAGTCGGTTATTCAGTCCGGGTTTGCTCGAATATGAAATTCAATTATTTCAATCTAATTTGTATATATGCAAGTTTTCTGTTCGCGACCTGAAGTCGCGAGAGCTCTTTAGAGGTGTGCCCGGCTATGATTGAACAGTTCGACACGTCCGCAGTGCTGGCCCGCGAACGACTGGCCTACTATCATGACGTCATCTGCCGTCTCTACTGTCACGTCGACCTGCCGTCGTTCCAGGACGCTGTTGACGTCTTCAGCGCACGCGTTGTCCAAAAGCCGATTGGCAATATTGGCGTGGGCGACATCGCGGCACCTGGGCTTCAATATGTGAGGACGTCCAGCGACCTCAGCCGGAGCCCGAGTGATGAGTTTCTGGCGAGCCTGCTTGTGCAAGGCAGCGCGTCGCTCGAGCAAAGCGGTCGCCATACGGCTCAGAAGGTCGGCGACATCGTGCTCTATGACACGGCGCGCGCTTTTAAATATAGTTTTTCCACCGACTACCGAATCATTCTGCTGAAAATTCCGCGCAAGCAGATGCTCTGCCGACTGTCTGCTGCCGAACGACTCACCGCCATTGCGCTTGACGGGCAGTCGACGATGGGAGCACTCGCGGCAGCCGTTATCAAGGGCGCTGCCAGCGTGGACGCAGACCTGGAACCTTGCGCAGCAGCCAAACTATCTGCTTCTGTTGTCGACATTTTCGCGGCCTCTGTCGAAACCGAGTTCCGTGGCGCAGAAGGGATGCTGGAACGCCACGGAAATGTCCTTCAACGGGCGAAAGACTACATTCAGGCAAATCTGAGTGACTCAGAGCTGGACGTTGAGAAGGTTTCCGATGCGATAGGGGTGTCACGTCGCACGCTGAACAGAATTTTTGCGGCCCACGGTACGACTGCTGCCCGTTGGCTCTGGCAGAAACGGTTAGAAGCAAGTCACACGTCGCTTACTGAAGGCCGAGCTCAGCACATCGCCGACGTTGCGGTAGCGTGCGGTTTCAGCGACTTCTCTCATTTCAGCCGGGCGTTCAAGAGAACATACGGAATCGCGCCGAACACGTTGGTCAAGCAGCGGGCCGCCTAGGCGAATGGAACAAGCACGGGAGTCGATAGGCGGCATCTTGTTGCTTGCCGCCTCTTCGATGCCCGCTTGCCATTTTTTGCAGTCAGCAATCGCTGGTCAGATGCTACGCGTTGCGGCTTCCGTGCGGCCGAGAAATGCCAGACGTGAACACGCCTGGCACTTCACGCCAGCATCAAACCTTGTCGTAGCCGCCGTCTACCAACAACGTTGTGCCCGTACATCCGCTCGATAGGTCTGACAGGAAGAAGGCAACTGCGTTAGCGACCTCTTCCGGCCGAATCAATCGTCCCATCGGCACCTGTGACATCCACATGGCAACCATCTCAGGAGACTCATTGGCGAATCGCTCAATCATCGGAGTCTCAGTACGACCAGGGCCGACCGCGTTCACTCGAATTCCATCGCTCGCCCATTCAACCCCAAGTAATGCGGCGAGATGCTCTACTGCTGCTTTGGTCGCACCATACGCGGCGCACTTCTCAGGCCGAATGACCGTTCGAGCCGCAATTGACGAAATTAGAACGACACTACCGCCGCGCCCACGCATGTGCTTCGCGAAAGTCTGTGCGGTGAAAAATGCTCCATCGAGGTTGACCGACATCGTTTTTCGCCATGACGCCTCGTCATAATCGAACGCCTCCGACAGAACCGCAATCCCTGCATTGGCCACGACACCGTCAACGCCGCCGTGTCGACTCACGACCTGGGCGGCGGCCCGACTTAGGGATTCGACGCTAGTCACATCGATGGGCAAGAAATGGACCATGCGTCGCCCTTCATCCACATCCATAGCCAGGTTCTCACCGTTGCTGGATGGCATGTCCGCGATAATCACTCTGCTACCGGCCGCTACGAGACGCTTTACCGTCGCGAGCCCGATGCCTCCCGCGCCCCCGGTCACAACGATTGTCTTGTTGCTCAATCCTTCCATGCTCTGCGGCTCCATCTTCTTAGATTCGCATATCGAACAATGAGTCCCGCGCTTCCCGTCCGTGGCAACGTCGAGCGGGAGCGGGGAACCTGCACAGCAACTTCTAGCCGAGATAGACACCTACGGACTTGAGTTCCGTATAAGCCTCCAGGCCCGAGAGCCCCATTTCCCGGCCCCAACCCGACTGTTTGTAGCCACCAAACGGCAGCGCCGCGTCGGTCTGGTTGTGATTATTCACCCAGACAACGCCGGCACGAATCCTCGCCGCGAGCTTATGGGCCACACTTAGGTCTCTTGTCCACACGCTTGCGGCAAGACCATACACCGTGTTGTTCGCTTCGCGCACGAGTGCATCGAGATTGTCGCCGCTCATCTTCATTGCCGAGATAACGGGCCCAAAAATCTCCTGCTGGTACACGCTCATGCCTGGCTGGACATTGGTGAGAACCGTCGGGCGATGGAAGAAGCCGGCACCATCAGGCTTGCCGCCGCCAGCGAAGACCTTCGCACCTTCGTCGATTCCCGCCTGGAGGATTTTGGACACGCGCGAGAGTTGGCGCTCGGAGATGAGCGGTCCAAGATTGGACTCCGGGTCGAGCCCATGACCGAGTTTGAGCGAGTTCGCGTATTCCGCGACTCCTCCGACAACCTTGTCGTAGATGTCTTCGTGGATATAAAGGCGGGACCCTGCCGTGCAAGCTTGCCCACTGTTGAGCAGTACCGCTTCGGCAACACCCGGAATAGCACGCTCCAGGTCTGCGTCAGGAAATACGAAAACCGGACTCTTTCCGCCTAGCTCAAGCGTAACCCGTTTGAGATTTCCTGCAGCTGCACGAACGATTGCCTTGCCCGTGTCGGTGCTGCCGGTGAAAGCCACCTTGTCCACGTCAGGGTGTTCGACGAGTGCCGCGCCGGCAACGCCATCACCCGTTACGACGTTCAGGACGCCCGGCGGCAGACCGGCTTGTTGACACAATTCCGCGATGCGCAGAGCAGTCAGCGGGGTATCTTCCGCAGGCTTGAGTACGATGGTGCAACCTGCGGCCAAGGCAGGTGCTAACTTCCATGCAGCCATCAGGAGCGGCACGTTCCACGGAATAATTTGCCCGACCACTCCGATTGGTTCGCGTACGGTGTATGCATGCCATTCACCCGGCATGTTCACGGGAACCGTACTGCCGCCAATTTTCGTAGCCCAACCTGAGTAATAACGGAAATGTTCCGCACCCAGCCGCACGTAAAAATTCCTCACGATGTTGTACGGAGACCCTTCATCGAGCACTTCCAGTTGCGCGAGTTCTTCCGAGTGTTCGTCGACAAGATTACCAATATTCCAGATAATCTTCGCGCGTTCTGCCGTGGACATGGAGCGCCACGGGCCGTGCTCGAAGGCTTCGCGGGCAGCTCTTACGGCGAGGTCGACGTCTTTCGCATCGCCGTTCGCCATGGTCGAAATCGCCGCTCCGGTTGCAGGGTCGAGGACTTCCCGGGTGGCACCCGAGGAGGCAGTGACCCATTCACCGCCGATGAACAATCGATGTTTTCTGGCAAGGAACCGCTTCGTGCTTTCTGAGAGTCGAGCGGAGGTATCGAATACTGCGATTGAAGATGTCATTACTCGTCCCTGTGACTGTTAATTGAAACGTACGCATGCAAGTCAGAACTCTCCCCCGACACACCGAAGAGACGGGTGAGAGAGAGCGCTCATAGCGCGGAGCTTCAGATTCCGAGATGTTCAACCTGCTGGTCGAGCTTGCTGCTAGCGCCGGAGCTGTTAGCGACAGCGTCGTACAGAATCATGTCTGCGGCTTTTTCCGCAATCATGATTGTTGGGGCGTTGGTGTTTCCGCTCGTGAGCGTCGGCATAATCGAAGCATCGACAACGCGCAGACCGCGTACGCCGCGCACGCGCAACCTTGCATCAACCACCGCGTCGTTGTCCGAGCCCATTTTGCAAGTCCCGACCGGGTGATAGACACTTTCACTCTTGTTCTTCAGGTATTCATCGAGGTCCCGGTCCGACTGCACTTCCTTGCCGGGGCCAAACTCTTCGCCTCGGTAAGGGTCAAAGGCTTTCTGGGCCATCAGCTCACGCGAGATGCGAAGCCCATCGCGCATCACACGGATGTCGTCAGGCACAGCAAAGAAATTCGGGTCGATTTCGGGCAATGCCAGCGGGTCTGACGAACGGGCCAACACCGTGCCGCGGCTTTGCGGACGCGAGATATTGAAGTACGGCATCACGCCCTCTTCATGGAAAATCTTTCGGCCGTGGTCTTCATACATGACCATGTTCAGGTGGAACTGAATATCAGGGGCCACAATGTCCGGCCGCGTCTTGACGAATGCCAAGGCTTCGACACCGTGGTAGGCGGCAGGCCCAGTCTTCGTCGCCATGTACTTGGCGACCGCCGAGGCCGAATTCAGAATGTTGAGGTGCTTGAGCAACGACAGCGGTTGCGTAATTCTCTGCTTCAGGCCACATCCCACATGGTCCTGCAAATTCTTGCCGACACCCGGGAGCTCGTGTACGGTCTGCACGCCGATGGACTGAAGGTGGTTGGGGTCGCCAACTCCGGAAATCTGGAGCAGATGCGGCGAATTGAAGGCGCCCCCACAGAGGATGACCTCCTGCGACGCGTAGATTTTCTTCAACTTCTTCCCAGCGAGATATTCGACCCCGACGGCGCGGTCACCGTCAAAGAGGATGCGCGAAGCGACGGCATCGGTGATGGCGGTGAAGTTCTTCCGGTCGCGAATCGGTGCGATATAGCAGCGTCCAACGCTTGACCGAACGCCGTCTGCGAGCGTGCTGTCGCAGGGGCCGAACCCTTCCTGATTACCCCCGTTCAAGTCATCGTTGTACTTGTACCCGGCTTGCTTGCCGGCCTCGATAAAAGCTTGGCAAACCGGATTGTGGATGCCAAATCTGCTTGTCTTCAACGGACCGTTACCACCATGAACCTCCGTTTCGCCACCCGACCACGTCTCCGACTTTTTGAAGTACGGGAGGATGTCCTCATAGCCCCAACCTTCGTTGCCAAGGTCGCGCCACCGGTCGTAATCCGTGCGGTCGCCGCGCGTATAAATCATGCCGTTGACGGTAGTGCAACCGCCAATGCTCTTGGCACGAGGAATGAACATCTCGCGATTGTTCATGTGCTTCTGAGCCACAGTGTGATAGCCCCAATCAAGCTGGCCAGTTTGCATCAACCGGAAATAACCGGCCGGCATATGAATGAAGGGGCTCTTGTCCCACCCGCCCGCTTCCAGCAGCGTCACATTAACGCTAGGGTCGGCGGTCAGTCGATTTGCCAACACGGCGCCGGCCGAGCCCGCACCGATGATGATGTAGTCAGTCATGTCATGCCTCCATTTTTTTCCAATTCGTACGCGTATTGCGCGATGCAACTTATGCTTGCAACCCTTCGCACTCGGTTTGTTGCGGAACCGACCTCAAGAAAGGCGACGTCAGGGAGAGCGCCCAGGCGTTTATGCGCGATGTAGACGTCGTCGACTCAGGAGGCTTACTGCTGGAAGACCGTTTTGAGCTTTTCCGGCGGAAGGGCCGAAGAGAAGTCCGCGTCGGGCGGTGCCGTAGGGTCGCACTTGGGGTCCATACCCTTGACGCTGTCCGCGTACGGATAGGGAAACGCCGCCAACGGCTCGTCGTTCTTTGTCCCTTGGAAGTCTGCAACCCCGCGACGGCCGGCGAATCGAATGACGGAGGTCGTGCCGTCAAGCGAGAAGTACGGGAATGCCTTGCCCGATTTCTTTAAGCTGAGATATTTGCAGTTGAGTTCGTTGTTACTGGCGTTTGTTGCGATTGCTGGAATCGGAAGGCTCGCCTGCTCAAATGCTTTGACCGTTGCGAGCGCAGTGACGCCATAATCGGTTGCGACGCCATCGATGTGCGGGTACTTAGCGATAAGACCCGACACTGCTTTCTGAGCGTCGACTGGATTCCAGTTGGTCACTATGAAATTGTTGTCCAGAAGTTTCAGGTCCGGATACTTCGAGAGTTCCGTCTTGAAACCATCCAGGAAGATTTGCGACGACATGGCTCCCGGGGCACCGCCGAGAAACAGCACATTTCCCTTTTTGAGGTTGTGTCCAAACCAGTCGGCCCAGACCTGCCCCATCCGGTAGACGTCTTCGGTCACATTCGCTGCGTAGTCCTTTCCAGCATTGCCAGATATTTTCGCTAGATACGGGACGACGGTTACGCCGGCCTTGGTTGCCGCCCGCATTGCGGGAATCTGAGCCGCACCAAAGTCCGGGAACACGACCAACACGTTCACGCCCTGCGCGACCATACTGTTGATGTCCGAATTTGCTTTCTGCTGGTCACCGTTCGCGTTCGTGTACATGAACTTCTTTACGTTCTTGCAACGGCTAACCTCGTCTTTCAGCTCAGCGGCGGCGGTCTTGCGCCACGTCACACCTCCATAGCCGTCGGACAAGCCAACGACCATCGGCTTCGTGCCGCACATCGCACTGATGTCGCCCTGATTAGTTACCAAGGCCGAGTCGGCGGCCATCGCCGGCATGGATGCAGTAGCCGCCAACAGGCTGACGGCAAGCGTACGCATGGAAAACAGGTAGAGATTTTTCATCGTCTCCTCATCTTTTATAAAGTCGGTAAGCCCTTCGATGAAGCTATCTTCATCAGACTTACAGCCAATATATGAGAGGGAAAACGGGCGTTCGCGACTCCTCGCGACATAATCAATGGCCTGTTTGCGCCAAGGATTTCCCTCCATGCCGGTAGCGAAAGCGATTTGCCCCTGAATCAACGCTCTCCAGCCGCCGGCTACCTGACCCAGGGTTATGTTTTATATACGCGTACGTAGTCGCGTATGTATAATTTCCTTCATTCGGAGGACGGGGTCGTGAGGGATGTTTGGTCTGACGACCATCGGCGCCGGGCGCGTTGACCTCATCAGAAATGCACCCGAATTAATTCTCGCGGACACTCAAACATGGAAAGCAGGCTGTCACAACGAGTTCTATGGCTTTTGAGCACTTGCTGCTTTGCGAGCATGGCGTCGATGAGGGTCTGCGATTCCTTGCTCCCATCGCTTGAGTCCGAGTTCCGCGTATCCATGGCTAGCGCGGCACAAACTATTTCCTCTTTCGCACTTGCTTACGGAGTGATGCAGCTCTTCTTTGGTCCCTTGGGCGACCGGTTTGGCAAGATTCGCGTTATCGCGTTGGCTACCCTTGCATGTACCGTAGGAAATTTCGGCGCAGCTATTTCGCTCCATTTGGGTCAGATGGTCGGTGCACGAGTGTTGTCCGGCGCAGCAGCGGCCGGAATCGTTCCCCTAACAATGGCATGGATTGGCGATACGGTGCCCTACGACAAACGCCAGGAGATTCTTGCCAGGCTTCTGGGCGCAACGGTATTCGGAATGATTGCCGGGCAATGGTTGGGAGCGCTGGTCGCCGACACATTCAATTGGCGCATCTCGTTCACCTTATTGGCGATGATTTCCTTGTTCGCGGGGCTCTTCGTGATGCGCGAGGACAACGCATCAAAAGTCAACAATGTCGCCACGGGCAAAGGGTTTGGCCACCGGGCTTTTGAAGTCCTTTCGATTCCTTGGGCTCGAACGGTGCTCATAATCACGTTCATTGAAGGCTCACTCGCATTCAGCACCCTTTCCTTCATCCCGACTTACCTACACGCGAGTTTCCACATGCCGATGGCGAAGTCCGGCAGCATCGTTGCGTTGTACGGAGTTGGCGGCCTACTCTATAGCCGCTGCGCACGCGTTCTGGTTCGACGACTGGGAGAATCCAATCTTGCGAGGCTGGGCGGGGCGTGTCTCGCAATATCGTATACGGGGCTCGCCATGTCGAACGACTGGGTGTTTGCGCTTCCAGCATGCTTTCTGGCCGGGTTCGGCTTCTATGCATTGCACAACACACTGCAAACCCACGCTACGCAAATGGCGCCGGGGGCACGTGGCACCGCGGTGTCGCTCTTCTCGTGCTTTCTCTTCTTCGGCCAATCTCTGGGCGTCATTTGTGCCGCCTGGTTTATTGACCGATTTTCGGCCCCCCCCGTTTTCGTAGTATCAGCGGCGGGCCTGCTCTTGCTAGCATTGACCTTTTCAGTTCAGGTATCGAAACAGACTCCGAATCTGGTCAAAACCTAACGTCTGCTCATCATAAATCTCGACGCGTTTTGTCAGACGTCTGAGTCGAAAGAAACAAATAGGAATCTTGATTGCTATATTCGACATATCGCACGAGTTCCAGCAATATCCCCGCAAGCTCGACATGATGCAAAAGAAAAGGTCGGATACCCGGCAGGAGGGTAGGTCCGACCTTGGGTGCGGTGCCCAACTCGCCTAAGCTTCGTTGTCGACGCTTTCTCGATATGGCAGATAGTCGATATACCCCTCGTCCCCACCGCCGTAAAAGGTTGCCGGGTCGAACGGCGCGAGCGGCCAGTTGTTCCTGAAACGCTCCACCAGGTCCGGGTTCGAGATAAACGGACGACCAAAGCCTGCCAAGTCGGCAACCCCGCTATTCACCAGTTCCTCGGCAGTCTTTTGCGTAAGTGAACCGGCAATCACGAGCGTCCCTTTGTACACGTTGCGGAACTTCCTGACAAAATCTTTTGGAATGGCAGCAACGGTTGGGTCAATGTTGCACAGCGACTCCTGGTCGCTGAGGTGGACATATGCAAGGTTTTTCTCGCTGAGCTTTTGCGCCAACGTGAGCCAGGTGTTTTCCTCGCCGTCGAAACTGTGCATATCGTGAAGGCGGCCATACGGCGCCAATCTGATGCCAACTCGACTGCTTCCGATAGCTTCGGACATCGCGTCGACCGCGTCCAGAACAAAGCGCAGCCTGTTCATCGTGTTGCCACCGTATTCATCCGTGCGCGTGTTACAACCGGCATTGATGAACTGCTCGAACAGATAGCCGTTAGCCCCATGGATTTCAATTCCATCAAATCCCGCTTCTATCGAGTTCTTCGCGGCCGTGACGAAATCCTCCGTCACCCGTGCGATGTCATCTTTTGTCAACGCTCGAGGTGTACTCACGGGTATCGGTCCTGGTTGCCCTTGCTCGTCGTACGCGAAGCACGTGTAACCTTTGGCAGGAGCGTCAACCGACGAGACCGGCGCGACACCATTCTCCTGCAGGCTGACGTGCGAAATGCGGCCGACGTGCCAGATTTGGATGAAAATCTTGCCACCCTCTTCATGCACACCTTTTGTTACGGCTTGCCACCCTCTGATTTGTTCGGGCGTATGAATGCCAGGGGTGAAGAGGTAGCCCGTTCCCTCGATTGAAATCTGCGACCCTTCTGTAACTATCAAGCCGGCACCGGCTCGTTGACGATAGTACAGTGCGGTCCTGGCATCAGGAACCGTGTCACGGGCGCGTGACCTCGTCATTGGTGCCATCAGAACACGGTTCGCCAGTAACGTGCCATTCATATCGTAACTTTTCAGTAGCTTGCTCATCGCTATCCCTTCAATCGCTCTGTTCCATACATGAAAGTTGCGCGAACAGGCTGAACGAGGGGAAGCACATTGCACTCCTCTCATGACCTGCCGCGCAATACACCGACAAGAAAAATGTCAGCTAGGAAGTCACCAAGATTCCTTTACGAACGGAGACTTAACCCACCCTTCCGTCCACGGTGATGACTGGTCGATGGTTCCCGTGATTTCTTCGAAGAACCATTGGTCGTCAATCTTGACGAGCTTGTCACTGTATTTGCCGGCAAGAACAAACGCCTCGGCCTCCGGGTTTGCCGGCGAAGGTGCCATCGTCAGCAAGCAAACCAGATAGAAGGTCGCATCCGCGTGCTTTCCGTCCGGAGCAATTGTGACGACCGGCGAGGAGATGTTGTGCTGGCCCCAGGCGATACCCTCCTTTAGATTTCGACAGTGCTGCCCGATTCCAGCCCTGCCTTTCGCTTCACCGCCGACGCCCTTGATAACCCAAAGGCCTTCCTCAGTGAACAGCGATGCGATTCCTTCCGGGTTGTAGCCATCGTCGAGATGACGCGCGTATGTTGCCTTCAGCTGTTTGACAGCTTCGATGTCCTCGATGCGATTGACGCGCTCTTCCAAACTAAGTTCATGACTCATGTTGCCTTCCTATGGTTAGCTTAAAAACACTTTTTAGTAGTACATATAAATTAATTGGCTCATAAGATTTTGTATGCCAAGTTACTGCTTAAAAACTGCCTTCAGCTTGTCAGCGGCCAGCACGGAAGAAAAATCTGCGTCAGGGGGAGCAGATACATCGCACTTTGGCGTAACTCCGGCACCGCTATCGGCGTATATATAGGGGAACACCTTCAGGGGTTCGTTATCCGTTGTGCCCTGATACGTCGCGACCCCACGGCGAGCAGCGAACCGGATAACAGAAGTCATGCCGTCAAGCGAGTAGTACGGGAAAGGCTGGCCAGCTTCCTTCATCGCTACGTACTTGCAGCTGAGCTCGTTGTTGCTTGAGCCCGTCGCAATCGCGGGAATCGGCAGATGTGCCTGCTGGAATGTCTTGACGGTTGCAAGCGCCGTGACGCCATAGTCGGACGCAACACCCTCGATGTGTGAGTATTTGGCAATCACACCTTCAACGGCTTTCGGCGCATCGATAGGATTCCAGTTAGTAACGACGAAGTCGTTCTGGACCAGCTTGAGGCCGGGATATTTCGCGAGGTGTGTTTTGAAGCCATTGAGGAAAGTTTGTGAGGCCGGTGCACCCGGGATGCCGCCAAGAAAGACGACATTGCCGTTCTTCAGATTCTGGCCGAACCAGTCTGCCCACGCTCCACCAATACGAAGAAGGTCGGCGCTCACGTTCGCCGCATAGTCCTTCCCGGGCGTTCCCGGAATCTCGGCCATGTACGGAATGACCGTCACGCCGGCTCGAGTTGCTGCTCGCATTGCCGGAAGTTGAGCGGCGCCGAAGTCTGGGTAAACGATGAGGACGTTAACCCCCTGAGCGACCATACTGTTGATGTCGGAGTTCGCTTTTTGCTGGTCGCCGTTTGCGTTCGTGTAGATGAACCGTGTCAGGTTCTTGCAACGGCCGACTTCGTCCTTCAATTCGGCGATGGCTGTCTTTCGCCAGGTGTTACCTCCATAGCCATCTGAAAGTCCAACAACCATGGGCTTGGTCCCGCACATGGACGTGATGTCGCCCTGGCGCTGAACCGATATCGAGTCTGCCGCCATGGCTGCCGATGATGCAGTTCCTGCCAGCAAGCCTGCGGCAAGAACGTGCGTGGAATATCTGATAAGTTGCTTCATCGTCTCCTCTCCTTTTTTGAGCCCGCAATCCAATGACCAATGCCGCCTTCGATATCCATGAGGCGACTATAGGAGCGCAACGACGTGCCTTCACGACTTGACGCGCCATTTTGATTGGCCTGATTACGCCAGGCGCGTGCGGGATAGGTAACTCGTCAGTGCAGAGGAATTCAGACGGTATTCGGCATTTCCCCGGCAGGAGTGCGTTTCAGCGTTCGGTCGCAGGTACAGGAGGCGCGGATTACACGCGCGTCTGTTGGCCGATAAGGGAATACGCCGAGATGGCGGCCACTCTCGGTGGCCGTGCAGCAAGACGACTGCGAAGCGTCTGGTGCCGCAAGGCAAGCGTGGACTGTGCGAAAGGAGGAGTTAGGCCCTTTGGGCAGGTTTCATGAAGAGGCCCTGCGGCTAGGCGGAGGGGACCGCGGGGCTGACATTCAGTGCCGTTAACTCCCTGGTAGTCTCGAGCAAGCTCGTCGCAAGAGTACCCTTCCAGGCGACGTCGAACGTGGCTCCCACACCAAACAGGGTAAGCACGAGAACGATGTCACCACCACCGTCGAAAACCGGGGCGCTGATACTATTGATGCCAGGAATCGGCAGGCCTTCACCACGTGCGATGCCGCGCTTGCGGACATCCGCGAGAATCGCTTCGAACTGCGCCGCCGACAGGTGTGAACCCTCCGGCGTTTGTAGCCCAATATCGGCTTTTATGAGGTCCCGAAGATTGGGCGTTTGTTTATACGCAGCGAAAACACGGCCAGTCGTCGAATGCACGAGCGACATCACCGTGCCGACGTGCACACCTGCGTGTAACGATGCAGAAGGTTCGACGCTCTGAAGCACGGTCGGACCGCGGTCACCCCACGCGGCTAACAGCACGCTTTGCCCGGCCCGTGTCGCAAGGTCAAGCGCAGGTTGCATGGCGTTGCGGACTGCTGGCACCATCCGGAGCGCGTGCAGCCCTAGTCGCAATGATAGTGGCCCCGGTTCCAGCCGTGATGTCACTGGGTCTCGTTTGACGAGGCCTGTGCGCAGCAGGCTCACCATATAGGTGAAAGCCTGATTCGTTGGGATGCCGCTGAGAGCACCTAGCTCCGCGAGCGTTAGCGGCTCGCCAGCGCTGGCCAGATACTCAAGGAAGCGGCCGCCGACCTCCATGCTCTGGATGCCCCGCTGCTCCTTGCGACCATCGGATAGCTGCTCTTCTGAGCGCAGTTTTTTTGCCGGCTGCTTCGTTACCATGCAATCCTCTGCCGTACAATTGTGTTGTGATTATATAATTTTACCGGCTTCTGCATTCTCGTCGGCGGTAACTTATTTTTTAGGTTTTTTCAATCCGGACAGGCGCATGGATACCGAAAGCAGCGATAAATCCCAGCGGGGAATCCAGTCTGTTGAAGTAGGAAGCGAGATTCTGCTTGCGCTCACCTACTCCGATTCTCCCATGGTACTGAAGGAAATTGCGGGGGTCACGGGAATGCCTCCCGCGAAACTCTTTCCGTACCTCGTAAGCCTTATCAAACTGCAGCTGGTGCAGCGTGTTGAGCCATCAGGTGGCTACGCGCCGGGCCCCCTAGCGTTGCGTTTAGGTCTATATGGCCTGCAGAGACTTAACCCGCTGCGAGAAGCCGAGGCGGATGTGCTCGCACTCGCATCGAAGACGGGTCAGAGTGTGTTCGTGACGACCTGGGGACCGAACGGCCCTGTCGTCGTGCGCCAGGAAGACCCCCCATACCCCCTCCATTTGACCTTGCGTGTCGGAACCATCATGTCGTTGGTAAACACGGCGACGGGACGGCTGTTCGGCGCATACATGCCCGAATCACTCGTACGTAAAGCCTTGGAAGACGAAGGTATTCGGTTGAGCGGTGCAACCGACTTGAAGGCGCAGGACAAGCAACGCCTTTTCAAGGAATACGAGCAGATTCGTGAAGACGCGATGACCCGAACCACCGGTCATCCTCTTCCTGGCGTCAACGCAATCGCCGCGCCTGTATTCATGTTCAACGGCACGATTGCACTGGCAATCACGCTGGTCGGCCCTGCCGGCACTTTCGACACGCGGTGGGATGGCGAACTGGCGCAGACCCTACGCCAGACTGCCACCGACCTCTCATATCGACTGGGCTACGCGACGTTGCAGGGCAGTGAGACTTGATATTAAGGGTGGTAAGCGAGGCTACCGACCGGCGTTGAGCCAACGGATGAGCCCGCTCCTACCTTCGATTCCACGATTGCCGAGCCAGCGATAAAACCAAACGTCAGCGCCGGCCCGAGCGTGATACCCGCTCCTGGATAGTTTCCGCCCATGATGCTGCATGCGTCGTTCCCAACAGCAAAAAGTCCCGGAATAGGCGCAGCCTCTCCGTCCAGCACACGGCAACTCGCGTCAGCCTTCAGGCCAGCGAAAGTGCCAATGTCGCCAATCCGCAGCTTGAGCGCGTAGAACGGGCCGCGTTCAATCGGCGCAACGCAGGGATTAGGGCCGTGGAGAGCGTCGCCCTGGTATCGATTGTATGCCTGGCTGCCTTTGCCGAATTCGGGGTCGCGACCGAGCTTCGCTTCCTCGTTGAACGCTGCCACAGTTTTCCGCAATCCATCTACGCTTACGCCGATGAGTCGGGCCAGCTCCTCGACGGTTTTTCCCCTGGTAAGGTAGCCGATTCGCAGATACCGACCGATGGGCATTGGAAACGGTGCTGCACTTCCCAAGCCATAGGTACGCAGTGTTTTGTGGTCGCAAATCAGGTGTGCCGAGATTTCCTCGCCTGGCTTCGATGCGGCGACAAGTGCCTGCACAAAGTCATGGTATGAGTTGCCTTCGTTGGTAAACCGTCGACCGTCTTTCAGCACCGCGATTACGCCAGGCTTCGCCCGGTCGATGAAGTGAGGCATGATGCCCGTCGTGCCGTCCTTTCGCTTGAGGGTCGATACCGGCACCCACGCAGCCGCGTTTGGAAGTGTCTTTGCAACCTGAGCTCCGACGGCCTCAGCCATACGCAAACCATCCCCCGTATTCCCCGTCGGCGACGGAGAGAAATGCTCCATGCCCGTCGGAGCATGCGGGAAAAGTTGCTTGCGCCGCTCGATGTCGTAAGGGAATCCGCCGCTTGCCAGTACCACCGCGCAACTAGCCGTAGCACGGACCGCCCTACCCTCGCGGATGAGCGTCGCACCGGACACCCGGCCATCATCAAACGTCAGCGAAGTTGCCTTCGTATTCAGCCAAAGCGGCACGTTGAGGTCGAAAAGCGACTTTGCCAGCCGGCCAGATAGGGCGTTGCCGTTCGTCAGCGTCATTCCACGGCCGAACTTCATCACGTCGGCGAAGTGCTTCGACAACCGCTTGGTCACATACCACGCCGACTTCACAGATTTCGTCACTCGCATGAAGTGCACGATTTCCTTGCCCGAACCCAGCATCATCCCGAAGACTGTCAGTTCGGGCAGCGCCGGGGCCAAATCGCCGATGTGCTTCCCCAGCTCACGTCCGTCGAAGGGTCTGGTTACCATCGAACGCCCACCTTGCCTGCCCCCGGGAGCCTCGGCGTGATAGTCAGGAAAAACTAGCGGCATGTCGAACCGCACTGCCGTCTTCGTCGTGAAAAAATCCACCGCTTCCGGGCCGTACTTGATGAAAGCATCCACGCGGTCCGGGTCGAAGCTGTCCCCAGCCTCATGTGCGAGATAGGTGCGCGCCGCTCCCTCCGGTTCATGAATTCCCTGCACCTTCGCCAAAGAGGTGTTCGGAATCCACAGCCAGCCGCCGGAGCGTGCCGTCGACCCACCAAATTTCGGCTCCTTCTCAATAACCAGCACCTTCAGACCTTTCGACGCGGCAGTAATCGCCGTCGACATGCCAGATGCGCCTGAGCCGATAACCAGGACATCACATTGATATTCACTCTCTTGCGGCATTGCTTTCTCCGGTGATGGTTCGTCCCATGACGCACCAAAAAATGGATGGCGGAGCCTCAATGTCTCCTTAAGCGAATAGTACGTCGCAATTTACTCCTTGCAAACTTAATTGCATAGGTAAAATCCCGTAGAAGTATGCGGGCAGTAGCGCCGTTTACATCAGATGTTTTCGGGTTCCGCTCGAGGGACGAGGGAAATTATCTATATGCGATTTCATTCTCTTCTGTATAATTTTAAACATCCGACCACGCATGTGGCCTTTCCCATCGGCGGGCGACCGCTCAGTCCGACTTTCGAACCACCAACAGAGGTTTCGCCATGACGTCACAGAAGAAGTTCGCTTCCCACGCGGATACTGAAGAGAAAAAGGTCACGTTTGAACAGCTTTCCGAGCACGCGTACGCCTACACGGCGGAAGGCGACCCCAATACCGGCATCATCATCGGCGATGACGCGGTACTGGTCGCTGACACCCAGGCAACGCCGGTCATGGCTCAGGACGTCATTCGCCGCATCCGCGAGGTGACGGACAAGCCCATCAAATACGTGCTCCTCACCCACTATCATGCTGTTCGCGTGCTCGGCGCATCGGCATACAACCCGCAACAAATCATCGCGAGTCAGGACACCTACGACCTCATCGTCGAACGTGGCGAGCAGGACATGAAGAGCGAGATTGAACGCTTCCCGCGACTGTTCAATGCCGTTGAGTCCGTGCCGGGGCTGACATGGCCAACTTTGACTTTCAAGAAGGAAATGACGCTGTGGCTGGGCAAGCTCGAAGTGAAAATCCTTCAGCTTGGTCGCGGACATACGAAGGGCGACACCGTCGTGTGGTTGCCGCAGGAAAAGGTCCTTTTGTCGGGCGACCTCGTCGAGTACGGCGCTACGCCGTACGCCGGCGACGCCTACTTCCAGGACTGGCCAGCTACGCTCGACGCCATTGCCGCGCTGAAACCCGAGAAGCTGGTTCCCGGCCGCGGTGCCGCGCTGAAAACGCCCCAGGAAGTCGCCGACGGTCTGGCTGGGACGCGTGCATTTGTCAGCGAGCTCTACAACAAGGTCAAGTCCAGCTCGAGCGAAGGGAAGGACCTGAACGCCATTTACAAAGACACCTACGCAGCGTTGAAGCCGAAGTTCGGCGACTGGGTCATCTTCGACCACTGTATGCCGTTTGATGTGACGCGCGCCCACGACGAAGCCACGCAGTACCCCGACCCGCGCATCTGGACCGCGCAGCGCGACAAGGAGATGTGGGAAACGCTCGAAGGCTGACCTGTATCGGCGGACCGCGGCTGTTTGACACAACGCCAGGGTCTCCGCTTTCAAGATGAATCCCCCCTGGAGTCTCAACGTGCAACACCCGACTGTCGAAACGAAGGAAAATCGCGAGACTGCCCACGCAGCTTCGCTTCAGAATTCCAGCCTCAAACGTGCCTCGTCGGCATCGGCTGCTTTTTCAGCGCACCCTACCGGATATCAGTCCGGCTTCGGTAGCGAATTTGCGACCGAAGCGCTTCCTGGCGCCCTGCCTGTGGGCCGGAATTCACCACAGCGAGTCGCGTACGGCCTTTACGCGGAACAATTTTCCGGAACGGCGTTCACCGCGCCGCGCTCGCACAACCGTCGCTCATGGCTTTACCGGATACGCCCTGCCGCCGTCCATAAGCCATTCACGCCATTAGGCAAGAGCAAACTCGTTAGCGACTTCTCCAACGTCCCGCCGACGCCGCCCAATCAGCTCCGCTGGGACCCATTACCGCTCCCCCAGGAGCCCACCGACTTCATCGACGGTCTGGTAACGATGGCGGGCAACGGCTCGGCTGAGTCGATGACCGGTTGCGCCATCCACATGTATGCAGCGAACCGGTCGATGCACGACCGTTTCTTCTATTCTGCCGATGGCGAGCTACTGATTGTTCCTCAACTCGGCACGCTGAGCATTGGGACCGAATTTGGGCTCGTTGAAGTCGGGCCACAAGAAATCGCTGTTATTCCGCGCGGCACGCGTTTTCGCGTTGAACTGCTCGACGGGGATGCACGGGGGTACGTCTGCGAAAACTTTGGCGCCCTCCTCCGGTTGCCAGACCTCGGCCCAATCGGCTCAAACGGACTTGCCAATCCGCGTGACTTCCTGACGCCGCAGGCCGCCTACGAGGTGCTCGAAGGTAATTTCGAGCTGGTCGCAAAGCTGAACGGCCAACTTTGGCGCGCCGACATCGACCACTCGCCGCTCGACGTCGTCGCGTGGCACGGGAACTACGCGCCTTATAAGTACGACCTACGCCAATTCAACACAATTGGCTCAATCAGCTTCGACCATCCAGACCCGTCAATCTTCCTGGTCCTGCAGTCACCCAGCGACACGCCTGGCGTTGACAGCATTGACTTTGTTATTTTCCCGCCGCGCTGGCTCGCCGCCGAGGACACCTTTCGACCGCCCTGGTTCCATCGCAATGTTGCCAGCGAGTTCATGGGTCTCATTCATGGCGAATATGACGCGAAGGCGGAAGGCTTCCTCCCAGGGGGCGCAAGCCTGCATAACTGCATGTCCGGCCACGGGCCTGACGCCGGCACATTCGACAAGGCATCAGCGTCTGACACCGCCAAGCCGGCCAAGGTCGACTCCACCATGGCCTTCATGTTCGAGACGCGCACGCTCATCAAACCGACGCAGTTCGCGCTGGAAATTTCGCAATTACAGGCGAACTACTTCGAGTGCTGGCAGGGGCTCAAGAATAACTTCAATCCGGAAGTGAAATGATGACTGCGATGACAGACGAAGCTTTGGCGCTGCCGCGGACAACCAGTCCGAACCTGAAAAGCTGGGTTGAATCGGCCAATACGGGCGACACCGACTTTCCCATCCAGAACCTGCCCTTTGGCGTCTTCTCAGACAACAATTCCGGCAACCCCCGTGTCGGCGTCGCAATTGGAGAATTAGTCGTCGACCTCGCTGCACTAGAATCGGCCGGCTTGCTCTCCGTGCCGTACGCGGTTACCGACGACGCGGGCCAACCGAAGAGCGTTTTCCGTCAGGGGCGACTCAATGATTTTGTCGCCTTGGGAAAGGCAGCTTGGGCTAGTGTGCGGACTCAACTCTCGATGCTACTGTCTGCAGACGGAACAGCACTTCGTGACAACGCCGCGGTCCGTGAGCGTGCAGTCGTTCGTCAATGCGATGCGGTCATGCATCTTCCGTTCGAAATTCCGGGCTACACCGATTTCTACTCCTCGCGAGAACATGCGACGAATGTAGGGTGTATGTTTCGCGACCCGAAGAATGCGTTGATGCCAAACTGGCTCGAGATTCCTATTGGGTACAACGGCCGGGCATCGTCCGTTGTTGTGAGCGGCACGCCGGTTCGGCGCCCGAACGGGCAGCGCAAAGACCCGGACTCCGCACGCCCTTCGTATGGGCCGTGTCGCAAGCTGGACATCGAATTGGAAACGGGCTTCTTCGTCGGTGTCGGCAATGCTCTTGGTTCACCGATTTCCGCTGCGGACGCGGATGGGAATATCTTTGGCATGGTCCTCCTTAACGACTGGAGCGCGCGAGACATCCAGCAATGGGAATATCAGCCACTTGGCCCGTTCAATTCAAAAGGATTCGCGACCACCATTTCGCCGTGGGTGGTGACGATGGATGCGTTGGCGCCGTTTCGTGTCGAACAGCCGTCGCAGATGCCGAAACCCCTGGCGTACCTGCGAGGAGCGAAGAACGCTGGCGTTGACCTGCACCTTGAGGTCCTTCTGAAGCCGAAGTCCGCCGCGTCCCCAACAACTATTGCTCGGACTAACTTCAAGCACATGTACTGGTCGATGGCGCAACAGTTGGTGCACCATACGTCCTCGGGCTGCAACACGCGAGTTGGAGACCTCTTGGGCTCGGGAACTATCAGCGGGCCAAAATCAGAGTTGGCTGACGACAATGTTGGAACGTTCGGCAGCCTTCTCGAGCTGACGTGGAATGGACAAACGCCACTCAAGCTTGGCAACGACGAAGTTCGGAGCTTCATTGAGGACGGCGACGAACTGACCCTGCTCGGATGGTGTCAAGGCGAAGGCTACCGCATTGGCTTCGGTTCATGCGTCGGCACCATATTGCCGGCCCTTGAGGTCGCCGCGCCGGAGAGCGATGAATGAAGCTCTACAGCTACTTCCGAAGCTCGGCGTCATATCGGGTTCGCGTTGCCCTCGCATTAAAGGGGCTACCTTATGAATATGCACCGGTGCATCTTCTCAAGGGAGGGGGCCAGCAACTTTCGCCCGTCTACCGCGAGCTCAACTCCGATGGACTGGTGCCAACTCTCGAGGATGGCCCGCAGGTTCTGACGCAATCGCTCGCGATTATCGAGTATCTGAACGAGCTGCACCCGGAGCCGCCACTGCTTCCTGCCGCTCCCGCCGACCGTGCATATGTACGGTCCGTGGCGTTGCAAGTCGCCAGTGAAATACATCCGGTCAACAACTTACGAGTCCTCCAGTACCTGAAAAGACGCTTCGGCATCTCCGAGGAACAGAAATCGGAGTGGTATCAGCACTGGATTGATGTCGGCTTCAGTTCGCTCGAAAGCAGGCTGAAGTCTGAGCCCCGCGTTGGCGACTATGTGTTTGGGAGCGCCCCTACCATTGCAGACCTATGCCTCGTTCCACAGGTCTGGAACGCCCGCCGCTTCGAAATACCTTTGAATCGTTACCCCATCATTTCCCGACTGGCAGCCAACGCGATGAAGTTGGATGCGTTCCGGCAAGCCGACCCCGCCGCCCAACCCGATGCGGAGCCGTGAGTTCTCAGCACCAAACATCGTCATCAGTCACGGATGGCTCATGTAATAGCTAGTACAGCCTCGGTAGAGCCGCCAGCTTGGCTGAACAAACATATTGCGCCGGAGCTCGCCTCCATGGTGCGGATTGGAGACTAGACATGAGTGCAGGATTTCACCATCCGTTTCCGGTGGCAATGCAAAGCGTTGGACGAGGAAAAATCGTCAACGCCCTGGACGCAGTTAGGCTAATTCGCGAAGGCAACACTGTAGCGACAGGCGGCTTCGTTGGAATTGGCTTTGCGGAGGAAATTGCTGTTGCACTCGAACAGCTGTTCCTCGACACCAGTAGTCTGGAAAACGATGCGCCGCGGAACCTGACGCTTGTCTATGCTGGCGGACAAGGGGACGGTGCGTTGAAGGGGCTGAATCATTTCGCCCATCACGGACTCGTTCGGAGAGTAATCGGCGGGCCATTGGGGCCTTGTACCGGGCCTTCAACGGCTGGCTGTCGAAGGTCACATCGAAGCCTACAACCTCCCGCAAGGTGTCATCTCTCAACTCTTTCGAGACATCGCGGCGCACCGACCTGGCCACTTGTCGACCGTCGGGCTCGACACGTTCGTAGACCCGCGAAACGGCGGCGGCAAGCTCAATGCAAAAACTACCGAAGACTTGGTGAGCCTTATATCTGTCAACGGCGCTGACTGCCTTCTGTACAAGACATTCCCCATCGACGTCGCTATCGTACGCGGTACCACGGCCGACGCAAACGGGAATATAACGATGGAGAAGGAAGCGCTCACCCTCGAGTCGCTTTCCATTGCAATGGCCGCACGTAACTCTGGGGGCATCGTAATAGTTCAGGTAGAGCGAATTGCAGAGTCTGGCACTTTGAATCCTCGACACGTCAAGATACCCGGCATCCTGGTCGATTGTGTTGTGGTCGCCAAGCCTGAAAACCACTGGCAGACCTTTGCTGAACCGTACAGTCCCGGCTTTGCAAGTGAGCTTCGCGTTTCAGCCGGTTCGATTCTCGCAATGGCCTTGACGGAGCGAAAAGTCATTGCACGACGGGCCTCGTTCGAACTGATGGCCAACAGCGTGGTGAATCTTGGGATTGGGATGCCCGAAGGCATAGCGAGCGTCGCAAACGAGGAGAAGGTATGCGACCTTTTCACAATGACGACCGAGCCGGGTGTCATTGGCGGAATACCTGCGGATGGCCTGAATTTTGGCGCGGCGACCAACACCGATGCCATCATTGACCAGCCCTACCAGTTCGACTTCTATGACGGTGGCGGACTGGATATAGCGTTTCTCGGACTGGCTCAGGTCGACCGGGAAGGCAATCTGAATGTGAGCAAGTTTGGACCGAAGCTGGCTGGCGCCGGCGGCTTCATCAATATTTCCCAGAGCGCGAAGAAGGTGGTCTTTCTTGGCACGTTCAACGCCGGCAAACTTGATTTAAGTATCAAAGACGGCCGGTTGACGATTCTTCGAGATAGCGTCTGCCGAAAGTTTGTGAACGAGGTGGAGCATCGCACGTTCGGTGGTCGCTACGCAAGTGAACGCCGCCAGCCTGTTCTGTACATCACAGAACGATGCGTCTTTTCTCTTAGCCCGGGCGGTCTTGAGCTTGTCGAAATCGCACCCGGAATCGACTTGCAGAGAGACATCATTTCACAGATGGAATTCGTCCCAATCATAAAATCGCCGCCGCGTCTCATGGACGCCCGAATTTTTGACAGCAAACCGATGGGCCTGCGAGCCATGCTTTTGCGATTGACACTCGGAGAAAGGTTCAGCTACGACGCGGACAAAAATATGTTCTTCATCAACTTCGAGGGGCACAAGGTCACGTCCGCTGACGACGTGGAAGCTATCCGTGCCGAGGTTGAGTTGGCGCTGTCCGGACTAACGGTGAGACTTCACGCCATCGTAAACTACGACAACTTCTCGATAGCTCCCAAAGTCATCGACGCCTATTCAGACATGGTTACTGGTCTCGTCTCCCGCTACTACTCGGACGTCACTCGATATACGACAAGCAGCTTCCTTCGAATGAAACTGGGAGAAGCGCTGCACCGGCGCAGCGTCGCGACCTATATCTACGAAAGCCCCGAAGAGGTAACGGCGCACGAGTCCCGTTAGCAGACAGACTCTTCTTCCGGTGCCTACACCGTCGAACTTAAGCGCCACGACGTGTTTGCACACGCAGACCGCTATTTTCACTCGTTCCATTTTGGGTTGTCCCGGTCTTTCGACCGGGACTCCCTTCTACTGCTCAACGTTGAGCTTACTCCGTCGCGCTCAGCGCAAGATTTTTCGGCACATTATTAAGGTCTCCAACCGCGAGCAATTACTACGCGTCGCTGACCGCGGTTTCACCGACCTTTTTAGTCGCTTTCGTGGCAGCCGCGTACGCCACGCTAGCTGTCTGGCCCGCTGCGCCGAAAGTGGACTTCCAGAAGGCAGTAATCGCGTCACCGCCAGGCAGTGCATTTTTCGACATGATGTCGAACCACGCCTTCGCGTCAAATGAGGGCTGTTTGAAGACCGCTTTGGCCACCGCCTCGAATTCAGCCTGGGTGCTCGACACGATTTCCTTCACGTGCGTCCAGTAGGCCTGAGTCTTTTGAACACCGGCGCGCAGCTGGTTTTCCTGAACTGCAAAAGCTGCTTGCGGCGCCTTGCCAATTAGGGATTTGCCAGCGAATTCTTGCGCCTCGACAAGCGTCGTCTTGACCGTCTGCGCATTGAGCTCGACGAGTTTTTCGAACGCGTGAAAAGCCTTGCTCGCGAGACCGAAAGTCGTGTCAAGGCTTGCCTTGGTTGCAGTAATCGTTTGTTCCGGGATGAGGGTGTTCATGTTCGACTCCAATAAAATAGGGCCGTATGTCCCCGATTTAAATGCTGCGTCGCAGCAATTTGAGTTCCATCATAGCCGCAATTTCGATGAAGTCAAATTCTTATTTTGCGCATCTGGAGCTCCATCGTGCGCCCTCGTCCCTTGTCAGCAGGGCGTGACACGCTTTTCGCCGAAACAGCGGGACATCTGAACTGTGGCACCTGATATATTTACGCTGCGGTGCAGCAATACGGGTGCATACTTAAGGTGCCCTGCATACATGCCCCCTCTGGAGATGCAATGAAAAGCGTTGAACTCACGCCACCCTCAGCAACACTTCTCGTTCTTGAACCGCTTCGCGCGGCAGCCGACTACGTTGCCGGTATGACTCCGCTGGCTGCCCCGCTGCCGCCCGGTGACGGTCATCCGGTACTCGTATTTCCCGGGCTGGGTGTCAGCGGGGCCGCGACGTCGGACCTGCGCAAGCGCCTGCAACAACTCGGCTACGAAGTTCACGATTGGGAACAAGGCGTGAACTTCGGGCCGGCTGCTGACAATGACCTGATGCTAGAACGTCTGGGTGACCATCTGCGGCAGATACATGCGTTGCATCGGCGTTCGGTTTCACTGCTCGGCTGGAGCTTTGGCGGCGTCTACGCCCGTCAGTTGGCCGCGAAATATCCGGAACTGGTGCGCCAGGTCATCACGCTGGCGACACCTGTTGCCGACAACTCGGACGCCACTCATGCCGGATGGATGCTGAACATGTTGAGCAGTGGCATACCTCCAATAAATCACGCTCCCACGCGGTGTTCAGATGCGACTGCGCCTGTTCCGTCCGCTTCGGTCTACTCAAAAACGGACGGAATTGTCGCGTGGGAAGGATGCGTCTCGACCGGGTCAACGAACCACCGCAACATTGAGGTCGACGACGTCAGCCATCTAGGCATGGTCCATCACCCGGAAGTGCTGCGCGTGCTGGCGGACCTCCTCGCCCAGCATCCGGACGGTCCTAGACAGGTCGTAATGCGGGCCGCAGGCCAATAGTGCCTCCGAGTGCGAAATCATCTTCGAGCATCGTGAGGACGGCGGGCTAAAAGCCCGCATCTCAAAACTAGCTCCGCGTTGCTCCGACGCATGTCAGAAACGGCCAGCCGGCTGCTCTGATTGAACGCGGTGCAGCTCGGCCGCCGCCTCGGTATTCGACTACTTGCGAGCTCCGTCTCCGACTATCCGGC
>NZ_JARESO010000031.1:0-109077 GCF_046030175.1 Paraburkholderia sp. RL17-373-BIF-A
CCCCCCCAAACTTTTTCCTGCCGCCTCCACCCACCCTGTGTCCCGCCTCCCCCCCCCGCCGCCCCCCCGGCCCCCCCCCCACGCTTCCGATCGTCGAATTGATTCGAGCGCGACGCGGCAGCAGCGCCGCGAGCGCCACAAGACAGCCGGGCCGCGCGAGTCGCGGCCCACAAGTCAAGGAACCTCCGCTGCCGCAAGGTAGCTTCGCCCAACCGTTTCACGGATTGGGCTTTTTTTGCGCGTCGGTTCCGCGGCGTGCGTATCAGGTCAGGGCCGCTCGCCGTGAATATAGAACTCGAGCTGCTGAATGGTGAACTGCTGTTCGGCGATGATGTTCTTCACCAGGTCGCCGATCGATACCATGCCGACCAGCCGGTCATTGTCGATCACGGGCAAGTGGCGCATGCGCCGCTCTGTCATGAGGGCCATGCAGTCGTCGGTGGTCTGATCGGGGCGGACAAAGCGCACGGCCTTGCTCATGATGTCGCGCACCGGCGTGGCCTTCGACGAGCGGTCCATCAGCACGACCTTGCGCGCATAGTCGCGCTCCGTGACGATTCCGGCGATGCTCTCGCCGTCCGTGACGACCAGCGCGCCGATGCCCTTTTCGGCCATCAGCTTGATCGCTTCGTAGACTGAGTCGTCGGCCCCGACAGTGAAAACAGTGGTGTTGTTCGGTTTCGTTTTAAGAAGCTGTGCAACGCTTGTCATGGAGCGGCTCCGTTTCGCAGTGCAGCACGCCGGCGCGGCGCGCTGTCGTGAGGGACAGGCCATTCCAGTATAGGCGTGACGCGCCACCGGGGTACTTCGGGAATACCTGTGGCGCGCGCTGCGTTTAACTCGGGTAGCGGCGCACCGCGACAGCGGTTCCGTGCTCCATGCAAGGGCATACGGGTGCGGCAGGCCGATTAGCGGTAAACTCCCAGTCCGTACCTTATTCCCGGTTTGATCGGGTTCATGTCAGCACCATTGTCTAACGCCATGCTCACGTCTCACGATCCGTCGCCCGCAGTAGACGGCGCACCCAACGGCGAATGCGTCATTCTCGACGCCACCGCCACGCTTCCTACGCGCTACGGCACGTTCACTTCCTACGTGTTTCGCGTATGCGAGAGCGGCGCCGAACATCTCGCGCTCGTGATGGGCGACGTCGCCAACCAGTCGTCCGTGTTGACGCGCCTGCATTCCGAGTGCCTCACCGGCGACGTGCTCGGCTCGTACCGCTGCGACTGCGGCGAGCAGCTCGACCTCGCGCTGCGCTACATCGCGGCGGAAGGCTGCGGCGTGCTGCTGTATCTGCGCGGCCACGAAGGGCGCGGCATCGGCCTGTCGAACAAGATTCGCGCGTATGCGCTGCAGGAGCAGGGGCGCGACACCGTCGAGGCCAATCTCGATCTCGGCTTGCCGGACGACTCGCGCGAATACGATTCGGCCGCGGGCATTCTGCGCACGCTGAAGGTCACGTCCGTGCGTCTGATGAGCAACAATCCGGAGAAGTTCGACACGCTGTCCAAGCATGGCATTCCGGTGTGCGAGCGGGTCGCGCTGGCGATTCCGATGCGCGAGGAAAACGAGCGTTATATCCGCACCAAGCAGGTGAAGTTCGGTCATTACTTCGACGAGAACGAATGAACCACGTGCCTGTGCCGGCCGCCGTGTGTGAACGGCAGCCGGCGTTGTAGCGGCGGATTCGTCGATATCTTGCGCCCGGCATGCCGGGCGCTTTGCTTTGCGCCTTCGATACATCGAAGCGCGGCGGATCAGAACAGGCTGAAGTCGTCGTTGCTGTCGGGAATTGCGTTGAGCACGTCTTGCAGCGCGCGCCAGCCTAGCCATCCCACAAGACTTGCCGATATCGCCAGCCAGCGGTGCGCGCGCGTGTTCATGCGCGTCGATCGCGTTCGATGTTGGGACGCGACCTTGCGCGCGTCGACCGATGTACGTAGCAAAGGGCAGGTATGCATGCGGTCTCTCCTCTCTAACGAGCGGTGCCGTCGGCGGTTGCCGCAGCCGTGGCCACGCGCGGCAGAATCGCTGCCAATACTTCACCTAGCGTCGTCGCGCCAAAGCGACGTTCGCTGATATCCGCTTCGACATCGATACGACCCGCGTTGTGCGCGTCGTAGAGATCGGTGATCAAACGCGCGTGGCCTTCGCCGAGCCCCGCGCCTTGCAGCACCGTGGCCCATTCGCCGCGCGGCACTTCGCGTGCTACAACGGCACGGCCTGCCAGTTCGCTGATCGTGCGCGCCACGTCCAATGCGCTGATGCGCTCATCGCTTTCGATGCTCACGACACGCGGCGAGACCGGCTGCACTCGATCGTCGAGCAACAGTTCGGCGGCCAGCACGCCCACGTCCTGTGCGGCGACGGTGGGAAAGCGTTTGCTCAACGGATGATGCAGACTCGGCAGCGCGCCTTTCGCGAGCGCGATCGGCAGCACGCGTGCCCAGTTATGCATGTGTTCGGCGGCGCGCAGAAACGTCAACTGCGAGTCCACCGTTCGCAGTTGCGTTTCAAGCTCGTGAAACAGCGTGGTGATGCCCGTGCCGGCCGCATGTTCCGCGCCGTAGTCGGAGAGCGCGAGAATGCGAGAGGGCGGATCGGCGCGCAATGCCGCGACGCTCACGTCGATCATGCGCCGCATCGCCTGTGCGGGATCGGCGTGTCCCCGTGGCAACGGACACAGCAGTTGGACGGCATGCGCACCTTCGATTGCGCGCGCCACCGTTGCGGCGTCGAGCAGATCGGCAACGGCGATCTCGTAGCCGATCCCGGCGAGGAATTCGCCCTGTTTTTTATCGCGGACCACCGCACGCACGTTGCGGCCCGCCCGGCGCAATGCCGCCGCGCTCACTGTGCCGACATTGCCGGCTGCTCCAAAAATCACGAACACGTTGCGCTCCTTGTTGGCTCGGTACGGCCTTATCTTAGAGGCGCGGCAGCGGGGAAACGCGCGGGCAAGGATCACACCGCGCAGATTCGGATGACGGTTTTACCTGCCGCGCCGCAGCAGACGCGTTGAATCTCGTAGAGTCGAGCGAAGCGGCGCGAAACGTCGCACAATGCAGGCACACTCGAAGTCATCCACGAGGGCAGCAATGAATGCAGTGACACCGATACCTGGACTGCAACCGCAGCCGCATAGCGGTTCCCGCGTCGTATTGCGTTCGAGCAGGCTGCTCGGCTGGCAAGGCTTCGGCGCGGAGCTGGTCAACGTGTCGGCCGGGCTGCACCGTATTCCCGCGTTCAAATATCACCGGGTGGGCGTGCATGTCGGCGCGCCCGTCAAGGCACGCTGCCTGTGCAACGAGCGCCGCTACTCGCGAATCCAGGCGCATGGCGACGCCGACGTCATTCCCGCCGGACTCGACGGGCAGTGGAGCGATGAAGCCGCCTGCACGATTTTCAGCGTGTGGATCAGCGAAGCGTTCGCGCAGCGGACCGTCGAGCAACTGTCGCTGAAATCGAGCGATGCGCAACTGCGCCCGCAATTCCAACTGCGCGATCCGCGCTTTCAGCATCTCGCCTGGGCCTTACGCGCCGAACTCGAAGCGGACGAGGCATCCGATCCGCTCTACGCCGAAAGCCTGTGTACGGCGATGGTGGTGCGATTGATCGGCGGTGCGCCGACGCTCGATAACAAGCGGCGCACGCTCGCGCCGAAAACGGCCGCGCGCGTGATCGAGTTTATCGAAGCGCATCTGGACCAGCGTCTCACGCTGAGCGAACTGGCCGCACTCGCCGAGTTGAGCGTGCCGCATTTCAAGGTGCTGTTTCGCGAGACGCTCGGCATGCCGGTGCATCAATACGTGGTGCAGCGGCGCGTGGAGCGCGCGCGAACGCTGCTGCTGCAAGGCAAGCTCAACGCGAGTCAGATCGCGCTCGATACGGGCTTCGCGCATCAGAGCCATATGGCGCATTGGATGGGCCGCTTGTTGGGTGTGACGCCGCGCGAGCTGATCAGGTCGAGTGCGAACTCAGGCAGCATTGTCGAGTTCGATTCGAGCCATTCCCGCCGCATTGCTACGCCGCGCTAGACCCTCGCAACGACGTTATGCGCGCGGCCTCACTGGATCGAGGCCGCGCGCCGGGAAGCTGAAACGCACACCGTAGTGCAGGGCACCGATCAACCCGGCGCTGCGCCCGTCAACTGCGAATAGACGTCATGCGACAGTTGCAGCAACTGCTTGCGGTCGATTCCGCCCGACACCGCATAGCCGAAATCGCCGTCGATCCAGTAGAACACGTTCACTGGGCCGTCCTGATACAGCTTGAACGCGGTCGTGTTCGAGTTCTGCTGGCGACGCGAGATGCACAGCGTGACGCGCTCGCCGTTCGGCCCGCGATACATGAACTGCGCGGTCGGTCCGTCGGCGCCGGGCAGCAGCCGTCCGCCCGAGAGATTGAAACCGCTCTTCGACAGAATCGGCGGATGCACGTTGGTGCCGAGACGGTTGGAGAGCCACTGCACGAAATCCTGTTCGTGATCGTCGGTGCTCATCTCGGTCGGCCGGTCGACGGCGGGCATGTAGACCACATGCGCCACCGCCGCCTGCCGCGCGAACATTTCCGAGCTGTCCGCGCTGACAGGCCGCGTGTCCGAGTGGCCACTTGCAACCGGCGCGATCACGTCCTGTCCCATATGCGTGCCCACGCCGATGCCCACGCCCATCACCAGCGCCGCCGCCATTCCGGCGAATTGCGGCCAGTTGGCGGCAATTCGCCAGCGGCGCGGCGCAGGCGCCTGCAGGCGCTTCGGCACGGGCTCACTCAGCACGCGGTCGTAGCGCTCGTGGAACATACTGTTCAGCGAAAAATAATCGCTGACGCGCGCGGCCAACTCCGGGTTCTGTTCGAGCGCGCGCTCGACATCGGCACGGCGTTCGTCGGACAGCGTGCCGTCCACGTACGCATGCAGGTCTTCTTCGCCGATCGGCATAGTTTGGTCGCTCATCGCACCACCTGTAATTTTGCACCGGGCTGCGTGCCCGCCATCAACGCCCGCAACCGTTCGCGTCCGCGCGACAGCCGCGACATCACCGTGCCGAGCGGAATGTTCAGCGCGAGCGCCACGTCGGCGTAGCTCATTTCCTCGAGCCCCACCAGCAGCACGACTTCACGCTGCTCCATGGGCAGGCGCTGCAGCGCGTAGTCGAGGTCGCGCATTTCCAGCGAGCGGGTCTGCTCGGAGGGCACGGCGAATTCGCTCTCGGACACGCTTTCGTCGTCGACCGCCACGTGGACGGCGCGCGCCGAAGCCTTGCGCGCCTGATTGGCGAACACGTTGTGCATGATCGTAAACAGCCACGCGCGCAGGTCGGTGCCCGGCTGGAACATGCCGGTGCGGCCGAGCGCGCGTTCGAGCGTGTCCTGCACCAGATCGTCGGCGAGGTCGCGATTGTTGATCAACGCTCGTGCATAGCGCCGCAAACGCGGTACATGCTCCATCAACTCGTCACGGACATCCATTTTGTATCCCAATCGTGGAGTTTTTCCGCGGGCAAGAAGGCGTTCTCTTGCCGCGCGAAAAGACGCATTCGAGATGCGAACACACGTGCGCGCATTTTATTCCGCCGTGGTGTCTGAGAGCGTGAAATGCGTGCCGCACTCAACACCCCGTCATCGCATGGTCATCGCGTCGGCGGCGCGCATCAGGCCGTGGGTGCGGGCGTCGCCGGCGACCACGAAACGCTGCCGCTGCGCGGTCCACAGCAACAGGCGAATCTCGCCGATGCGTCTCGCGGACCACTGCGCCTGCGCCGGCGCGAACAATGCCAAAGCCGACAGCAGCACCACCGGTTGATTGTCGCCGTTCAGATAGATGAATTCGCTGACCCGCTGAAGCGGGCCCAGCGCCACCACTTTTTGGTCCACGAGGCGCAACCCGATTGCCGAAAGATTCGGCGCGGACGGATCGGCGCGCGTCGGCGACGCAGCGGAAAACTGCCCGGCGGCGCTTTCGGCCAATGCCATCACCGCGGCGTTGTTCAGCGCCTGGGCGGACACCTGAGTCGCGGCGAGCCAGCCGCTTGCCACCGCCAGCGTCAGCGCGAGCGCCGCCAGCGTGTTGACCACCTTGCGGGTCCGTTTTCCTGTGTTGATGCGCTCCAACACGCGGCGCCATCCTTTGACGCGGCCCGGCACGGGTTCGTCAGTTGTTTGGAAAGCCTGCTGAATCTGCGCGTTCAGCCTGCCGTAAAACGCCACCCGGCGCGCCTCCGCTGGATCCTTGCCCAGATAGTCCCGCAGAAATGCCGCGCGCTCAGGCGTCAGCGTGCCGTCGGCGTAGGCCTGAATGTCCGCTTCGGAAAGCGGCGAATCGGAAGGGGCGTCAGTGGTCATGATGTCGGCGTGCGAGGGAGTTCGGCTAGCGAAGGGGCGAACACGCACACACCCAAGTTTATTCCATATGTTCGCACGCCAATTTCAACGCCGCAGGGCGGCCGCGAGCGCACTTTCATGCGCCCCTCAGCGCGCTGCCGAAGCACGAGCTAACCCGATTGCGCGCCGGTTTATTCCCGCTTCCGGATATGTTTTTTCTGACGCTCCGAGGCAGGAATAAAAGCCATGGACCTGTGGTTCTCCCTCATGCAAACCCGCACAAAACTCACTGGAGTTCATCATGAAGAAGATCGCTTTTGCCGCATTGTCCGTTGCTGTTCTCGCTGCTTCGTCGAGCGCTTTCGCGCAAGGCAAGACGCGTGCTGAGGTGTACCAGGAATTGATCCAGGCCCAGCAGAACGGCCTGAACTACGTCACCGATGCATCGTATCCCGAAGTGAGCCCGGTGTTCGCGCAGCAGGTCGCGCAGCACAAGGAAGCACTCGCCAAAGAAGCGGCGGCCGCCAACCATGTTGCGAGCCAGGACGCGCAGGCAGGCAGCGTCAATTGAAGTGCCGATACCCCGGCGCGCGACTGGAACGGGCGCGCCGGATATCGAATGGAATAGATCGCTGCATCGCGTGTTAGCCCGGTAAGCGCATCTATCCGAGAGAGGAGTTTTCGTGGCAAAACCATCCGTTCCCAATCCCGGGCCTGTCTGCGTGCCCTGCCGACTCATCGCGATCGGCGCGGCCGTGCTGGTGCTCGCCGGCGGCTTCGCCTTCACGGCGGGCTGGCTGACGCCGGCGCGTCTCACCGCGCCGCGTTTCATCAACACATTCGAGGCCGTGGCCGGCCAGCCGCATCCCGGTTATCGGCGCAATCATGCCAAGGGCCTGTGTATCGAGGGCTATTTCGACAGCAACGGCGATGGCGCGGCGCTGTCCAGCGCGGCCGTGTTCGCGCCCGGCCGCACGCCGGTCACGGGCCGCTTCGCGGTGCCCGGCGGCAACCCGTCCGCGCCGGATACCAGTTCGCCCGTGCGCAGCCTCGCATTGCTGTTCCAGTTGCAAAACGGCGAGCAGTGGCGCACCGGGATGAATTCGACGCCCGTTTTCGCGGTGCACACGCCCGAGCAGTTCTATCAGCAACTGGTGGCCGCCAAGCCCGACCTGGCGACCGGCAAACCGGACCCCGCGAAACTCAAAGCGTTTTACGCGGCGAATCCCGAGACCCAGCCGTTTCAGGCGTGGGTGAAGGCCCATCCGCCTTCGTCGAGTCTGGCGAATGCCGCGTACTACAGCATCAACGCATTCCGCTTTACCGACGGCACCGGTAATACGCATGCCGTGCGCTGGGCGATGGTGCCCGAGACGCCGTACGCGCCGATCACGGACGCCGAAAAAGCCGAGAAGAATTTTCTCGAAGCCGACCTCGATCAGCGCCTGCAAAACGGCCCTCTGCGCTGGCATCTGATCCTGACCGTCGCGAAGCCCGGCGACCCCACCAACGACGCCACGCTGCAATGGCCCGACGATCGTCAACAAGTCGACGCCGGCACGCTCGTGATCGATCACACGACGCCGCAGGCAAACGGCACGTGCCGCGACGTCAACTTCGATCCGACGATCCTGCCGGCCGGCATCAAGCCGTCGGACGATCCCTTGCTGGCCGCACGCTCGGCCGCGTACGCACTATCCTACAAGCGCCGCACACGCGAGGAAGCGTCGCATCCCGCGGTTCATCAAGCCCAGACAAACGGAGACCACTCATGAGGCCGACGCGCACCCATTTCAGTCCGCTCGCGCGCCTGTTGCATTGGACGATGGCGCCCCTGATCATCGCGATGCTGTTCATCGGCGTGGGCATGGTCGCCACCGTCTCGAGCGCGCACAACACGCTGATCGCGATTCACCGGCCGCTCGGCATTGCGTTGCTGCTGCTGGTGGTGCTGCGTGCGGGCGTGCGCCTCACACGCGGCAGCCCGCCGTTGCCCGACGATATGCCCACGCCGCAGCGGTTCGCGGCGAAGGCTTCGCATCTGGTGCTCTATGTGTTGATGGCGGCAATGCCGTTGATCGGCTGGGCGATGCTGTCCGCCGCGGGTTATCCGGTCACGCTCTACGGTCCGCTGCACTTGCCGCCGATCGCGCCGCATAACGTCGAGTTGTTCGCCTTGCTGCGCGCGTTGCACACGTGGCTCGCGTTCGCCTTGTTCGCCACCGTGCTGCTGCATCTCGCGGCGGCACTGTTTCATGGGCTGATCCGACGCGACGGCGTGTTTTCGAGCATGGCGCGCGGCGAGCGTTAGTTCTTCTTTAGCGCTTCACGCGTTCCGAGCGCGGATCGTAAGGCGCTTTCAGATGCAGCGTTGCCGGCAGCAGTTCGCCGGCGACGTCGATCGCATAGCTGCCGCTGTTCAGATAGGCGGCATCCGCTGCGCCCTCGGGATTGTTCACATAGCCCATCGCCACAGGACAGCCGAGCGTGTGGCCGAACGCCGCCGAACTCACGAAGCCCACCGGCTTACCGTCGCGCAGAATCGCTTCACCGCCCCATAGCATGCGATCCGCGGCGCCGTCGGCGGTCAGCACGACCATGCGTCTGCGTGGCGGTTCGGCGCGCAATTTCAGCAGCGCGTCGCGGCCGCGAAACGCAATGTTCTTGTCGAGCTTGCACGCGAACGACAGTCCCGCTTCGAACGGATTCGTATCCGGCGTGAGTTCGCGGCCCCATGCGCGATAACCTTTTTCGATGCGCAAGGAGTCGATTGCATAGTAGCCCGCGTTGACGAGGCCGAACGCTTTACCCGCGGCGCGCAGCGTCTCGTACACGCCTACCGCGAATTCCACCGGCACATACAGTTCCCAGCCGAGTTCGCCGACGTAGGTGAGGCGAGTGGCCCGCACCGTTGCGTAACCGAGGTCGACCTCGCGGCTCTGGCCGAACGCGAACGCTTCGTTGCTCCAATCCGCTTTCGACACGCTTTGCAGCAGTTCGCGCGAACGCGGGCCCATCACGGCGAGCACGGCATACTGGCCGGTCACGTCGACGAGCGTGCAGTGTTTGTCGTGTGGAATGGCCTTGTCGATCATGTCGAAGTCGCGCGTGGTTTGCGCGGTGCCGGTGACGAGCAGGTATTGATCGTCGGCGAGGCGCGTGAGCGTAAAGTCCGATTCGTAGCCGCCGCGCTCGTTGAGCATGGCGGTGTAGACGGTGGTGCCGGTCGGCACATCCACGTCGTTGGCGACGATGCCTTGCAGCACGCTTTGCGCGTCGCGTCCCTTGACGAGAAATTTGGAGAACGACGTCATGTCGAACAGCGCGACGCCTTCGCGGCACGCGCGGTGTTCGGCGCCGCTCCAGGGCAGCCAGTTCTGCTGGCCGAATGCGTACTCGATCCTGGCCTCTTGCGGCGAAGGCGCAAAAAAGTTGGCGCGCTCCCAGCCCATCTTGCTGCCGAAACACGCGCCTTCGTCACGCAGCAGCGAATACAGCGGCGAGCGGCGAAACGGCCGCGCGCTGTCGAGTTCGCGATTCGGCCACGGCATCGCGTAATGCAGGCCGAGCGTTTCCTTCACGCGGTCGTGCAGCCACGTGTCGTTGCCGTTGAAGCGCGCGAAGCGGCGAATGTCGACCGGCCACAGATCCATGGTCGGCTCGCCCGCCACGATCCATTCCGCGAGTGCCATGCCGGCGCCGCCCGCCGAGGCGATCCCCATCGAATTGAAACCCGCGCCGACGAAAAAGCGCCGCAGTTCGGGCGCTTCACCGAGCATGAAGTTGTTGTCCGGCGTGAACGATTCGGGACCGTTGTAGAACTGCTTCACCTGAGCCGTTTCGAGCGCGGGCACGCGCTGCAGCGCATTTTCCATCAGGATTTCGAACTGATCCCAATCGTCCGGCAGCAGTTGAAACTCGAAATTCTCGGGGATGCCGTTCATGCCCCACGGCTTCGCATCCGGTTCGAAACCGCCCATCACGAGGCCGCCCACTTCTTCCTTGAAGTAGATGAAGCCGTCCGGGTCGCGCATCACCGGCAGGTCCGGATGCACGCCAGCAATCCGTTCTGTCACGATGTAGTAGTGCTCGGCCGAGTGCAGCGGCACGGTCACGCCGCACAAGCGTCCGACGGCCTTGGCCCACTGACCCGCGCAATTCACCACGATGTCCGCGCCGAGCGTGCCTTCCTCGCCATCCTTGTTGCGCCACGCTAGGCCGCTGACTTCGCGCGCGCCGCTCGTTTTGCCGTCTTGCGCGGTGCGCGTGTGGATCGCCGTCACGCGGGTGTTTTCGACGATGCGCGCGCCGCGCTGGCGGGCGCCGCGGGCGAGGGCCTGGGTCAGATCGGTGGGATTCGCCTTGCCGTCGCCGGGCAGCCAGACCGCGCCGAGCAGGTCGTCGGTGCGCATGACCGGCCACAGGTCGCCGGCTTCGCGCGGGCTGATCACGTCGCAGGCCACGCCGTAGGCGCGCGCGACGGCGGCGGTGCGTTTGAGCTGCGTCATCCGCTCGGACGTGCGGGCCACCGAGAGCGAGCCGCATTGCTTCCAGCCGGTGGCGAGGCCGGTGTCCGCTTCGAGTTCGGCGTACAGCGCGGTCGAATAGCGGATCAGCTTCGTCATGCTCTCCTGGGCGCGCAACTGGCCGACGAGCCCGGCCGCATGCCAGGTCGTGCCGCACGACAGTTGGCCCTGTTCGAGCAGCACCACATCGGTCCAACCCAGCTTCGTCAAGTGGTAGGCGACCGAGCAGCCGATGATCCCGCCGCCGACAATGACGACGCGAGCGTGAGTGGGAATGGATGTGGACATGTGTGGATATGCGTGGATCGGGTGCGTGTAGATTGCCGTAAAAAGACACGAAATGCAACGAATACACAGCCTTGTTGTGATTCGGGCGGCGTCATGCGGCGGTCATACGACCGTGCGCCTTCCGGAAGGGTACGGCCGCTCCGGCCTTGTTTCAGAAGGAGAAAGCTCATAGTGCGCCTTAAAAATGTGGTTTTAGTTGGAAATGTGTGGCTATTCAATCCGTAAAACTGTGCCTTTTGCTAGACTGCAGTGAATCCTCACCGCCCAATCGCCATGTTCTCCAACCAGCGCCAAGCCGAAATCCTGCGACTCGTCCGCGAGCAGCGCACCTGCACGATCACCGATCTCGCCGGCCGTTTCGCCGTCTCCGACGAGACCATCCGCCGCAACATCAAGCCGTTGATCGCGGACGGCCTGCTAATCAAAGTTCACGGCGGCATCATGCTGCCGGAGCGTCTCGACGAGCCGCCGTTCCAGCGGCGCATGACGGCGAGCCTCGAGGGCAAGCGGGCGATCGGCGCGCGGATCGGCGAACTGGTGCGGGACGGCGATTCGCTGATCCTTGAAGGCGGCACGACGTGCCTGCATATTGCACAGGCGCTCGCTGCCCGTTCGCGGCTCACGGTCGTGACCAATTCCATCGAAGTCGCGCGCGTGCTGGCGCCGCGCAACGGCAACCGGGTGTTCGTCGCGGGCGGCGAGCTGCGGCCGGACGACTGCGCCGCGGTTGGCGACAGCGTGCTGGCGTTCCTGCGCCAGTTCCACGTGCGCTACGCGATCGTCTCGGTCACCGCGATCGACATGCAGGGACGTTTCATGGACGCGCTGCCCGCCGACGTGGCGTTTTCGCTGGCGGCCTTCGCCCAGGCCGAACGGCGCGTGGTCGCGGCGGATCACGCGAAATTCGGCCACAGCGCGCTGGTGCACGCGTTCGGCGCGGACGCCGTCGATCTGCTGGTGACGGATGAAGCACCGGCGCCCGCATTGGCTCGGGTGTTCGCGGCGGCGGGGGTGGATGTGGAAGTGGGCACACAGCCAATTTCGTCCAACGCGTAAAATGGCCGGTTATCACAGGCAATCGATGCTGTATAGACACTCACCGGCCGGCGCCAGCCGCGCTCTGTCGAGCTGATTCTGTCCGCGCGCTTGCCCAAGCCGGCTTGAATAGGATTGGACGCTGATGTCGTCAGTTTTCTTTGATCGGGAACGGATTGCAGAATGGCTGGGGGACCACACCGTCGCCAAGGCGCGCTCGGTCGGCCCCATCTCCAATGTGAAATGGCACGGCGCCACGCTGAGCGGCGACGTGCAGGGCACGCGGACGCTTCCCTACAAAACGCGGGTACGGTTTCGCACCGACGGCGGTTCCCCTTGGGCGCAGAGCGACTGCACGTGTCCGGTCGGCCGCAACTGCAAGCATGTCGCCGCGCTGCTGCTCGCCGAGCTCGACTATCACGACGAGATGGACCACATCACCCATGTCGAACTGGACGACGGAGACTCGGCGCGCGATCTGCCGCCGAAGCCGATGACGCACATGGGACAGCCGTCAGGCGTGCGGCCCGAACTGGTCAGTTGGCTCGAACGTTTTCGCGCCCGCGCCGAGGCTGCGGACGCCGACGCCCAGAAGGCGAGCGCCCCGCGTACCCAGACACTTGCATACCGGCTGAACTGGTCCAACTTCCACATGCGCCACGAGGTGGTGCTGTACCGCGCGCGCTGCAATCCGGACGGCGCGGTTGTCGAAGTGGACGAACCTTGGGGCAATGTCGAGACGGCGCTGCTCAAGCAGCCGAAATTCGTCTCCGACGAAGATCTGTCGATCCTGCGCGGCCTGTGGCTCGGCCGCTCCCGTGAGGACTTCGGCCAGTTCATCCTGCGCGGCACGAGCGGCGCGGAGATGCTGCAGAAACTGATCGCGACGGGGCGGCTCTTCGTCGACTTCAATCCCGCGCCCGGGCAAGCAGGACCAACCGCGCTCTCGCGCGGCGCCGACCGGCCCGGCCGGATCGAATGGGAGCCGCTCGCCGACGAGCGCCTGCGGCCCGTGCTGTGCACCGAGCCGCGCGCCAGCATGGTGCTGCCGACCGAGCCGGTCTGGTACGTGGACGGCGTCGCGAATGAGGCGGGCATCGTTCAGTCGTCGCTGCCGTTCCAGCAGTTGCCCGACTACCTCGCCATGCCGCCGATCTCGCTCGCCGAAGCGCCATTGGTCGCCTCGGTGCTGCGCGAGATCGCGCCCGAGTTGCCGCTGCCGCCCACACACGACGCGTCCGCGATCCGCGTGATCGACGTCGAGCCCGTGCCGGTGCTCTCGCTCAACAGTCATGCGCTGCCGTCGTCGGCGAGCAAGGCGGGGCTGCGTCAATCCGGAGCGGTGGAGTTGGCCGGCGTGAGTTTCGATTACGACGGCGTGAGCATCAACGTGGACAGCAGCGTGACGCTCGTGCCGATGCCGGGCGGCGACGTGATTCATATCCGCCGCCGCTACGAGGCCGAGAAAAAACGTCTGCTCGAACTGCGCAAGACGGGTTTGCAGAAGGTGCCGACCAGCCGGGTCTACGCATCGCGCCTGCTGCCCGACACCATGCTCGGCCTGCCCGATGCCGAAGCGTGGTCCGCGTTCGTCAACGACGCCGTGCCCGACCTCGTGAGCAAAGGCTGGCGCGTGACGATGGCGCCGGAATTCCGCTACAACGTCATCGAGATCGACGCGATCGAAGGCACCGCGCATCAGGCCGGCGACGGCTGGTTCGATCTGGAAATGGGCATCCGCATCGGCGAGCGCAACGTGCGGCTCGAGCCGCTGCTCGCCGACCTGTTCCGGCGCGACCGCCGCTGGCTGAGCGGCGCGCTCGAAAGCATCGCCGACGACGAACCGATCGAGCTGAAGACCGAGGAGAACAAGCGTCTGCGCTTGCGCGCCAACCGTCTGAAGCCGGTGGTGCGTGTACTCGTCGATCTGTTCGACGCGCTAGGCGGCTCGCTCGCGGAGGGTGCGCCGCTGCGCGTGGCATCCGTCGACGCCGGTCGACTGGAAGCGTTGAACGGCACGGGCCGCTGGCAATTTCGTGGCGAAGATTCGATCCGGCAACTCGCGCAGCGTCTGCAAGCCGGGCCGGGTTTGCGCGAGGTGCCGGTGCCGCGCGGCCTGAAGGCCGAACTGCGGACCTATCAGCACCAAGGCCTGAACTGGATGCAGTTTTTGCGCGAGCAGAACCTCGCCGGCGTGCTCGCCGACGACATGGGTCTGGGCAAGACCGTGCAGACGCTCGCGCATATCCTCGCGGAAAAAGAAGCGGGGCGTCTCACGCGGCCGGCGCTGATCGTCGTGCCGACCACGCTCGTGCACAACTGGCGCGAAGAAGCGCGCCGCTTCGCACCCGAACTCAAGGTGCTGGTGCTCAACGGTCCGCAGCGCAAGGAGCGCTTCGAACAGATCGCCGGGCACGAACTGATTCTGACCACGTACGCGCTGCTATGGCGCGATCAGAAGGTGCTCGCCGAGCATGACTATCACTTGCTGATCCTCGACGAAGCGCAGTACGTGAAGAACGCCACCACCAAAGCCGCGCAGGCGATTCGCGGGCTGCGCGCGTCGCATCGGCTGTGTCTGACGGGCACGCCGCTGGAGAATCATCTCGGCGAGCTGTGGTCGCAGTTCGATTTTCTGTTGCCGGGCTTTCTCGGCAGCCAGAAAGACTTCACCAAACGCTGGCGCAATCCGATCGAGAAGAATGGCGACGGCGTGCGCCGCGCGTTGCTGGCTCGCCGCATCCGGCCGTTCATGCTGCGCCGTCGCAAGGACGAGGTCGCCAAGGAACTGCCGGCCAAGACCACCATCCTGTGCTCGGTGGACCTGGAAGGCGCGCAGCGCGATCTCTACGAAACCGTGCGCACGGCGATGCAGGAGAAAGTGCGCGCCGCCGTCAGCGCGCAAGGTCTCGCGCGCAGCCACATCATCGTGCTCGATGCCTTGCTGAAGCTGCGCCAGGTGTGCTGCGATCCGCGACTTGTCCGGACGCTCAAGGCGGCCGGCGAGGCGGGTGAGGCAGGCGAGAAACGCGACAGAACGGACCGGGTCGAGAAGGGCGCGCGCGCCATGCGTTCGGCCAAGCTCGACCTGCTCCTGTCGATGCTGCCGGAACTGATCGAGGAAGGGCGCCGCGTGCTGCTGTTCTCGCAGTTCACGGGCATGTTGGCGCTGATTGCTGAAGCGCTCGAAGAAGCCGCGATTCCCTATGTGATTCTCACCGGTGACACGACAGACCGCGTCACGCCGGTCGAGCGTTTTCAGCAGGGCGAGGTGCCGCTGTTCCTGATCAGCCTCAAGGCGGGCGGTGTCGGCCTGAACCTGACCGCCGCCGACACGGTGATCCACTACGACCCGTGGTGGAATCCGGCGGCAGAGAATCAGGCAACCGATCGCGCGCATCGGCTCGGGCAGGACAAGCCCGTGTTCGTCTACAAGCTGATTGCGGCGGGCAGCATCGAGGAAAAGATCGTGGAGTTACAGGAGCAGAAGGCCGGGCTTGCGGACAGCATTCTTTCCGAAGACGCCGCCGGCGCCGCCAAGTTCTCGGACGACGATCTCGACGCGCTGTTCGCGCCGATGCCTGAGATCGAAGGCGGCCGGTAAGAACGGGCGTTCCAGAATCCATCTCGAAACGTCCGGCGCGCATGCCGCGCCGCGCGACGTTACGCCCGTTCGCGGGCGCTCAAATATCTCCAATTTTGATGGTGCCGTGAGCGAAAGCGTGACAAGTGGTCAAGGAACGTCCTGTTCCCGGCGATGCCGTCAACGCTTTGTCCTGACACTCGTTGAACACGCGGCCGTGAAGCGGTCAGTCAACGCAGTTCGTTAAGGAAATACCATCCATGAAGAAGCACATTTTCGCCGTTACCGTCGCGGGTCTGTTCTCTATCGGCGCATTCGCCCAGGCATCCACGCCGGTCGACGCATCGTCGCAAGCAGGCGTGGCTACGCAGGAAGCCTCGGCGCCGGCTGCGAAGCATCACCACAAGAAGAAGCATCACAAGCACGCGCATCGCCATCAGGCTGCGTCGAATGACGACGCGGCGCCAATCAAGCCGTAAGCATCGGCCGACGATGTGAGGATGCGGGCCGATGCAGGTCGTCGGCCCGTCCTTCATCGCTGTTGGAATCGCGAGGCGTGAGGCGAAAGATCAGCGGCAAATCGATGCGAGCTGCAATCACGCATCGCTTGCACGCGCGCCGCTTGTTGCCCGTTGGACCACGCGACGAACCACGGATGCCGATGCTTTGCGAGAACCGTCACGCGCGCCACCGAATGAATAGCTGGCCGCAATAGCAACGCACGCCGACACCACACCGCATGCCTGCAGTCGCGGCAAGCGCGGCTAGCCACCCACGCGATTTACCCGGATCTCCCCGATGAAAATCTGTTCGTCCCGCTTTGCCAAATCGGGCTCTTCCATGCTATTCGCGCTGTTGCTGGCCGCGTCGTTGGCGGGTTGCGCGCTGGCCAGACCGGGAGCACAGCCGGCCGCTCCGGTCTATGCCGTTGACGCGCCGGCGCACGTGTCCGCGCCTGCGCCTTTTCCTACGCCCGCATCCATTTCGCAAGTCCCTGCCGGCTTCTACCGCGTCAATCCCGGCGACACGCAGATCGGCGTTTCCAAGGCGTTCGGTCGCGAGGCTTCGGCACTCGCGCAGTGGAACCGCTTGTCGCCCGCTGACGGCCTGCGTGTCGGCCAGGTGCTGCGCGTCGCGCCGCCGCTGGGTGCCGGTGCCTCGCCCGCAGCCAGCGCGCCATCGAACTCACTCGCGCAAGCGCGCGCGCTCTTCGCGGATAGCCCGAGCGAGGCTGCGTCCACAAAGGCACGACTCGCGTGGCCCGTGAGTGGCGCCGTGACCGCGCCGTTCGTGTCGGGCAAGACGAAGGGGATCGTGATGGGCGGGCGCGTCGGCGAACCGGTGCGGGCGGCATCGGGCGGCCGCGTGGTTTATGCGGGAGGCCGGATCGCGGCGTACGGCAAGCTGATCATCATCAAGCACGACGCGCATGTGTTGACCGCATACGGCAACAACCGCGCGTTGCTCGTCAAGGAAGGCACGGACGTCAAGGCAGGCGAGGTGATCGCAGAAATGGGCGCGGACGACAAAGGCCAGGCATCGCTGCGCTTCGAAGTGCGCGCGGACGGCAAACCGGTCGATCCGCTCAAGTACCTCCCGAAACGCCAGTAACGCGGCGCGTTCGCGGCCTCGCCGCTCATCTGACCTTGACCTTGAACTCGAACCCGACGCGGAGCCTGCCGCATGCAGTGCGCCGCGCGACGTGATGCTTATGAATTTCTATCTACATTGCTTTGGCACGGGCCGGCGCGCGTCGACAGTCTTGCTGCTCGGCGCGTTGCTCATGCTTGCCGGATGTGCGCAGCCCGGCGTCGGTCGCGAATCGCTCAGTGGCGGCGCTGCCGCCGCGCGCAACGGTCAACGTGCAACAACACCACATGCGGCACGAACCGGCGACATCGACACATCGCGCGCATCGGACACTGCGAGCGAGGAATCGTCACCTGGTCCTTTGGCGAACGACGATGCCGCATCGACCACGCCCGTCTGCGCGTGCGGCAACACTTTCCGGCAAACGGGCATAGCAACGTGGTACGGCAAGCGGTTCCACGGACGCCGCACCGCGAGTGGCGAGCGCTACGACATGCACGCGCTCACCGCGGCGCATCGCACTCTGCCGTTGGGCGCCTGCGTGCGAGTGACGGCGCTCGGCGGCGCGCGCTCGGTGATTGTTCGCATCAACGATCGCGGCCCGTTCGTGCGCGGACGGATCATCGATCTATCGTATGCCGCCGCGCAGGCGCTTGGTGTCGGTTCGGCGGGCAACGCGCAGGTGACGCTGGAACGCGTCGTTGCGGCACGCCGCTGCATGGAAACCGGCGCCTGATGCTGATCGTGATTACGAGAGAAGGGAAGCCCGAACATGTGGCCAATTGATTAAAGGCCGTCGTCGTAGTGCGAGCACCGCGTCGACTGTAATAAAACCTCTGCGTATGTAAATTATCAGTTGCGGGCGCTTCAATTCATACGATTTTCAGCGCAGATGGCGCAACGTTTCTATTCGGCCGCGGTTTACGTCCGACGTAATAACTACCTGGCCGCCAGTTACAAAAGCAGTTCTTTCATCTTGAGGTCAATTTTCTGACCGGCTAATTTGTGTTCACTCGTGCGGCTAGACCCCCGCGAGCGTGTGATGTTTTGAGCGGCGTCGGCCTCCGGATTGAGACGACGCCGCATTTTTTTGACTGGATCGCGAGCCTGGTGGATTAGCAATCTTTCAACAATTGTGCAGCGCCTTTTTGAGCAACGATGCGCGAGATAACGCACTGAATCAGATACGTGTACTGGCTAAGACAACGCCCGGAAACGTACGTCGGAAATGGTTGCTCCGTCACCTTTGATTTGCGGCTTCTCCGCCAATCTGTTCTTTGACGACTCTTGCCATTAGCTGCACGCGTTCTGTTTCAAGCAGAGACTTTGCATCGATGCGTCCAAACAGATCGAGGAGAGGGGCCGCCAGCCCCGTCCATCCGGTCTGGTGGCTGGCGCCAAGGCCCGCGCCGTTGTCACCGTGGAAGTACTCGTAGAACAGGATCAGGTCGCGCCAGTGCGGATCGTGCTGAAATTTCGCCGATCCGCCATAGACCGGCCTTTGTCCATGCTCATCTCGCAAGAACGTGCCGGTGAGCCGCCGAACAATCTCCTGGGCTACCTCGAACAGTGTCATCTGTGGCCCGGTACCCGTGGGACATTGAACCTTGAACTCGTCGCCGTAGAAGCTGTACAGATTCACCAGCGCCCGAACGATGAGCATATTGACCGGCATCCAGACCGGACCGCGCCAGTTGGAATTGCCTCCGAACATGCCGGTATTCGATTCGGCAGGCAGGTACTGTACTTTGTATTCCTGCCCACCGACATTGAGAACGAACGGATGCTCCAGGTGATAGCGCGAGAGCGAACGAATGCCGTGTGGCCCAAGAAATTCGTTCTCGTCGAGAAGATAACCGAGCACACGCTCGAGTTTCTTTTTATTGAGGATAGACAACAGGCGCCTTTCCTTATAGCCGATGAAACCCGCTTCCGTCGGGGCAATCTGGGCAATCAACTCGGGGTGACGTTTTCGAAACTGAGCCATCAGTTCCATCAGCTTCGGATAGCGAGTGGCGGAATCCGCTTCGAACACCGTCGACGCGCACAGCGGCAACAGTCCTACCATCGACCTCACTTTCAAGCGGGTCGCCTGGCCGTCAGGGAGGCGCAGTAGATCATAGAAAAAGCCGTCTTCCTCGTCCCACATCTCGTCGTGATGTTCGCCGCGGCGGTCCATCGCATAGGCAATCCACATAAAATGCCGGACAAACTTGAAGGCGATCTCTTCGTAGATGGGATCGTACTCGGACAGGATGATGGCCATCTCCAGCATGTTCTGGCAATAAAACGCCATCCACGCCGTGCCGTCCGCCTGCTCCAGCACCCCACCGGTCGGAAGCTGCGCGCTGCGGTCAAAGACACCGATGTTGTCGAGACCTAGAAAGCCGCCGGCGAAGACGTTGCGTCCGCTGGGGTCCTTGCGATTGACCCACCAGTTGAAATTGAGCATCAAACCCTGAAACGATCGCTCGAGGAACCGCGGATCAGCCCGGCCCAGCTGTTTCTCGTATTTGTATAGCCAGAGTGTCGCGGCGGCGTGCACCGGCGGATTCACGTCGCTGAAGTTCCACTCGTAAGCCGGAATCTGCCCGCTCGGATGGAAGTACAGGCTTCGCAGCATCAGCAGCAGTTGCTCCTTGGCGAAATCGAAATCCACCAGCGCCAGCGAGATAGTGTGGAAGGCCAGGTCCCAGGCCGCGTACCAAGGATATTCCCACTTGTCCGGCATGGAGATCACGTCGGCGTTCAACATGTGGAACCAGTCTGTGTTGCGCACATCGCGACGGGCGGCCTCGAGCAAAGGATGGCTCTTGTGCTCACGCAGCCACTTGTCCAGATCGAAGTAGTAATACTGCTTGCTCCATAACATGCCTGCCAGCGCCTGGCGGTGCACTCGGCGTTGATCGTCTGTCAGCGATTTTGGTGCAATCCGTTGGTAAAACTCATCGGCGTCGGCGATCCGGCTCTCGAGTATCCCGTCGAAACCGTCGAAGGGCTCGTTCATTCTGGTTGCCGTCAGCCGTAGGCGGATCGTCCTGCTTTCCCCACCAGCCAACTCGACGATATAGTGAGCGGCGGCCTTCGTTCCCGTCTTTGCTGGACTTACCGCATCGGTCTGCTTCGAGATAATGTAGTTGTGAAAAGCATCCTTGACGTAAGGAGATGCGTTGGGCTCGCCCCACAGATGCTGCGCATTACTCTCGTTCTCGGTAGACAACGACTCCGGATCACCCTCGCAATAGAGCCAGTACTGGCCCAGTTCATGATGGGTTCCGCAAATCGTACCCGCTCCATCTTCATGCAGCGACGGCTTGCGGTCATCGTCTCCCCAGGACCAGGTATTGCGGAACCATAGCGTTGGCAATACTCTTAACGGTACGCGCTCCGGCCCGCGGTTGTGCACCGAAATCCGGACAAGGATGTCGTCAGGATCTGCCTTGGCGTATTCGACGAATACATCGAAATACCGGTCATCGTCGAAGACACCGGTATCGAGCAACTCGTACTCAAACTCTTCCCGTGAACGCTTCCCGTTGGTCTCGACCAGGTCCCGGTAGGGATACTCCCGCTGCGGGTACTTGTAGAGGTACTTCATGTAGGAGTGGGTGGGCGTGCTGTCGAGGTAGAAGTAATACTCCTTGACGTCCTCTCCATGGTTGCCCTCGCCATTCGTGAGGCCGAAGAGGCGCTCCTTCAGAATCGGGTCGCGCTCGTTCCATAGCGCCAGTGCAAAGCACAGCCGTTGCTGGTCGTCGCACAGTCCGCCGAGTCCGTCCTCTCCCCACTTGTAGGCGCGTGAGCGCGCCTCGTCATGAGTGAAGTAATTCCAGGCGTCGCCGTTATCGCTATAGTCCTCTCTGACCGTTCCCCACTGCCTCTCACTTAGATAAGGCCCCCACTTTTTCCACGGGATTTGTGCCTCGCGCGCTTCGTTCAAGCGTACTTGCTCCGTCACATCCACAACTACCGCGGCCATGGCTTTTCCTCCGCTACGGGTGAACGAATCCGGCTCGACATCCCAAGCGGATCGGGGCGTTTCAGGCGAACGTACGGCATGCCGGCCAGCGCGGGTCCCGTTGACCCCGACGATTGCGTTCGAACTCGATCTAATGGCTTGCGGAACGCTGATCGTCGAGGCTTTCCATACTTAACCGGATTGGTGTCGCTTGAATGACAGGGGCCTGCGAACTGAATGACACAGGCGTCTCGCTACCATGAAAAAAACAGTCGCGATGCCGTTCATCCGAATGGTCGTTGAATCCATTTAGATTCCTAAATGATCAACCATGAGGTGGGTACGGACAATAAGACTTTGGTCGCACGGTTTATCGAATATTTCAGTTTCCTTCCATCGAGAAGCGGCAGCATTTCCGAAGTGGGCCAAGGCGATCACAAAAGCAGATCGACCGGGAAGGGCGACGTCTCGCCGCAACGCAGAATCGCAGATTGGCAGGCCGTACGAGCCGTTCCAGCAGGATCCGTTTCCTGGGGCTGTGCGCAACGCTGCGGACTGTGGCAGCCAACTGATCCTTACATTTGGGTCGGGCCAGTATGGGACCAAAGGCTCATTGTCACTGAACAATCCCGTGTCCGATAATGAAGTGTGAGAGGCCCGCGAGGCAAAAAGATCACGCGGTTCGGAATTACGTTTCCATACAGGTGACTGACGCCCGTCGTTCTGGCGGTCGAAGTCATGGTTTTCACCTGGCGGAGCGAATTTGGCCGGTCGGCCTACCGTCGCCCTGCAACCCGTCCAGTTCGAGGTTCCCGTGAAGAAAATCATTGCAACGTTCCTGCTGTGCACCGGCGTGCTTGCCACGACGAGTTGGGCACAGACTGCTAGTGGGCCCGCGGCGAACGCGGCATCAGGCGGCAATACGGATGAGATCGTGAAGATGCATCAGCAGGTTGCCGCAGCCAACAGAGCGTATGACCGGAAAGTCAGCGCAGCGAAAAGAGTCTACAACGAGCAGAAGGCAGCTGCGGCAAAGGTCCGCGACGAAGCCATTGCTGCGGCCCATAGCGGCGTGGATTAATAGACCAGTTCGGTTGCCGCTCAGCGACCCGTCATCTATCCATCGAAGGGGAAAAGTCCACAGCTTCGAAAAATAACACTACCCCGTGCCAGGCATGGGCGATGCAAACGACCGATGTTCGCGCGGTTGTGGGTTGGAGGGAGTAGCCATGAATCGGTGGAGTGAAAGACTGTCGCAAGCGGTCTGCATATGGTTCGTCGCTGTCGTGATGATGGGTTCGAATGGCGTGAGCGCCCAGAATCCACCGCAGCAGCCGACCTTCAAGCCAGAGGAGATCGAGGCGCTGGTTGCACCAATCGCACTCTATCCCGACTCTCTTTTATCTCAGGTACTGATGGCCTCCACCTATCCACTGGAGATCGTGCATGCCGCGCGCTGGGTCAAGTCCAATCCGAACATAAAGGGCGACGCCGCAGTGAAGGCGGTAGAGGGGCAGCCTTGGGATGTCAGCGTGAAATCGCTGGTCGCGTTTCCGCAGGTACTCGAGCCGATGAACGACAAGCTCGACTGGACCCAGAAACTGGGCGACGCCTTCCTCGCGCAGGAAAGCGACGTGCTCGCTGCGGTACAGCGACTGCGCTCGCGCGCTGAGAAATCGGGCAACCTGAAGTCCAATGAGCAACAGAAGGTGATCTCGGAGCCTGCGCCGGCGGGTGGGCAAGCCGCGCAGACCATCGTGCGCATCGAGCCGGCGAACCCGGAGGTGATCTACGTGCCGGCCTACAACCCGACCGTTGTGTACGGCGCATGGAGCTATCCGACCTATCCTCCGTACTACTGGCCACCGTCCCCGGCTTACTATCCCGGCGCCGCACTCGCCACTGGATTTGCCTGGGGCGTCGGCCTTGCCGCCGCGGGAGCAATCTTCGGCAACTGCAACTGGGGTGGTGGAGACGTCAATATCAACGTCAACAAGGCCGCCAATATCGATCGCAACTTTGATCGCACCAAAGTTCAGGGCGGCGGCAAGTGGCAGCATGATGCCAGCCATCGTCAGGGCGTCGCCTACCGTGATAACGCGTCCCGCGAGAAGTTCGCCAATAATGTCTCCGGCGCCGACGCGCGCGGTGACTTCCGTGGCCGCACCGGTGACGCAGGCGACCGGGCCGGCGCCGGCAACCGCGCGGGCGGCGCGAACAATGCCGGCGTAGGCGACCGCGCAGGTGGCGGGAACAACGCCGGCGTGGGCGACCGCGCAGGTGGCGCGAACAACGCCGGCGTGGGCGACCGCGCAGGTGGCGCGAACAACGCTGGCGTAGGCGACCGCGCAGGTGGCGCGAACAACGCCGGCGTAGGCGACCGCGCAGGTGGCGCGAACAACGCCGGCGTGGGCGACCGCGCTGGTGGAGGGCCGACTGGAGGCGTCGGCAATCGTGCTGACGGAGGGAATACTGCCGGTGCCGGCAATCGCGCGGCAGTGTCCGATCGGGCCGGTACCGGAGCCGGGCGCGACAGTGCCTTCCAGGGTGTGGGTGGCGGTGGCGCCTCACAGCGAGACTTCAACCGGGGCCAAGCCAGCGCGCGGTCTTCGGGCTTCAACAGATCGGGCGGCGGGGGCGGGATGCGCTCGGGTGGTGGCGGACGTGGCAGACGCTAGGGAGGCACGAGCATGAAGTCATTACTACGATTTCCTGCGGCTCGGCTCGCCGCGATCGGCGGTTCAGTCGTGGTTGCGCTGGCACTCTGCTTCGGGGCGCCTCCTGCTGCATACGCGCAGACGGACTTCAAGTCGCCGGAAGAGGCGATGACGGCGTTCGGCCACGCTGTTGCCAATAACGACGAGGCAAGTTTAAGGGCTTTGCTGGGCGTCGACTTTCGGGAACTCATCCCGCCGGTCGGCGCCGAGATCCGAAGCCGCTTTCTGAAGGCCTGGGACACGTCGCATGCGATTCAGGCGACGGACAGCGAACGTGCCGACATCCTGGTGGGCAACGATGGCTGGACTCTGCCCATCCCCATCGTGAAATCGGCCAAAGGCTGGCATTTCGACACGCGCGCCGGAGTCGAGGAAATGCGCTTGCGCCGCATTGGCCGAAACGAGCTTGCCGTCATCCAGACAATGCTGGCGGTCTACGATGCGCAGCGCGAATACGCCGAGACGGACCATGACGGCAGTGGCGTGCTCGCCTATGCGAAGAAGCTGTCGAGCTCGCCCGGCAAGCAGGACGGCCTGTACTGGCCAACCGGCCCCGATGACAAGCCAAGCCCGCTTGGGGCCGCCTTCGTGACGGCGGGCGCGCGCACCGGGCAGGCAGGCTATTACGGCTACCACTACAAGCTGCTCACGTCGCAGGGCCCTCACGCCCTTGGCGGGGCGTACGACTACGTTGCCAAGGGCAAGCTCTTTGGCGGCTTCGCCGTCGTTGCCTGGCCTGTTCGCTACGGGGATACCGGCATCAAGAGCTTCATGGTCAGTCACGACGGGCAGGTCTACGAGCGTGATCTTGGCCCCGACAGCGCGAAGAAAGCTGCGGCGATGCAGTCATTCGACCCCGGCCCCGGATGGGCGCAGGTGGCACATTGATGCGCCTTCTTCTACTCGCGGCTGCCTGCGGCGTGCTCGTCGCGCTATCGGCATGCCCTTACTACGCGGTCCCCGCCGGCACGGTGGTGATGACGCCAGCCAGTTACGATCGCTCGTTTGCCGCCGCGGCAGGCGCCATGCGCGACGAAGGCCTGGCCATTACCGTACAGGATCCGGCGAACGGCACCGTCGTTGGAAATTTCGGCAGCGTCATCGTGACGGCCGGCGTGCGCCAGCAGGCCGATGGGAGCGTACAGGTGCGGTTCGACTCCAGTGACGCACGCGACCCGACTTTGCTTCAGCGCATCTCGCGCAGCTACGACCGTCGTATGGGACGATGAGCGAGGCCAGGGTAGGGCGAAGCCTCGCGCCATGCACGCAACGTGCGGTCAATCTAACGTGTCGCTTTGCCGATTTGGATGGGTGGTGCTAATCGTGAGCCTGGTCGGTCTGATACCTGGCAACCGCCATGTCCATGTTGAAGAACATCCTGTCGTTTCCGAGCGCCTCTCCCAGCGGACAGCGCCGCACCATCGCGAGCACGTCGGGATTGAGACCGACTAGCCAGAGCACGACTCCCTGCTCCTCACGAATTTTCCTTTCCGCATCGGTCAGCATCTTTAATGCCGTGTATTCGAAGTCGAATACAGCAGAGAGATCGAGCACCACCACTTTCGGTTTGGGCTCGGCAATTAGCAGTCTCAGCTTCTCTCCGACGCGCATGGCATTGGCAAAGAAAATGCGTCCCTGCGGCCTCAGCATCAGTAGGCCGGGGAAGGTCTCGTCGGCGGGGTTGTCGGTCGAGCGCGGACGGAAGACGTTCGTGCCGGGCTTCCTGCCCAGTACATAAACCGGCGGGTCCGACATCTGATGAGCGAGCGCGGCCAGCGACACGATGATCGCGACGACAATCCCTTCGAGCGTGCCGACCACGGCCACGCCGACCAGCGCGACCAGCGCCCAGATGAACTCCGTGCGACGTACCTTGAGGATCTCCCGGAATTCTGCCGGCTTGATCAGTCCGATCGAATAGACGATGACTACCGCTGCCAGTGTCGCCTCCGGCATCAACCCGATGAGCGGTGCCAGAACGAGCATTGTGCCGAGCGCGGCTAGCGAGGTGACCAGTCCGGAAAGTTGGGATCGCGCACCCGAGAGCCGGTTCACCGCGGTCTGCGTCGTCCCGCCGCCAGCGGCCATGGCGCCGAAGAAAGCGCCGCCGAGGTTTGCCAGTCCCGTCGACAGCAATTCCCTGTTCGGCTGTGGAGTCGGCTCGCCGCTTTGCGCAAACGCCCGTCCTGCCGCGATGGATTCGGTAAAGCTCATGAGTGCTATGCCCAGCGCAGGGGGCCAAAGCATCGTCACCATCTGCAGATCCGGCGGCGTAAAGGGAGGCAGTCCCGTGGGGACGTGGCCCACCGTCGCCACACCATACGCCGGCAAGGCGAACAGTTTCACGGCGGCAATGCCGGCCGCCACCGCGACCAGGGGTGCGGGCGCACGGGGGAGGAAGCGCTCCATGGCGACCAGCAGGACGATCATGACCGCGCCGACGGCCACTGTGGCCCAGGACGTTTGCGGGATCTCATGAACGATGGCGAGCAGGTTGTGAAACAGCGCGCCTTTCTGAAAATGGATGCCGAGTAGCTTCGGCACCTGGTCCACGACGATGACAATTCCGATGCCGGCCTTGAAGCCAATGAGCACCGGTTCGGAAATAAAATTCGCGATGAAGCCCAGCCGGAGCAGTCTCGCTACGATAAGAATCGCCCCTACCAGGCATGTCAGCGTCGCCGAAGCCGTCAGCAGGCTGGCCGGATCGTTCGCGGACGCCACACCGCCGAGTGCCGCCGCGACCAGGATTGCGATCGTGGTCGTCGTACTCACGCTGAGGACACGCGAAGATCCCAGCAAAGCGTAGATCAACATGGGAACGAAGGCGGTGTATAGCCCGACCTGAACCGGAAGGCCGGCAATGGTCGCATACGCCAGTGCCTTCGGGATCACCACCGCGGCTAGCGTCAGGCCGGCAATGATGTCGGGCCTCAGCCACGCTGCCCTGTAGTCGCCAATCCATTCCGGGAAGGGCAGGCGGACGCTGCCGGCCGACCGCCGTAGTGGAGGTCCATTTCGCTTTTCCCGGCGGGACGACTGTTCCTGTTTCATGGCAACGATGGCCTTCGTCTACAGTGAGCTCCCGAGGTCAGAATCGCTCAGCGATGTACTTGAACGGATAGTGCGGTTCCTCATAGCCGTCCGCTTTTTGCCGCCTGGGAAGCGTCACTTTCCTGCGGGGCATCGCCGTGTAGGGAATCCGGTGAAGCACATCGCTGATGACGTTGAGCCGCGCGCGACGTTTGTCATTCGAATTCGCCACGTACCACGGAGCGATCTCGGTGTCCGAGGCCTCGAACATTGCGTCGCGCGCACGCGAGTAGTCATACCACCGGCTATAGGATTTCAGGTCCATATCCGTGAGCTTCCACACCTTGCGCCCGTCGTGGATGCGTGCTTCAAGACGGCGGGTCTGTTCCTCGGGGCTGACTTCGAGCCAGTATTTGAGCAGGATGACGCCGGATCCGACGATCGCCCGCTCGACGAGCGGCACCGCCTTGAAGAAGCTCTGCGCGTCCTCATCGGAGCAGAAACCCATCACCCGCTCGACTCCCGCGCGGTTGTACCAGCTGCGGTCGAAGATCACGACTTCTCCAGCGGCGGGGAGGTAGGGCAGGTAGCGTTGCACGTACATCTGGCTCTTTTCGCGCTCGCTCGGCGCGGGCAGCGCGACGACGCGAAAAATGCGCGGACTCACACGTTCGGTGATCGCCTTGATGGTGCCGCCCTTGCCCGCGCCATCGCGTCCTTCGAAAACGATGCAGATCTTGCTGCCTGTTTGAATCACCCATTCCTGGAGCCTGACCAGTTCGACATGCAACTGGAACAACGCCTTCCGATACTCCTTGTAGGAGAGCGTTTTGTCTGCCCCGGACGGGTCTTTTTTCGCTTGTGTCTTCGCCATTACCATGTCTCCATGCGCACGTTGACCTGAGTAATTTTCCGAAGATCCCCTACCAATGTAGGCTTCGGCGTGAAGCAACGCCATACAACCTTGGTCCAATATCGTCGCCACATCGAACGCCGTATGCTGCAAGCGTCTGCTCGTAGTCAGCCGATCCGAAGGTCGCCATGTCACCGGCATGGTTCGGTTCGATCGCCGCCATCGCACCAGGCACACGCCGCTCGATGTGGCATTTCCAGCGGCTGTCGGAACACCGGGCGCCGGTGTTGCCGTATTGGAATGTTGGCGGGCTTGTTCACGGATGCGCCACGGTTTCCCATGTGTCGCCGGCTGGCTTGGACAGGCGATCCCATTCAGCTTGAGACCGTGCTGTGCGGTGCTCAACACTCGCTGATCGACCTGCCCGGCGCTCGGGAGGAAATTCGAAAGAGTGCGGCCATTGTCGCGCGGGGTCCCAGCATCGAACATTATTCGCTCAAGCCGGCCTTGCCCTGACCGGTGTCAGGCGCTGCCAGTATCCGTCGAGCAGCACACCGCGTGCACATGCCATGCAGACACGGCAGCCCGATCGAATCCTGAGCACGTGGGAGTAAGTTCTTCTTTGCATCGTCGCGCTATCGTGCCGGTCGTCTAACAACGAGGCCGTTATGGATACACTCAGGGCTCTGCTCGAAACTCAGCCGTTGTTCACGCTGTTCCTGACTATCGGATTGGGTTATGTCGTGGGCGAGTTCAGCATAAAGGGCGTCTCGCTCGGATCGGGCGCGGTCCTCTTCGTGGGACTGGTGATCGGAGGATTCGCACCCAAGTCGTCACCGCCTGCCCTTCTCGGAACCCTTGGTTTGCTGCTATTTCTTTATGGCATCGGCATCCAGTACGGGGCCCAGTTCTTTAAGGGCCTCACCAGCGCCGATGGACTGCGCGCCAATGCGGCAGCCGCTCTGGGAGTCGTTGGCGCGGGATTCGTGTCTTTGGCTCTCGTTCCGATGTTTGGCGTCAAACTCGATGAATCACTCGGGATGTTCGCGGGCTCGGGTACCAGCACAGCGACCTTGCAGGCGATCATCGCAGCGACAAAAAGCGACGGCGCCGCTGTCGGCTATAGCGTAGCCTACCCGTTCGGCGTTGCAGGTCCCATCCTGCTCATTTACATGCTTAGCGCACTGCTAAAAGTGAAGGTCGAGCAGCCGCCGGAAAAGCTCATAGAAACCGCTGAAATTGCGCTGAAAAACGGCGCATTCATCGGTCTCAGGTTTTCCGAGTTGACGGCACGACTGCCGGCCGGTGTGGCAATCGCGGCCGTGCGTCGCGAACACCACAATCTCCTGCCTGGGGACGACCTCGTCCTGCACACGGATGATGTCCTGCTTGCCACTTCTATGGACCCCGCGATGCTCAAGGACGCAGCCGCTCTTGTCGGAGAACTGCAGCCGGGGAGGATGACCAGTCACCGGGAGGATCTCGACTATGCGCGCGTATTTGCGTCGAGCCGGGCCGTGGTGGGGCGATCGCTTCGGGACATCGCCTTCCCTGAAGGCGTGATCTGCTCGATTGCTCATGTACGTAGAGGTGATGCCGACATCTTGCCCAGTTCCGACCTGATCCTCGAGTTCGGCGACCGGGTCGGCCTGCTCGCCAATCGAGCTCAGATGAAGGCGATCCGTAGATTCTTCGGCGACTCTATCAAGGGCACCGCGGAGCTAAGCTTCATCTCCATCGGCGCCGGCGCAGCCGTGGGACTACTCATCGGCATGATCCCGATCCCTATTCCGGGGGTCGGCAAGCTGACCCTGGGGCTGGCTGCGCTGCTGCTGGTTGCGCTCTACCTCGGCAAGATTCGCCGCTCTCCACCATTCGTCTGGACCATGCCTCTCTCGGCCAATCTGGTCCTGCGCAATTTCGGCCTGACGATCTTTCTCGCCCAGGTGGGGATCGCTTCCGGGCCGAAGTTCTTTGCGACAGTCGGCGCGACCGGCATTTCGTTTCTCCTCTGTGGCGTGGCGATTCTTCTCGCACTGGTGCTGATTACAGCGTTCTTCTGCCTGTGGGTTTTCAAGCTGCCGTTTGACGCGACGGTGGGAATCATCAGCGGCGCGACGGGGAATCCGGCCATCCTGGCCTTCGCCAATCGCGTTGCTCCCACAGACAGGCCGGACGTCGGTTACGCAATGATTTTTCCTTCGATGACTATTGTGAAAATCCTGTTCGCGCAGATCGCTGTTGCATTGGTCGGTGGATAGCCGACCAGGCTTTTGGCGAAAAGCCGGACCTCCATGAAACCGGGAGACACGCGATGAAAATTGCCGTATTCAGCGCCAAGCCCTACGATCGCGAATTTCTCAATGCCGCGAACGTTACCGAGGGCCATCAACTCAAATACTTCGACGACCCGTTAGAACTGGAAACCGTCGAACTTGCCACGGGCAATGACGCCGTCTGTATCTTCGTCAACGACACTGCGGATGCAGCGGTCCTCGACGCACTCAAGCGCGGGGGAACACGCCTCGTCGCGCTGCGCTGCACCGGCTTCAATAACGTGGATCTCAAAGCCGCCGACCGTCTCGGGGTGAGGGTGGTTCGAGTCGTGGATTACTCGCCCAACTCGGTTGCGGAGCATGCGGTTGCATTGCTGCTGGCGATCAATCGGCGGATCCACCGGGCCTATAACCGAACGCGAGATTCCAATTTTGCGCTGGACGGGCTGATGGGTTTTGATTTTTGCGGCAAGACAGTGGCCGTGGTCGGTACAGGCAAGATTGGCCGTGTCTTCACCAGGATCATGCTTGGTTTTGGATGCAAGGTCATCGGCTACGACAAATTCCCGTCACCCGAATTCGAGGCGTTAGGTGCCAGCTACGCGCGTCCACTGGAAATTGGTTCGAGCGCAGACATCATTTCGCTGCACTGCCCGCTGACTCCGGAAACCTTTCACATCATCAATGCCGACAGTCTGGGCAGGGCAAAGCGCGGGGCATTGCTGGTCAATACCAGTCGTGGTGGGCTGGTGGACACCGAAGCGCTGATCGAGGCACTCAAAAGCGGGCAACTGGGAGGGGCGGCGCTCGACGTGTACGAGCAGGAAGCAGAACTTTTTTTTCGCGACCTTTCCAGCACCATCATTACCGACGATGTGCTTCAACGCCTGATCTCGTTCCCGAATGTCATCGTTACCGGTCATCAGGCGTTCCTCACGCGTGAAGCCGTGACGACGATTTGCCAAACAACCCTGCGAAGCGTCACCGAGTTCGAAACGGGCCAACCGCTTTCGAACGAAATCAGGACATCCTGAACCTCACCTCAGGCGTTCGTTCGACGATGAGGGTGAATAGAACATCGCGCACAGCATCACGCCACACGGACGGAGGGATGACGTCATGGCAACGAGAGGCCGAATCGTGAGGGCGATATGGCTGCTGCTGCTCGCTGTGATGTGCCTGCCGTCGCGAGTCGAAGCGGCGGACGGGCAAACCCTGATGATTGCGAAGGCGCGCGGTGCGCTGCGCTGCGGCGTTAGCGAGGGGATTGTCGGCTTTTCCGTACGGGATGCCGCGGGACACTGGTCGGGTATCGATGTCGACTTCTGCCGCGCCGTGGCGGCCGCCGCCCTCGGCGACCCCGCACGGGTCGCATTTGTTCCGCTCACGGCGTCAGCGCGTTTTCCGGCGCTTTTGACGGGTGAGGTCGATCTGCTCGCGCGCAACACAACGTGGACCCTGCTTCGTGAAGGGGCTCTCAAGGTCCAGTTCGCGGGTGTTCTGTTTTACGACAGCCAGGCATTCATGGTGCCGGGGCGGGGCGGAGCACAGTCGGTTGCCTCGCTCAAGGGTGCCACGGTCTGCGTACAGAAGGACACGTCCACCGAAGAACATCTGCTTGCCTACTCGGCGGCGAACGGGCTCGACATCAAGCCGCTCGTGCTGAAATCCGCGATTGAACTGGAACAGGCGTTCTTCGCCGGGCGTTGCAGCGCATACACGGCCGACGCGTCCTATCTGACTGCCATACGCTTGCATGCGCCAGGCGGCGCGGCATCGGTCGTCATCCTTCCGGAGCGGATCTCGAAACAGCCACTTGGCCCGGTTGTCCAGGGCGGTGACGTCTCCTGGCTGATTCTCGTGCGCTGGGTGCTGTTCACGCTGATCGCAGCAGAAGAACTGGGCGTGACCTCTGAGAACGTGCAGGAACGGATGAGCGATCCCCTTGTTCGGCAGGCGCTTGTTCCCGACGATACAGTCGCCCGCGCGATCGGTGTCGAACCCGAGTGGACACTTCGGGCGTTGCGAAGCGCCGGTCACTATGGAGAGATGTTTGACCGAAACCTCGGCGCGCGCAGTCCGCTGCGGCTCGAACGCGGGATCAACGAATCGTGGACGCATGGCGGGCTGATGTATGCGCCGCCGATGCGCTGAACCCAGCGAGGCGCGTCATGAGCGAACTGCAGGTCTATATTGTCCTCGGCGTGTTCGCGACGGTCATACTGGTGATCGCGTTCAACGTGATCGATATGGCCGTCGCCGCGCTTGTCGGCGTGAGCGTTCTGATCGCGCTGCGCATACTCGACGAACAGGACATGCTGAGCGCGGCCCGAACCGCCGCGGGTCCGATCAGTCTGTTGTTCGGCGGCATGGTGGTCGCGCGCATCCTGTCATCCACGGGCCTGTTCGACCTGGTCGGCGACCTGTATCTGCGGGCCACCGGCGGAAGCGGTAAGCGCTTCCTGCTGCTCCTGATTGCGATTGTCGCGCCGCTGTGCGCGTTCCTGCCGAACGCGACCACGGTCGTCCTGCTGGCCCCCATCATCATCCGCGTGGCCGTGGCGCTCGAGGTGGACATCGTCGCTCCGATGGTGCTGACCGCCATCGTCAGCAACTCAGCCGGACTGCTCACGCTGGTCGGCGATCCGGCGACGTTCCTCGTCGGCAGTTCGATCGGCATGACGTTTGGAGAGTACCTGCGGCGCGTCAGCCTGGGCGGTGTCGTCGCCGTTGGGGTCGTGGTGCCGATGCTTCCGCTCCTGATGCGCGACATATGGCAGATCCGGCGGACCTTGCCGGCCCGTGAGCCGCGTGCGCGGCTCCAGCGGCCTATCTATGCGGGCGTGTCGCTCGTCGTGCTCGCGACGATGATGGCGCTGTTCGTGTTCGGCGAGGACTTGCCTACGCGCATCGTTCCGCCGGCGGTTGCACTGATTGCCAGCGCACTGGCGCTGCTGGTCGGCTACGCGTCCAGGGTCGAGTCTACCGATAGCGTGCTGCGGGAGGTCGACTGGAAGACACTGGTGTTCCTCGGCGCGGTTTTCTGTCTGGTTCAGGCGATGACCAGGACGGGTCTGCTTCAGGTCATGGCACTCCAGCTCTATCAGCAATTCGGCACCCAGTTGTCGCTCGTCGCTCTGGTGATGATTGCCGGAATTGGACTGCTGTCGTCGTTGCTCGCCAACGTACCGGTTGCAGCGGCGTCCATTGTGATGGTCAAGGGATACCTGGTGGCGGCGGAGTTCGTACCCGACATCGCGTTGTCCGACCAGTTCACCCAGTGGCCGCCAGTCACCATTCCGGTGTTCGTCGGGATGATGTTCGGCGCGACGCTCGGAGGCAACGCCACACTCATCGGTGCGGCCGCGAACATCGTATCGGCGGGTATCTGCGCACGCGAAGGCAGGCCCGTGACGTTCGCGACGTTTCTGCGCTATGGACTGCCTGTGACACTTGTGCAGCTCGCAGCGTCTGCGCTCTACGTGCTCGTGCTGGCGCGGGTCTCGCACTGACTCGCGAAACTGACCATGGGGGCAGGGCGGCTTCGACACCGCGTGTGGATCCGCAGGATCTGGGCTGGATCGTTTCGAGGGGCGGGCGTCTTTGTTGAACATCTGCGCGCAACGTACGCGAGGCCTCGCGTGCAGTTCACAGCCACTGCGCGTGCAACCCTGTCGACGCATCGATCAGTTCGCGCGCGATGACTGTTTATTTCCTGGCCGCGCCGGTGACGCGTGACCCTCGTTGTCCGTGGAGCCAGGTTCTCGCGTTGAACCGACTGAGGAGAAGTAGCCGCCGCAGTGTTCCCAGCTACGCAAGCCACGTAGCGAGACTAGCCGCCCAACCCCGCAATCCCCAGTGCTATAGTTGTCCCGTCATTCTTCTGCGATCCTGACTCCCATGTTTTGCGACGCGTGCGAGAGAATGCTGCAAAGCGCTATTCCTGCGCCCCATCCACAGTTGCAGAAATCAGACTGTTCGACGAGGCTGCGTCCACTGGGTCGCCGCCCGCTCGAAGTGTGCAGATATCGCTGTCTTCAGTGCGGGGTCAACTGGATGCTCGAAACCGACATGTCGAACGCGGGCGAGCACGAGTGGATCTGTCTTTACCATTCGTCGAGCATTCTCGAGCCAGGCAGCGCTTCGGCGCCCACTTCGCAGGTGGAAACGGATTCTCCAACAGTTGCGCGGGTGAACGCCGCTTATGCAGTGGGCCCAGAAAAGCCGTATCAAATGTTGATTCAGCTGGGATCGCTTCCCTTCGTATGACGAACTAGCGCCGGCCGCCGCCGCCGCCGCGTGCGCCTCCGCCACCGCCGCCACCACCACGGGCTGCGCCGCCCCCACGGTTATAGTTCGAGGACTGCGCGCTCGCTTGCCCGCGATTGTAGTCGCGCTGCGTCGCGGTGCCTCCGCCGACGCCCTGGAATGCCGAGTCGCGGCCACCTCCCGAGTAACCGCCGCCGCTTCTGTCAAAGGTTTGTGCGTTTGACGGAGCGGCACGAGCGGACGTTTGCGCGCGATTGCTCGCCGCCGCACCTCGATCCGACGCCTGTGCGCGATTGCTCGCCGCCGTACTTCGATCGGACGTCTGTGCGCGATTGCCGGCTGCGGCGTTGCGGTTGGACGTCTGTGCCCGATTGCTGGCTGTAGCACCTCGATCGGACTTGTTGGCCCGATCGCCGGCACCCGCGGTATTCGTTCGGCCTGTACGGTTGGCGGCGGTCGCGTTGTTCTGGCGACCCGTGCGATTTCCGGCTTCCGCGCGGTTGGCGACGCTCGCACGCTCGGTAGCGCCGCCGGTGCGACCGCGATAGTCGCGTCGCGCGTCGGCGCCCTGCGTACCCTTCGAGTACCTGTCACGCGTCGCGTTGTCGCGATAGGCGACCCCCTGACGATGTCCCGCGTCGTGCTTCCACTTGCCGCCCTCTACCTTGGTACGGTCGAAATTGCGGTCGATGTTAACGGCCTTATTCACGTTGATGTTGACGTCATTGTTATTCCAGTTGCAATTGCCGAAGAGTGCGCCCGCAGCCGCGATGCCGACCCCCCATGCGAACCCGGTCGCAAGAGCGGCGCCGGGGTAATAAGCCGGATACGGCGGCCAGTAGGTCGGCGGGTAAGCGGGAGCGCTCCAGCCGCCGTAGACGACGGTTGAATTGTAGGAGGGCACGTAGACGACCTGGGGATTGGATGGCTCGATGCGCACGATGGTTTGCGGCGTCTGGCCACCTTGTGGGCGCTGGCCGCCTTCGCTCGGGGCCGGCGCTTCGACAACCACCTTCTGTTGCGCGTTAGACGTCAGGTGTCCGGCTTTTTGCGCACGCACCCTTAATCGCTGCACAGCGTCGAGCACGTCCTTTTCATTCGCAAGGAACGCATCTCCGAGCCTCTGGGTCCAGTCGAGCTTGTCGTTCATTGGTTCCAGCACCTGTGGAAATGCCACCAATGACTTCACGCTGACGTCCCACGCTTGGTCCTGCACCGCTTCCACAGCAGCTTCACCCTTCAGATCCTTGTGCGTTTTCACCCAGCGGGCAGCATGCACGATTTCGAGCGGATAGGTCGACGCCATCAGGATTTGCGATAACAGCGAGTCGGGATAGAGCGCGATCGGCGCGACCAGCGCCTCGATTTCCTCCGGTGGAAATTGCTGGGCCTGAGGCTCGGGCGCCGAGGCTGGGAGTGGCACGGACGCTGCGGCCGCAACAGAGGCTGCAACCGGGGCAGAGGCCGGCGCTGTGGCCGGTGCTGAAGCGGGCTGCGTCTGAGCCTGCTGATCCTGTTGCTTCGATGGGCAGCCCGTCAACACGACGACGAGGCTGATGCTTAAGAGCCGTGCAATCCTTCTCGTCATGGCCGCTCTCCGTTCGTTCCGTCAGGCAGCGAGTTGTTCGTGGGCTTCAATCTCACCGAGGCGGATGATCAGGCGGATGATCCGGTGACTGGTCGCGCGCGGCTACGTTGCACTGTGCGCAGATGATGGAATACATATTGGACTAGTGCTCGCCGTACGATCGGTACAGCCGGGTCTTCCAACTGCGGGCCGACCGCCGTGGTGGAGGTCCATTTTGCTTTTCCCGGCGGGACGACTGTTCCTGTTTCATGGCAACGATGGCCTTCGTCTACAGTGAGCTCCCGAGGTCAGAATCGCTCAGCGATGTACTTGAACGGATAGTGCGGTTCCTCATAGCCGTCCGCTTTTTGCCGGCTGGGAAGCGTCACTTTCCTGCGGGGCATCGCCGCGTAGGGAATCCGGTGAAGCACATCGCTGATGATGTTGAGCCGCGCGCGACGTTTGTCGTTCGAATTCGCCACGTACCACGGAGCGATCTCGGTGTCCGAGGCCTCGAACATTGCGTCGCGCGCACGCGAGTAGTCATACCACCGGCTATAGGATTTCAGGTCCATATCCGTGAGCTTCCACACCTTGCGCCCGTCGTGGATGCGTGCTTCAAGACGGCGGGTCTGTTCCTCGGGGCTGACTTCGAGCCAGTATTTGAGCAGGATGACGCCGGATCCGACGATCGCCCGCTCGACGAGCGGCACCGCCTTGAAGAAGCTCTGCACGTCCTCATCGGAGCAGAAACCCATCACCCGCTCGACTCCCGCGCGGTTGTACCAGCTGCGGTCGAAGATCACGACTTCTCCAGCGGCGGGCAGGTACGGCAGGTAGCGTTGCACGTACATCTGGCTCTTTTCGCGCTCGCTCGGCGCGGGCAGCGCGACGACGCGAAAAATGCGCGGACTCACACGTTCGGTGATCGCCTTGATGGTGCCGCCCTTGCCCGCGCCATCGCGTCCTTCAAAAACGATGCAGATCTTGCTGCCTGTTTGAATCACCCATTCCTGGAGCCGGACCAGTTCGACATGCAACTGGAACAACGCCTTCCGATACTCCTTGTAGGAGAGCGTTTTGTCTGTCCCGGACGGGTCTTTTTTCGCTTGTGTCTTCGCCATTACCATGTCTCCATGCGCACGTTGACCTGAGTAATTTTCCGAAGATCCCTTACCAATGTAGGTCTCGGCGTAAAGCAATGCCATACAACCTTGGTCTAATATCGTCGCCACGTCGAACGCCGTATGCTGCAAGTCTGCGCTCGTGGTCAACTGATGAAGGCGGTGAGGAACCACATTCGTGCCACGCGCGCGGAATGCCGCAGGGCGGGGTAGTCATCCGATCCTGATGAACCTGTACAAGCGTCACGCATCCGACAGCTAGATGAAGCGTGAATATCCGCGCTCCCCGTTCGCTACGCCGCATTGCCCGTTTCCAATCCGCGAGAGGAGGCCTCCTCGCTCAACGGCATTCGCTCGGCGCGAGGTGTCGAACGCCACGTGCCGATTCGGCAGGGTAGTGAGTACGATCAGAGTACGATCACGCGCTAACCGCAATCGGAGAGTTCATGTACGCTACTGGTCCGACGGATGAGGAAGACGTCGAAGCGCGCGAGCCGGTTCTGGATACCGTCGACCGGGTGTCGGAACTGTGTTTTGGTCTGTTTATGGCGCTGACGTTCGTCGGCGCCGTGTCGGCCGTGACAGCAGGCGAAGACGCTGGGCGAAAAATGTTCTACACGGCACTTGGCTGCAACCTCGCGTGGGGCCTGGCGGATGCTGTGATGTTTCTCATACGCACGCTGACCAATCGCGGCAGACGGCTCACACTCGCGTCGACGGTAAGAAGCGAGCCGGACGCGGCCGCCGGAGTTCGCGCCCTTCGCGACGCGTTGCCAAGATGGATCAAACCCTTGATTGCCGATACGGAACTGGAACTCATCCGCGCGCGCCTCGCTGCCATCACTGCTTTGCCGCACCGCCCGCGCCTCGTGCGCAATGACTTCATCGGCGCGGTGGGCATTTTCTTGATCGTGGTCTTCTCGACGTTTCCGGTTGCATTGCCGTTCATCCTGTTCAGGGATGTCCCGACTGCCTTGATCGTGTCGCGTGCACTCACCCTTGCCATGTTATTTGCCAGTGGCGTGGCGCTAGGCCGCCACGCCGGCTACGGCGGATGGAAAACAGGATGCGCGATGGTTGCGCTCGGCGTCGCGCTGACCATGGCAATCATTGCATTGGGTGGGTGATGCCTGGTCGGCTCCGCCGGATTGCCCAGCTCCCGCCTGACCCGCACGAGTTGAGCTTCTTCGGGCAGTCGTCGCGTTCTCGACCGTCACGTTGATCGACAATGAACGGGTACCCTGCATGCACATATAGAAGCCAGAGTGCACGAATACATCGACAGGCAAACGCATCAGGATCAAGAAACTGCTTCAGCTTTGCGCTCATTCATCCTCGCTTCACCTGTAGCCTGTATGGGCGCCCGGGTGATTGCGGTGCGATGTAACCCGCGAGACTTCTGTTCGCTATGGAAGAAAACGGTTGTGCGCGAGCGTCGTCGATATTTGAAGTTTGTCGATCCCGCGACACCGGCGCTTGCGCCATCGAACCACCTGGATGACATCGTGATAATTAACTGGGTACGAAATGAAACTGTTCGGGTCTACCCTATTTGCTGATCTATGTCAGAAAATGCAGGATGCCTTGGCCTATAGTGATCCTGCCGATCGGGAAAAATGACGCAAAGTCCCCGGTAAATAATTTGCGGCGGCCTATACTAAATTACAGCTATTACCTTGCCGGATGTTCGCGGCAACTTTCGCGAAGTCAACTAGGTCGTTGAATCCAGTAGATCAGGCGCCGCAGCCGTATTGGCTGAATCAGCGCGAACTGGGTACGGAGATACCGATGATCAATCCGATCATGCAGGGGAGAGACCGGGTGATAGACGTAGTTACAACGTCAATAGCTTGGTTCGCACAACAACGCTATTTTCTTCAAAGCTTTTCCCCCGACATACGTGCTTTCCGAACTAGTGGCGCCACGATTCGCGAACGACACGATTCTCATTCAACGACGTCGACGCAGGTCTTACTCCCATCCCTTCACTGTGACATTGGCGTGTCGAGCATGCAGGCCACGGCCGACCCCCTTGAGGATCCTGATTCGGCGCCGGGATGGAGAGGGCGTGTTGTCACGTGCGTGTCGTGGTTACTGGGAGGCGGCCGCGGTACGCGCCGGATGCTCAACGCAAGGATTCCTTTGCGGGAGGCGCTTGAAATGATGCCGGTCCCGATCGTCACCGTCGACCATCGGAATCAGATCACCTTTGCGAACGCTCGAACGATAGAACTGTTCGGCTACACCAGAGAACAGCTGGCCGGCGCGTCGACGGAGATTCTATTCCCGATTCGTGGCGTGGGTGGCGACCATTTGGAAGTCGAAGAGCGTGGCGAAGCAAGCCAAATCGCCGGCGTTTCAACGACACAGGTGCTGGTCGCGCGGCGGCGTGATGGAGTCGGTTTTCCCGCGGAAACCAATACCACGAAATACACGGTTCACGACCAGGTACTGCGCATCATCGCAATATCGGATCGCAGTGCCTCCCAAGAAGTGGATCGAAACCGGAAGGAACTCGTACATCTGGCGCGCGTTTCGTCTCTGGGGGAGCTCGCCGGATCGCTTGCACACGAGTTGAAGCAGCCACTCACCGCCATTTTGTTCAACGCGCAAGCGGCACAGAAATACATGGAGTCGGAGACTGCCGACAAAGCGGAGCTCCGGGGCGCGCTAGAAGATATCGTCACGGATAACCGTCGGGCGAGCGAAGTCATCCAGAAGATCCGGACATTGGCGCGGAAAGGCGATATTGAATTGCAACCGCTGGACGTCGGCAACGTCGTACGCGACATTGCTGTTCTTGTGCATAGCGACGCCCTGACTCGCGGCGTTCGCACCCGCTTCGACATTTCCGAAAATCTGGCGATGGTTTGGGGTGACAAGGTTCAACTTCAGCAGGTCGTACTGAACCTGCTGTTGAACGCTTTCGATGCGGTCAAGGAGTGTGCTCCCGCGGAACGTGTGGTCGAGACAACCGTGCGCGAAGAACCGGATGGAGGAGTGCGGATTACGGTGAAAGACAACGGGCTGGGCCTGACCGTCGACAAGATGGACAAGATTTTCAGGGCTTTTTTCACTACCAAACTTCAAGGACTCGGGCTGGGTCTTTCCATCAGCCGCACGATCATCACCGGTCACGGAGGCAGGATATGGGCGGAGAACAACAATGGCAAGGGAGCATCGTTCCACGTAACGCTGCCCCAGGGAACCGGCTTGCGACAGGGCTGCGGCCCACAGTCACCATGAGCCAGCCCACAACCCGTGTTTTCGTCGTGGACGACGACGAACGGGTAGGATGCGCACTCACCCGCTTGCTGCGCGCCTCGGGCTATCACGTCGAATGCTTTGACAGTCCGGAAGCGTTTCTGGATAGAACCGATCTGGCGAGCACACCCGCTTGCCTCGTTCTCGATTTGCAGATGCCCGGCATGACGGGGCTGGAGGTGCAGCACAAGCTTGATCAGCTCCTTCCCATCGTGTTTCTGACGGGGCACGGCGACGTCGTCTCGAGTGTGGATGCGATGAAAGCCGGCGCATTCGACTTTCTAACCAAGCCGGTAAGCGAATCGCTCATGCTCGCTGCGATAGATCGTGCGCTTAAGCGCGCATGTATAGAGTTTGCGAAAAGAACCCAAAGGGCGGAGATCGAGGAACGGGTTAATCATCTCACGCGCCGCGAGCGCGAAGTCATGGCGCTCGTATTGACAGGTCGATTGAACAAACAGGTTGCCAGCGATCTGGGCGCAGCCGAAAAGACGATCAAGATTCATCGGGCCCGAGTGATGGAGAAGATGAAGGCGAGATCAATTGTCGAACTCGTTCGGCTCGCGGAAAAGGCCGGTGTGCACGCGGCCGACGACGAGTGATCCCCGCGCGGTCTGATCGACACCTCATACGATGCCTGCTCGGCCTCAACCACTGTGGTCGACGCTGCTAGTGGACCAAAGCCCTATATCTCATTTTGCTATCTCCCGGTAGGCTGAAGCTGCAAAAATCTACTAGCGAGAGCGATTGCGTGGTCGCATCGTAATATGGTCAATCCCAACCAAATCGTTGCTGTGGTCGACGATGACGAATCGGTTTGCCGCGCCATCAGGCGTTTACTGCAGTCTGTCGGTATAGAGGCAGAAACGTTCTCCAGTGGTGAAGAGTTTTTGGACACGCTTTCGGCGATTCCGTCATATCGGCCTTCTTGTGTGGTTCTGGATATCCAGATGCCGGGAATCAGCGGCTTGGAGGTCCAGCGTCAGCTTGCGCCGATCGGACTGCCTATCATCATGATTACCGCACACGACGAGCTTTCCGCTCGGCAGACCGCGCTTGTGTCAGGCGCTGTCGCGTATCTGCGTAAACCATTGAACGGCGCCATCCTGATCAAGGCCGTGGAAATGGCGGTAGGCGGTACGCCGCTGACCTGAAGCATTTTCATGAACCTTTGACATCTTGGCGAGCAACGATTTCGTTTCCGCCCATCCGCATTTCAGGTCATCCATAACAGTGACGCAGATCTAGAAAGATAGGCGCGCCACCGCAGTATGCTATTGGACCTTGGTTCAATTGCATACTGCGGTGCTCCGCGCAAGATGCGGACTGGGGGTGGGTGTGGCCAAGCTTCGTCAGTTGTGCGCTTTCATGAAACACGAGGAACGTCGGCCCACGGCAGCACGGGCGCGGGAAACGCGTCGCTTCGAAGACCGGGGCGTTTACCCCTATTATCCGGGACGGAGGATCGCAGGATGAGCCACCTCGTCGTCGCACTGATTGTATTCATCGTTGTTCTCGGCAGCGCACTAGCATGTTCCTACCTGCGCGACGTGCTGCCGCAACACCACTTAAGCGACGAATCGATCAGTATGGTGAAGCTGACGACCGGCCTTCTCGCTACTCTTGCCGCGTTAGTCCTTGGTCTGCTCATATCATCGGCGAAAGGCTCTTTCGACACGACGAACGGGGAGCTTGTACATAGCGCCGTCAACATCGTGCGTCTTGATCGCGTGCTGGCCAGATATGGACCGGAGACACGCGATATCCGCGCCCAGCTTAAACACATCACCGCTGCGTCGATCGCGTTACTCGCTGACGGTGATGCGGCACAAGTCGTGCGAATGACTGGCCCGGAGGCAATAGCCAGGACAGAAGAGTTTCAACGCCAGGTGGAAAACCTCTCGCCGCACAACGCAGCGCAAAGTCAATTGCAGACCAAGGCGCTGCAGATTGTCGATGAAGTTTACACCACGCGCTGGCTGGCATTGCTCCAGGAGAAAGCCTCCATCCCCACGCCGTTACTGGTTGTTCTGGTGGTGTGGCTGGGCATCATTTTCGGCACATTTGGCCTGTTCGCCCCTCGCAACGGCACAACGATCACTGTCCTGGTCATGGGCGCGCTGTCGGCGGCCGGCGCAATTTTCATGATCATGGAAATGAACACACCGCTCGATGGGGTAGTCAGAGTCTCCCTTGGACCCATGCGCGCCGCGCTCACCATACTTGGGCAGTGACCACTCGATCGCGGAGGTATTTGTTCGCTGGTCACCTGTTCAAGACTCACCAGCGATTGAACCAGCGTGATGTGCGAGTTGACGTATAAGGGGCTGAATCATCGCTGCTCGCAATAGGACTTGAGGACTCGAAGTGCAATATGCGCGGGAGTGAATGCGACTAAACTGGAATATGCATCAGTCCGGACGCATCGTCCCGTCGGGAGGAAATCGCAAGAATCTCACGCTGGTCACATCAGGAGGTGAGTATGAAGATTCTGTTCATGTTGATATGTGTAGTGCTGTCTTCGACTGCGTTCGCGGAGTGCGTCACCAACGCTCGTGGCGTGACAGCGTGCAACAACGCACAAGCGGCCGGCGGCTATAACGCAAATACGGGCAACGCGTGGAAGGCTCAAAAGAATCAGAACGGCGTGACGACGACGCAAACCAGCAAGGGTGGAGAGGCCAAGACGAAGAACGGCAAGGGTGTCTACAAGAGCCCGAGTGGAAAAACATGCTATCGCAGCGCCAACAGTCAGGGTTGCAATTAAAAATAGAAAATGGGATGCGAATGCGGAGCGGCTCATCTCAACGGACGCGGCTGCAAATGCTATGGGCGCCGCTCGCGCACCAGCATGCCGGTCCCCCGATTCTGCCCACACAGCCGCGGCGGCGCGGGTTATCCGGATGCTTCGCGAGAGCGAATGCACCGGGTCAGCGGCGGCAGTTTATGCGGGCGGCGGTATCACTCGGTAGTAGACGCCATTCGCACCATAGGACGGTTGGAACCACGTATTGCCGCACAAATAGTAAGTGCCACCCTGAACCTTTGGGGAGATACAGCCCGCGGGCAGCGCTGCGTAGACCGAACCCATCGCGAACTGTGTGCTGGCAACCGCAGCGGTGTTGTACGCATTGGCGCTGCCGGCCGCGACACCGGCGTTGTATGCGTTCGATGTCGCGGCTGCCGTGTTGGCCGAAGCAATGGCGGCGCCGGCTGCTACACCGACTACTGCGCCCGCGGCGGCTGCGCCTGCTGTGGACCAGCCGCCGCAGTTGTAGCAGCCGGACCCGTAGTTATTCACGACGACCGGCGGATGGTACGCAGGATAGGTCGCACCGTAGTAGGGACTGTGATAGGCCGTCGCGCCCGATGAGCTCGTGTACGTCGTGTAACCGGATCCCGTAGCGTGGGTTGCCGTGCCGCCGTAAGCGCTGGTCGCGGTGGTGCCCTGACCATATGTATGGGTCGCGGTCCCGCCGTAACGATTGGTAGCGGTCGTTTGCCCCGACCCTTCCTGGTGGGTCGCAGTACCGCCATAGCGGCCGGTTGCGGTCGTGCCTTGCCCGTATGTGTGCGTTTCGCTGCCACCCCAGGCATTGCTGCGGGTTGTGGAATCCGAACCGGGCGCGTGCGATGTGCTACCTCCGCGATAGTTCGCATGCGACCACGCGCCGGCTGGATCGGTGACGAGCGCCGCAACGAGCACACTCAGGAGACGGATGACAACGGTCTTCATGATGCGTGTCCTTATTGGGTCCCTGGCGGCTTCGTCTTTGGCGGCGGCTTCATTCCTGGGGCGTCGGTCTCGTCCGGGCGCGCGAACGCGATGCGCGCCGCACCGGTCGCTTTGGCCGAAGCAAAGGCATCCGCGGGGACGGTCACATCGAGTTGCCAGTTGGACAGTTCCAGCACGTGACGCAGCCTGGCCCGGTCGTTAAGGTAGACGGCATAGATGCGCCGCGGCAGTTTGTCCTGCGTGCCGATCCAGATCTGCACGAACACATCCCCGGTGATATACGCGACCATGTCTGTCGTCGTATCGCCGACCACGCGCGATTGACCAATATAGAAAGCGACCTTCAGTCCGTCGGCAATGTCCTTATAGGGATCCGCGACGACCACATCGGTAAACGGGAAATAAATCGCGGCGGAATCGTAGGCGAGCTGTAGCGCGGCGTCGATCGTCGGTGGCGCGTCGGCGACGGCAACCAGGTTTTCCGCCGGCTCGAACGCCATCATCGCCTTACCGTCGTAATAGAACTCAGAGGGCGGCCCGTCGCCGAGGGTGATGACCTTGAGCTTGTCCGGCCGCTGCAGTGTCACCTCCGATCTGGTCGAATAGACGAGGGGAGGACCGAGGCGGCTCGGACTCTCATAGGAGACGACGGCCGTGAATGCCATCGATCGGGCGGCGGCCAGGCGGGCGCACGCCGCTTTGAGCACCTCGATCGCGCGTGGTTCGAGTCCTGGCTGGAACGCCGGAGCGGCAGCCTTCGCGGGCCTGGCCGCTGCCTTAGCCGTGTGCTGTGTTTTCTGTGGCTGCTGGGTGTGGCCGCTCGCGATCATGCCCAGGCCAAGCGCGGCGACGGTCACGCAGCACAGGAATTTCGCGTAGGTCATCGTGGCCTCGATGAGTAGTCCAGTTCAGCGGCATACCCGGCGATGATCACGGGATCATGCCGCACTCGAACATCTTGCTGGCAATCGGAGCAGCCACTTTGTCGATGAACGCGGCACGCATCTGCGGATCGCTGCGGAGCAGTTCTACGGCCTGTTGTTCCTTCTCCGGCTTGGGCCGGCCTTTTTGCTGGGCCTTTTCCTGCCACAACTGCTCGCATGACGATTGCTGATATTTTTGAACGAGCTTGCCGGCAACCATATCCAGAACCGGGTATTGCGCAGCTGCGGTACCCGCGAACAGCAGCGCCGGTGCGATCGCAAAGCATAAGAGACGCTTGTTCATGACATCGCCCTCACATAGCCATCAAACGGTTATCAGCGAGGAAAAGTGTCGCGACCACCGCTTTCGTAACACTGACCTGGTTCCTGATTTCCGCAGGCCGAGCTCTGGAAAGGGCAATCAAACGCGCGTGCCCAAGAGACAGAATAGGGGACCTGTGCGGACACCGATATTGAACCTTGGTCTAACGTGTGTGCGCAATCCGCGGCCTCGTCACACGTGCCCGAACGTGCCCGAACGTGACCGATCGGGTCGGTGCGTTCAGCGAAGCCGGCGTTGCCAGGGGAAACATCGGGATGTCACTCGCTTCGCAGCAATACATGCCGACGTCGAATCGCACGATGCCCAATTCACGCAGGCACGACTCAATGGTTTTGAGGCGCTTGAACATGCGCGCCGCTGCGCTGCCAGGTTCGACTGGCGGACGCGCAGCGTTGTCACCGGCCCGTCATACTCGCTAGCCACTTACTTCGGCATCGTTGACAGGGACGTCGAGGTATAACAGGGTGGGCCTTCGTCATGACTGTCCCAAGGCGGGAATACCTTGTAGCAACCGTACAGTATCGGGCATGCGCGAGCAGACTGATTCGCAATCAGCCATAGAGCCATTGAGCAATGGAGCACGACCCGTTTCGTCCTGCTCGGCGTGCGTTTATCAAGCGGTTCTCTGTGCGGATGCAATCGCCACTAGCGGGACCTCGTCGCTGCACATAACATCAATGGTGAATCTAATTGTTTTCTTTTCCCATTCCGACGTATGCAGGTTTACCAGTAACGTGCGGATGCCGGGGCAAAACAGGTCCTTGCTGATTCGAATCTCACGTCATTCAGATTACAAGCGACGCCGCGCGTGAACAATTGCCCTTTGGTTCAATCCAGGTGTTGTTTCAGCGTTAGCGAATCGGCATTTTATTGCATCGATTGAAGAATGCACGAACTCGGCATTTACTAATGCTTGCATCAGGACTACGATTGATTTACCGGGCAGTTCTATGTCGTGTGTAGTAGTTACCTGGCTAGTCATACGGCTGGCCATGCGTGCGTTGTCTCCTGCGCTGGCCGATTTCACCGAATCGTCGCAAGCGACCTGCTATAGAAGTGACGGACCACAATCTGGCGAACACGCTGCCTGAAAAAACTCGTTGGCGAGCGAATCACGATCCTGACTTTCCGGCCTGCTGCACATATACGTAGCGGCGAAATCAGCCTTCGGGTCAGGCGCGTTATCTCTCGTCGAAATCCAGAGCGAGCTTTTCCGTCAGCCCATCTCTCGGCGCAAGCTCTTGAGAGGAATCCCGGTCATGAGCATCGTCATGCCAGCGATCATTGTTCTGGAAACCGCCATCATTCTGTGGCTGTTGATGGTGTTTGCCAGTCGCCGGCGAATTGCGCTAGCGAGCCGTAGTCTTAAACCGCCAAATCTTGCGGATTATGTCGAGCGCGCGATGGCGTGTCTGGCTGCAATGCGTCCGCAGGTTTTCACGATGTCCGCTGGTGCCGGTTCGCGCGACGTCGTATCACGAGCCGGTTCGTCGGGAGAGAGGCGTGTGGAGCAGCATCAAGTGGCGGAAGCAGCGATTTTGCCGGAAGCAGGTCAGCGTGCGCGCGGGGAGCGTCCGATAACGGAGAGGGACCATGCCGCGGCGTCCGCACGATCGGTGCGCCGCCAGTCTCATGAAAGTGGCGGACGATCCACAGGGTTGAACGATTCTCACGTGCTCGTGATGGAAAAAGGAAGCGGCGAAGCGTACTTTCGCGAGGCGCTCGCGCTTTTGCCTATTTCGATTCTGATGCTCGACGAGCGCGGCCGGATTTTGATGGTCAATCCGCAAACCGCCCGGCTGTTTGGATATGAATGCGACCAGTTGATAGGCAAGCCAGTTGGGCTGCTTGTGCCCGCTCTGCGTGCCGACACCGATGTTCCGCTCAGAGCCGACTTGTTCGCATTGCCGGAATCTCATGAAAGAACGCCATTGCGCGAGTTGTCTGCGCGGCGCAACAATGGCACGGAATTTCAGGTGGAGATCAGTCTGAATGCGTTTCGCTTCGACGACGGCAGCGTAACGCTCGCAATCATCGTCGACAGAACCGAGCGATACGAGCTGGAGCGCAACCGGCGGGATCTCGCGCATCTGACGCGCGTGTCCACAGTGGGCCAGCTTACGGCATCTCTGGCCCATGAACTGAACCAGCCGCTGACGGCGATCCTGAGCAACGTGCAGGCCGCGCAGCGCTTTCTCACGGCGGACCCCATCGATCTGGATGAAGTGCGAGAGATCCTGAACGACATCGTACAGGCTGACTATCGCGCGAGCGAGGTGATCCGGCGCATTCGCGCGGTCGTCAAGAAGGGCGATCTGGAAGTCGTATCACTCGATCTCGCGGGCATCATTCGCGACGTGGTCCTGCTGGTGCGCGGCGACGCGATCGTGCGTGGCACGCGCGTGACGCTCGACGTCGAGGACGATCTGCCGTCCGTGCGTGGCGACAAGGTGCAGTTGCAGCAGGTCATGCTCAATCTCCTGCTCAATGCGTTCGACGCGATGAACGATATGCCGCCCGTCGACCGCGTAGTGTCGGTGACGCTCATGCGCGAGAGCAGCAATACGATTTGCATCGCTATCAGGGATCGCGGCCATGGACTGACTGTCGACAAGCTGGACAAGATCTTTAAGCCATTCTTTACGTCAAAACCCCAGGGTCTCGGGTTGGGATTGTCGATTAGCCGCACCATCATCGACATGCACCACGGGCGACTCTGGGCTGAAAACAACATTGACCGAGGCGCGACATTCTTTGTCACATTGCCTGTTGGGAATGCGACGGAGCAGGATGAGTCGCGATAGAAACCATGACAGATTCTGCTTCGCTTGTATTCGTCGTCGACGACGACGACTCCGTGTGCGGCGCGCTGGCGCGTCTGATTCGGTCAGCGGGCTATCGGGTGGAGACATTCGGTTCGGCACGCGCATTTCTCGACAGGATGCCGGTCGATGCCTGTCCCGCGTGCCTCGTGCTGGATATCGAGTTGCCGGATCTGAGCGGACTGGAACTGGCGCGCGAACTCAATGCGGCGCTGCCGATCATTTTCATCACGGGGCATGGTGACATCGCGATGGGTGTCGGCGCGATGAAAGCGGGGGCAACCGATTTTCTGCCCAAACCGGTGTCCGATACTGACCTGCTGCGAGCGATTGAACAGGCGCTCGCGTGCGCGGTGCGAATGCGAGCGACCCGGCTTGAGTTCGACTCGCTTCGTGATCGCGTCGAGCGGTTGACGCCGCGCGAGCGCGAAGTGATGTCACTCGTCGTGATCGGCCTTCTGAACAAGCAGGTGGCAAGCGAACTCGGAACGGTCGAACAGACGATCAAGGTTCATCGCAGGCGCGTGATGGCCAAGATGGAAGTCACATCGCTGGCCCAACTCATTCGCATCGCGGACAAGGTCGGCCTTTCAGGCGTCGCGCATTCACACGCGGATCGCTGAGCGGCTGCAAGCGGCCTGACCGGCGTGTCGTCCGGGGATGCCATGAGGCCTTTCGGCGTCCACATTGCACCAAGGTCCACTATCGGCATTTGCGCCTGACTCATAGTCTATGGTTTGGGGGAGTGCACTGCCCCGTGCATTCCCGGACACCGGACTATGTGCAATGGGAAAACTCAAATCATTCGTTGTCGTCGTCGATGACGATGAATCGGTGTGCCGAGCGATCAAGAGACTTCTGCGCTCAGTCGGCATCGCTGCCGAAACCTTCGCAAGCGGCGACGCCTTTCTCGACGTGCTGTCATCCATGCCGTCATATCGTCCTGCCTGCGTCATTCTCGATGTGCAGATGCCGGGGCTCAATGGACTCGAGGTCCAGCAGCGTCTTTCAGGCAGTGGCACGCCTGTCATTTTCATCACCGCCCACGATAACATCAGCGTGCGCGAACAAGCCTTTGCAGGCGGTGCGGTCGCCTACATTCTCAAGCCGTTCAACGATGACCTGTTCATCAGGACCGTACGCGCGGCCCTCGAAGGAGGACAGCCGCCGTAGTCTGAACACGTGCGGATTCGCCCCGTATTGGACCAAAGTTCAATTGCCATCGGACAGATCTGCTACCAATACTACCGGTACCTGAAGCGCGCGGTGCACGCCGCTCCGGGACCCGGTCACGCAGTGACTCTTTTTGAATGGAGCGTCCTATCATGTTCAAGCTTGTCCGCCTGATGGCAATGATTCCGGTTCTGCTCGCGGCGGTCGCCTGCTCGAGCATGAACTCATCCACGTCTGCGTCGACGTCCGGGTCATCACGTCCTGAGCTGGAACAGAAAGCGCGTGATGCATATCGGTCACTGGTTGCAACAACGCCAAAGGCGGGGGAACTGGGGACCAAGGCCACTGCCGTCCTCGTGTTTCCGGACATCCTGAAGGCAGGGTTTCTTGTCGGAGCGCAGGGAGGAGACGGCGTGATGTTCGGCCCGGACGGCAAGGTGCTGGGCTATTACAACGCTACGGCACTGTCATACGGCCTGCAGGCTGGGGCACAGAGCTTCCATCAGGCGATGTTCCTGATGACACCGGCGGCGCTCAGTTATCTGAACAGCAGCGACGGCTGGTCCGTCGGCATGGGACCGAGTGTCGTTGTCGTCGACGAAGGCAAGGCGAAGTCGATGACAACGACCACGTTGCAATCCGATGTCTACGCATTCATCTATGGCCAGGAAGGCCTGATGGCGGGCCTCGGCGTGCAAGGACAGAAGATCACCAAGATCAAGCCATGAGTCCGCGACTTTACGGCGCTTTCTCACATCGGCGTCGGAGTGCCGTGAGTCGGTGCCGGAACTGGATTGTCCAGGAGGCGTTTCGCCATGCAACCCCTGATGCGAGTTTCACCCGGGCTTGTGATGTCGGCGCTGGGATGCTCAGTGGCAGCCCGGCAACCCATCATTTACCCGGCTAAAGGCCAAAGCCCTCAGCGTCAACAGAACGACACCGCCGATTGCCGGTTATGGGCGAAGCAGACCACGGGTGTCGATCTTGTTGTGCTCGCGCAGCAGGCTTCCGAGGCTCAGGTATCCCAGCCGTTGGCCACGTATCACCGCGCGACGGCTGCGTGCATGACTGGCCGTGGGTACACGGTGTAGTAAAGATCGCAAGCAGCATGAGAGGGACCCATGAACAGAAAATGCGTACGTCTTCCGCTGGCGGCTATAGCGGTGTTGAGTGGGCTCTGTTCGGCCACGTTGTGCGCTGCCGAATTCGACGGCAGTAAGCCGCTGCTATGCGCCACCATCGATGCGCACGCCTGCGATCCAGGCGAAACCTGTTTGCGCGCCTTGCCGTCGGACTTGGGCGCACCGCAATTCATGCGCATCGACTTTGCGAAAAAGACCATTACCGGTCCCCAACGCGTGGCACCGATCCGCTTCATGCAAACCGATGAGAGTCAGATTGTTCTCCAAGGAACTGAATTCAGCTTCGCATGGACGATCGTGCTCGACAGGGTGGACGGCACGATCGGCGTGACGCTCGTCAACCGTGAAGACGCCTTGGTGCTGTTCGGTGCTTGCACCGCCATGTAGTCGCGACGGGTGATCTCATGAAACAAGCAACGCCTGATTTCTTCCTGCACAGGCTGCCGTCGCGCGATTCGCGACGGCGGCGCGCGCGCTCGCCTGCGCGGTTGCTGGTCTACGCAACGTTGGCGCTGTGCGCTGCGTGCCACAAGCCGGCTCCGCCGCCGCAGGCCGGCGCGGCCGAAGTGACCGTGATGCAGGTCGAGCCGCACGATACGCCGGTCGAGTTCGAGTTCACCGCGCAGACACAGAGCTCACGCGAAGTGGAGATTCGCGCCCGCGTGGACGGCTTTCTCGATAAGCGGGTCTATACCGAGGGTCAACTGGTCCATGCCGGGCAGACGCTCTTCCTGATGGACCCGAAACCATTCGAGGCCGCGCTGCAGACGGCCAAGGGTCAACTCGCGCAGCAGGAGGCGCGGCTCTATGTGACGAAGGCGAATCTCGCGCGCGTGATCCCGCTCGCCGCGCAGAACGCTTTGAGCAAGAAGGATCTGGACGACGCGACCGGCAACGAGAAGAGCGCGGAAGCGGCCGTGATCGCCGCCAAGGGGCAGGTGCAGACGGCGGAGCTCAACCTCAGCTATACAACCATCAAATCGCCGCTCAACGGTTTGTCGAGCTTCGCGAGACAGCAGGACGGCAGCTATGTGACGGCCGGACAGGCCGGCCTTCTGACGTATGTCTACCAGCTCGATCCGATGTGGGTGAACTTCAGCATCTCCGAGAACGAGTTGCTCAGATACCGCGACGAGATCACCAAGGGCGCCCTTCGGTTTCCGGCTGATAACGACTTCATCGTGACTGTCTTGCTGGCCGACGGCAGCCAGTTTCCCGATCAGGGCCATATTAACTTCACCAATCCTGCGTTCAGCACGGAAACGGGCACGTTCCTGGTTCGTGCGTCGTTTGCGAATGCTCAAGGCACGCTGCGGCCCGGACAGTTCGTGCGTGCTCGCGTGGCCGGTGCGGTGCGCCCGAACGCGATTCTCGTGCCGCAGCGCGCGGTATTGCAAGGCTCGAAGAGTCACTTTGTATGGGTCGTCGACAACGACTCGAAAGCTCATCAGCGTGTCGTCGAAGTCGGCGAATGGCATGGCGACGACTGGTTCGTCACGCAGGGATTGAAGGCCGGCGAGCGGATCGTCGTCGACGGCGCGCTCCGCGTTACCGCCGATGCTCCGCTGAAGATAGTGGCATCGCCCCCACCCGCCGCGGCAGCCGACGCGCCAGAGGAGGGAAGCACCGGTTCGAAGGCGCGCCCATCCAGTACGGTCGCGGCAAAATAAACGGGCGAGCGATATGAACCTGTCCCACTTCTGCATCGACCGTCCGATCTTTGCGTCGGTGATATCGATTGTCATCACGCTTGGTGGCGCCGTCGCGATGGTCAATCTGCCGATCGCGCAGTACCCGGACATCACGCCGCCGCAGATCACGATCTCCGCGACCTATCCAGGTGCGAGCGCCGACGTGGTCGCCAACAATGTGGCCGCGCCGATCGAGCAGCAGGTGAACGGCGCGGACAACATGATCTACATGAGCTCGTCGAGCTCATCGACCGGCAACCTGACCGTCAATGCGTACTTCCAGATCGGCACCAACCCGGAACTCGCGCAGGTCGATGTGCAAAACCGTGTGAACCTCGCGTTGCCGCAGTTGCCGCAATCGGTGCAGGCGCAAGGCATCCAGGTACAGAAGAAGTCGTCGGCGTTCATGATGGTGATCGCGATCTATTCGCCGAGCGAGCGCTACGACGCGACCTACATCGCCAACTACGCCAACATTTACGTGCTCGATGCGTTAAAGCGCATTCCGGGCGCCAATCAGTCGGCCATCTTCGGCACGCCCGACTACGCGATGCGAATATGGTTGAAGCCCGATCGCATGGCGCAACTGGGCATCACGGCCGGCGACGTGCAGAAAGCCGTCGCCAACCAGAACCAGCAGTTTGCTGTCGGCCGCCTTGGGCAGTCGCCGACCGGCTCGCCCGTTGAACAGTCGTTCGCGGTCACGACTACGGGCCGGCTCGCCGACCCCGCCGAGTTCGAAAACATCATCATTCGCGCGGCCAGCGGCGGCGCGGCGATCGTGCGCCTGAAGGACATCGGCCGCGCGGCGCTCGGGCAGAAGGACTATTCGATCCGCAGCCGCTATCAGGGCAAACCGGCGACAGTCATGGCCGTGTACCAGCAGCCTGGCGCGAACGCGCTTGACGTGTCGAAACAGGTGCGCGCGACGCTCGCCGAGATGAAGAAGACGTTTCCGGAGGGGCTCGAATACAGCGTCGCGATGGACACAACCGAGTTCACCCGCGCATCCATTTCGGATGTCGTGCATACCTTCTTCGAAGCGCTGGTGCTGGTCGTGATCGTCGTGTTCGCGTTCCTGCAGAGCCTGCGTGCGACGCTGATTCCGGTGCTGGCGGTTCCCGTATCGATTGTCGGCACCTTCATGGGGATGCTGGCGCTCGGTTTCTCGATCAACATGCTGACGCTGTTCGGCATGGTGCTCGCAATCGGCATCGTCGTGGACGACGCGATTGTCGTGATCGAGAACGTCGAGCGCAACATGAACGTGCACAAGCTGAGTCCAAAAGACGCCGCCAAGCGGGCAATGGACGAAGTCTCCGGCCCGGTCATTGCTATCGTGCTGGTGCTGTGCGCGGTGTTCGTGCCGGTGGCGTTCCTCGGCGGCATCACGGGCCAGCTGTACAAGCAGTTCGCGATCACGATTGCGATCTCGGTGGTGTTCTCGGGCCTGGTTGCACTGACGCTGTCGCCGGCGCTGGCCGCATTGCTGCTCAAGCCCGGCCATCACGAAAAGCGCGGCTTCTTCAAGTGGTTCGACAAGAACTTCGAAAGGATGACGAACAGCTATACGCGTGCGGTCAAGCTGGTCATCAAACGGTTCGTCGTGGCACTGTTGCTGTTTGGGGGGATGATCGCGCTCGCGGTCGTCATGATGCGCTCGATACCGACTTCGTTTCTGCCGCCGGAAGACCAGGGCTATCTGCTCGGCGCGATCATCATGCCGGACGCAGCAAGCCTCGATCGCACGGGCGACGTATCGCAGCACGTCACCGACTACTTCATGAAGCAGGAGGCCGTGGGGAGCGTGACGATCGTCGATGGTTACAGCCTGCTCGACAGCCAGAACAAGAACAACGCGAGTACGTTCTTCATCGGCTTCAAGAGTTTCGACGAACGCTACAAATGGGCCAACATCCGCACGCAGAACGCACGGGCGGTGCTGATCGGCGCGTACGAGAACCTGTCGAAAATAAAGGAGGGCATCATCCTGCCGGTCAATCCGCCGTCGATACCGGGGCTCGGCACGACGGGCGGCACCGAAATGTGGATTCAGAGCAAGGGCGACGGCACGATCGCGCAGCTCGCGGACGTGGTGGACAAATTTCTGGAGAAGGCAAAGAAACGACCCGAACTGGCGCGCGTGACATCGACCTTCAATGCGTCGTCGCAGCAATTGCTCGTCAACGTCGACCGGGACAAGTCAGAAACGCTCGGCGTTCCGGTCGAGGAAGTGTATAGCGCGATGCAGACCATGTTCGGCTCGCTATACGTATCGCAGTTCAACCGGTCGAGCCGCCTGTGGCAGGTCATCCTCCAGGCCGAACCGGCGTACCGGTTGACGCCGCAGGATCTGAACCAGATCTACGTGCGCAGCAAGACCAACAGCATGGTGCCGCTCAAGGCTGTCGTGACCTCCCAGTACGTGACGGGCCCCGATCTCATCACGCGCTTCAACAACTTTCCCGCTGTCAAGATCACGGCCAACGGCGCGCCGGGCTACAGCTCGGGGCAGGTCATCTCGACGCTGGAAGAGGTCGCGGGTGAAGTGACGACGTCGGATTACGGTATCGGCTGGAGCGGTGAGGCATACGAGGCGAAGCAGGCGGGGGGCACGTCGAGCCTCGTGTTCGTGTTCGGTCTCATCATGGTGTTCCTGATTCTCGCGGCGCAATACGAGAAATGGAGCCTGCCGTTCGGCGTATTGATGGCGGTGCCGTTCGCGCTCTTCGGCGCGCTGCTGGCCATCCTGTTGCGCGGCCTCGAAAACGATGTGTACTTCCAGATCGGCCTGACGATGCTGGTCGCACTCGCGGCGAAGAACGCGATCCTGATCTTCGAGTTCGCGGTGCTGAACCGCGAAGGCGGCGAGTCGGTGTACGACTCCGCCGTCACGGCGGCGACCGAACGGTTGCGGCCGATCGTGATGACGTCGCTCGCGTTCATTCTCGGCTGCGTGCCGCTTGCCATTGCAACGGGTGCGTCGGCCAACAGCCGGCATTCGATCGGCACGGGCGTGATCGGCGGCATGCTCGGCGCGACGGTGATCGCGGTGTTCTTCATTCCGATGTTCTTCTACGTGCTTGAAACGATGTCGGAACGGAGCAGCAAGAAGAAAGATCCGAGCGGCGGAGCAGCGGGCGACGGCACGCCGCCTATCGCGCCGCCTGGCTCAGGCGCTCCGACCACTAAACCCTCTGCCCGGCGCGAGGACGACTGACATGCGCGGCTCCGCGTTCATCATGCGTTTGGTGCCAGCCCTGCTGCTTGCGGGGCTGAGTCTCGGCCTGGGCGGTTGTCTGCTCGGCCCCGACTACGTGCGACCCACGGTGCCTACGCCGGCGACGTTCCGCTTCGAAGCAAGCGAGGCGGCCGAAGTTGCCAACGCGATGTGGTGGGAGCAATTCGGGGATCCCGTGCTGAACGATCTGATTGCCGCCGCGCTGGCCGACAACAAGGACGTGAAAATCGCTGCGGCGCGCGTCGACCAGTTTCTTGGCCAGTTCGTGACGACGCGCTCGGCCCTGTTTCCGCAGGTCAACGCGGGCTTTGAAGCATCGCGTCAACGCTCATCGATTGCTGGGCTGCCGACGCTGCCACCCGGCGTCAACCCCGTATTCAACGAATTTCAGGCGCCGCTGTCGGCCGCATGGGAGATCGATTTCTTCGGCAAGGTGAGACGTCAGACCGAGTCGGCGCGAGCAAGCTTGCTGGCAACTGAAGAAGGCCGGCGCGCAACGATCCTGTCGCTGGTGGCGTCGGTGGCGTCGTCGTACATCAATTTGCGCGACCTCGACCAGCAACTCTCGATCGCGAAGGCAACGACCGAAAGCCGTGCCGGCTCGGTGAAAGTATTTCAGGCACGGTTTGCAGGCGGCGACGTGTCGCAGATGGAACTCGCACAGAGCGAGTCGGAATACGAAGCCTCTCTCGCGACAATCCCGCAGATCGAGACGCAAATCGCCCAGCAGGAAGACGCGTTGTCCGTGTTGCTCGGTCGCAATCCCGGTCCGATTCTGCGTGGCCGTGAACTCACGGAGCTCGAGGTGCCACCGGTGCCGGCAGGCCTGCCTTCCGATCTGCTTCAGCGCCGTCCCGATCTGCGTCAGGCCGAGCAGAACCTTATCGCCGCGAACGCATTGATCGGCGCCGCGCGCGCGCTTTACTTTCCGTCCATTTCACTGACGGGCCTGTTCGGAACGGCGAGCGGCCAGTTCTCGAAGCTATTCACCGGGCCGGCACGGATCTGGTCGTACGCAGGCTCGCTGACCGTGCCGATCTTTACCGCGGGCAGCATTAGCGGCCAGGTGAGCCAGGCGGAAGCGCAACAGCAACAGGCGCTGTTCCAGTACCAGCAGTCGATCCAGGTGGCCTTCCAGGAAGTCGACGACTCACTGATCGCACTGCAGAAGTCGCGCGAGCAACTCGTTGTGCAGGGCCGTCAGGTCGAAGCGCTGCGAACCTATTCACGGCTTGCGCGCTTGCGCTATGAAGGCGGCTATACGAGCTACATCGAGGTACTCGATGCCGAGCGTAGCCTCTTTAACGCGCAACTGAGCTACACGCAAACCAACGGACTCGTGTTCAGTTCGCTGATCGGTTTGTATAAGGCAATGGGCGGTGGCTGGGTTGTCGAAGCCGAGCGCATGACGGGGCAGGTCATGCAGCACGGGCCCGCTGCGCCCACGACCGGGCAGCCCACTACGGAGCAAGCGCAATGACCGCCGAGCGCCTCATTGCCTGCCACGAATGCGACCTGCTGCAACGGGAAGCGCCGTTGACGGGCGAGAGCGTGCTGCGCTGCTGCCGTTGCGGTGCGGAGCTGTACCGTAACCATCCGGACAGTCTCGATCGTGCGCTCGCTTTCACAGTCACGGCGATCGTGCTGTTCGTGATCGGCAATGCGTTTCCGATCGTCGGTCTGTCGGTGAATGGCGATCTTGTCGAGACCACCTTGCTGGGCGCGGTGCGCGTGCTGTACAGGGACGGCATGTGGCCCATCGCGGGGCTGGTGTTCGTGACGACATTCCTCATGCCGCTCATGCAGATGTCCGCGATGGCGTATCTGCTGTTTCCGCTGTGGCGTCGGCGCCTGCCATACCGGCCCGACATCGTGTTTCGCGTGCTGCATCTGGCGCGGCCGTGGGGCATGACGGAGGTGCTGATTCTCGGGATGCTGGTCGCGCTGGTCAAACTGGCGCATATCGCCAGCGTCGTGCCGGGCGTCGCGCTCTGGACGTTCGGTGCGTTGATGCTGATACTCGCGGCGGCCAGTGCTGCGTTCGATCCGCACGATCTCTGGCAGCGAATAGGCGGCCACTATCGCGCCGCACCCGGCCCGGAAGAACTCGCCGAACCGGCCGCAGGCACGGCAATGGCCAGCGGGCTGATGACCTGCCACGATTGCGGGTTGCTGACAAAAGCGGCGCCACACGTCCACGACGCGAGCTGTCCGCGCTGCGGCGCGCATCTTCACGAACGCAAACCGGCGAGTTTCGCGCGCACGTGGGCGTTCCTGATCGCGGCGATGGTGCTGTACATCCCGGCGAACATGCTGCCCGTGATGAACACCAGTTCGCTGTTCGGCTCGGCGAAAGACACGATTCTGAGCGGCGTGGTGTACCTCTGGACATCCGGCTCCTGGCCTTTAGCCATCATCGTGTTCATTGCGAGCATCGCCGTCCCGATGCTCAAGATCATCGCGATCATGTTCCTCGTTATCTCGACGCAGCGGCGCTCGCTTGCGATGCTGCAGCAGAGGACGCGCGTCTACCGCGTGGTGGAACTGGTCGGGCGCTGGTCGATGCTCGATATCTATGTGATCACGATTCTCGTCGCACTCGTCCAGTTCAATGCACTCGCGACCATCCAGGCAGGTCCGGCCGCCGTGGCTTTCGGCGCGGTAGTCGTGCTGACGATGTTCGCCGCCATGTCATTCGATCCGCGCCTGATCTGGGACGCAACGGAGCACGATCATGGCTAAACCTCCCGGTCAACCGGGGTCGCCTGACGTTCCTGAAGCTATTGCCACTCCGCGCTCGCGCTGGCGGATGCAGATCGTGTGGCTGGTGCCGCTGATCGCAGTGCTCATCGGCGGATGGCTGGCGGTGAAGGCGATCATGGAGCAGGGCCCGGCGGTGACGATCAGCTTCGAGACCGGCGAGGGGCTCGAAGCGGGCAAGACCAAGATCAAGTTCAAGAACGTCGACATCGGTGTGGTCAAGAGTGTCACGCTGTCGGGCGATCACCGCCGCGTGGTCGCCACGGCCGAACTGTCCAAAGATGCCACCAACCTGCTGGTGGACGACACGCGGTTCTGGGTCGTGCGTCCACGCATTTCCGGCGGCACCGTATCCGGCATCGGCACGCTGCTGTCGGGCTCGTTCGTCGGCATGGACGTGGGCACATCGACGAAGTCGAGGCGCGATTACACGGGCCTGGAGTCACCGCCCGTGTTCGCTATCGGCGTGCCGGGCCGAGAGTTTGTACTGAAAGGCGCTGACATGGGCTCGCTCGATGTCGGTTCGCCCATCTTCTACCGGCGGCTGCAGGTCGGCCAGATCGTTTCGTACCAGTTGGACCCGGACGGGAAGGGCGTGACGATGCGTGTCTTCGTCAACGCCCCTTACGAGAAATACGTGAAGTCCGATACGCGCTTCTGGCAGGCGAGCGGGATCGACGTGTCGCTCGATACGACGGGCGTCAAGGTCAACACCGAATCGCTGGTGGCCATCCTGATCGGCGGACTCGCATTCCAGACGCCGGACCAAACGGCCGATGGAGCCGAAGCCGCCCCGGACGCGCAGTTCGCGCTGTACCACGATCGCTCGGAGGCGATGAAGCAGCACGATCGGATCGTCGATACCTATGCGCTGGTTTTCAGGGAGTCGGTGCGAGGGCTGGTGGTTGGCGCACCGGTCGATTTTTTCGGTATCGTGGTCGGCGAAGTCGCGGCGATCAATACGCGGTTTGATCCCGTTACCAAACAGTTCAGCATCCCGGTCGAGATACGTCTCTTTCCAGAGCGCTTCACGTCGCGCTATATGAAGGGAGGGAAAGGAAGGATCACCGACGACCCTCAGCGACTTGCGCAAACGCTGGTCGACCATGGCTTACGTGCGCAATTGCGTACCGGAAACCTGCTGACCGGGCAACTCTATATTGCACTCGACTTTTTCCCGAACGCGCCGAAGGCGAAGGTCGATTGGACCGTCACGCCGCCCGAGATACCAACCATACCTGGCGGCCTGCAGTCCATGCAGAATTCGGTGACGAGTCTGCTCGCCAAGCTGAACCAGATTCCATTCGGTGGGATCGGGAAGGGTGCGCAAAAGACGCTAGCCGATGCCGATACCCTTCTCAAGCAGTTTCGGACCGACGTGGTGCCGCAGGCACGGGACACGCTCGCCGCTGCACAGACGGCGCTAAATTCCGCGAACAGCACGCTACAGCCCGATTCCCCACTGGCGCAGAACACGACGGACGCCATGAACGAACTGGCGCGCACAGCGGCCGCTTTCCGCACGCTGGCGGACTACCTCGAACGCCATCCGGAGGCACTCATCCGCGGCAAGGTGGAGGATAAAAAGTGAAGCGCCTATCGCTATGCCTTGCCGTTGCGCTGACCACGGTCGTGCTCGCCGGTTGTGCCGGCTCGCCCAAGTCGGACTTCTACACGTTGAGTGCGGAGGCGCCGCGCGAAAGCGTCAATCATGGGCCGCCCATGATCGTCGTGATCGGCGCGGTCACCGTGCCCGAACTCGTCGACCGGCCGCAGATCGTTGTTCGCGCCGGCACGAACCATGTGACGATCGACGAATTCGCCCGCTGGGCTGAGCCGCTGAAGAGCCAGATTCCGCGCGTGTTCGTCGCCGATCTCTCGCAGCTGCTGAACAGCCCTCGCGTGTCGACTTTGCCGATCGGCGGCGACGTGGCGGCGGCCTGGCGAGTGCGGATCGACGTCCAGCGCTTCGACGCCTTGCTCGGCGATGCCGTGACTGTCGATGTCTTGTGGTCGGTGTTGCCACCCGGTAAAGCGCCGCCGATCACCGGCCGGACCATCGCGAGCGAGCCCTGCGCGGGCGCGGGCTACGAAGCGGCGGTGGTGGCCTGGAGCAAGGCGCTTGCCACCGTGAGCCGCGCGATCGCGGCCGGCATCCGTCCGCCGACGACCGTCGACTGACGCCGGAACGGAGAACGGACGTCTATAAGCGGTCATATGTCGCCGAGGTTCGCGTCGGCTGAAACCAGGATACCCCGTTTCCGGGGTCACTGATCGATCGCTGGACTGGAGAAGAAGACCGTGAGCCTCGATACGCTGGAAGTGCTGATGGCCGCGTCGCTCGTTCTTCTCCTTGGACGACAGATTCTTGCCCGGGTCAGACTTCTGCGTACGTACAGCATCCCCGAACCGGTTGTCGGCGGCCTGCTTGTATCGCTGCTGGTGTTTGCGTTGAACCGCGCCCTGCAGATCGACGTCCGTTTCGATACCACGCTTCAAGTGCCGCTGATGCTGACGTTCTTCGCCACCATCGGCCTGAATGCAGACCTCGCGCGACTGAAAGCGGGCGGGCGCTCGCTGATGGCCTTTCTGGGTGTCGTGGTCGGCCTGCTCGTGATGCAGGATGCGCTCGGTATCGGACTCGCCTGGGCACTGGGCCAGGAGCGCTTGCTCGGCCTGCTTGGGGCGTCCATCACGCTATCGGGTGGCCACGGCACGGGTGCGGCGTGGGCCAAGGTGTTTGCCGAGCGCCACGGCCTCGCATCGGCGACCGAAATTGCGATTGCCTGTGCCACCTTCGGTCTGATACTCGGGGGATTGATCGGCGGGCCGGTCGCGCGCTTTCTGATCACCCGCTATCAGCTCGCCCCGAATCCGGAGACGGACGGTGCAACCTCGACCGGTTTCGAGGAGCCCAATACGGTACGGCCGATCACCGCGGAGGCCGTCATCGAAACCGTCGCGCTGATTGCGGTTTGTCTTGCCGTGGGTTCGGCGATCGCGTTATTGCTGAACGGTACGGCTTTCGAGTTGCCGGCGTTCGTGTGCGTCCTGTTCGTCGGTGTCGTACTGCGCAACGGGCTCGCGGTGCGCGGCTGGTATCGCGTGTTCGAGGACGCGGTGTCGGTACTCGGCAACGTTAGCCTCGGTCTCTTTCTTGCTATAGCGTTGATGAGCCTGCGGTTGGGGGATCTCGCATCGCTCGCTTTGCCGCTGTTCGTTATTCTGGTGGTGCAGGCGATCGCGATGGCGGCTTACGCCATTTTCGTCACGTTTCGGGTGATGGGGCGCAACTATGACGCGGCAGTGCTCGCAGCCGGTCACTGTGGATTCGGCCTCGGGGCAACACCGACCGCGATAGCCAACATGCAGGCGATCACAGGACAGTTCGGTCCTTCCCATCTGGCCTTTCTGGTCGTGCCTATGGTGGGGGCGTTTTTTATCGACATCGCGAATGCGATCGTCATCAAGTTGTTTTTGTTGCTGCCGCTCTATGGCTGACGGCGGACACCTGCAGGTGACAAACTCCGCGGGTCATTCGCGACTGCCGGCAACGGTGCCGCACAGAGGCTCGCCGAGTCCACTTCGCGCGGAACAGGCCAGACGGGAGATGCCGAATAATGACCAGGCACAACCCAGTGCTTCAGCGTAGCAGCAAAGCCCCCATAACACGCGGGCGCCGGCGGCTTCTGTTCATTGGCGCAATCTTGCTGCTGGCCGCGCTGGGTTGGGCGCTTGCGACGCTCATCAAGCCCGCCATCCAACGCACGATCGTCATTACAACCGGGGCGGACAACGGTATCTATCGCGGTTTTGCGGATCGCTACGCGCCCATCCTGAAACGCGACGGCATTACTCTGGTTATCCGCAGTTCTTCCGGTTCGGTCGAAAACTATGAACGGCTGAAGAATCCGGATAGCGAATACGAGGTGGGTTTTATTCAATCAGGCACCACCAGCCCGAAAGAAACCGATCATCTGCAGACCATCGCTGCCGTCTCATATGAACCGATCTGGGTGTTCTATCGTGGCGACATCACCGTCAACCGGCTCGTGCAACTGCGCGGCAAAAGGATCGCCATCGGCGTCTCCGGCAGCGGGCTGCTCAATGTCGCCCAGGTATTGCTCTCCTATAGCGGCGTCACTCGGGACAATACTTCGCTGATGCAAATGGATGCCGTCACGGCATATCAAGGCCTTGAAGACGGCAAGCTGGATGCTGCTTTTTTTATAGGCAGGCCCGACGCTCCGATGCAGCACACGCTACTCAACAGCAATCTGAAACTGATGGGTTTTGCCCAGGCCGACGCTCTGGTGCAAAAATTCCCGTCTCTCTCCAAGATCGTTTTTTCCCGCGCCTCGATCAGCATAGTGGATGACCTTCCGCAAGCTGACGTCACCCTGCTAGCCGCCACCGCTCTGCTCGTGTCGAAAGACACCATGCATCCCGCACTGGTCTACCTGCTGCTAGACGCGGCCAGAACCGTGCACGGCGCCGAAGATTACTTTACGCCGCACGGCGCGTTTCCCAACCTGAACACCGACGAATTTCCCATTTCGGACGAAAGCACGCGCTACTTCAAATCCGGTCGTCCGTTCCTGCAGCGCTACCTTCCGTTCTGGCTGGCCAGCTTTGTCGAAAGGCGTCTGCTGATCCTGGTACCGTTCATAGCCGTAATGCTCGGCTTGCTACAGGCGTTGCCGCGCATGGTGGAGGGGCGGATCAAGAGACGGCTCGCGGTTTGGTACCGCGAAATCAAATCGCTGGAAGATGAAATATGGAAAAACAGGCAACCGACCCGGGACCAGATTACGCAATGGCGCGATGAAATCGAGGACATCGATGCACACGCCAGTCAGATACGGATACCGCAGCGCTATTTTCAGGATGTGTACGCGCTCAAACAGGCGATCAGTGTCGTCAGGGATCGGATTTCCCGAATCGCAGGAAACATCAAGTAATGGCAAACTTGCCAATAGCAGGCACTCGGTGTCTACCCGGCAATGCCGCGGAGTCCTCTCGTACCTGGCCGAAGACAAACGGCGCGACGTGCCATTGGCAAGACCGTGTTGCACTCGCAGGCGCCGCGGCCTCTTCAGCGGTCGAACCAGCGGTACTGCAGCGTCAAGGCGACGGATGTGAAATTGCCCCCGGCGCGCGTGACAAGACCGTGCGAATACGCGAGCTTCGTCGACCAGCCTCGGGCGATCGGCAAGGAAAAGGTGACACCGTACCGCACGTTGGCCTGGCGATCCTCACCCGGCACATCGTTGACCGACGTTCTGCCTCCAGCGGCGTATCCGAGGTCGGCTGCGATCCAGAGTCCGGGTCGGAAGGTATAGCCGCTGTGCAATTGGAACGCCATCAAGGGGGCTTGAGAGCGCTGATTGCCGCCGAAGAAGTTATTGTTGCTCGTGAAGAACCACACCCCCGCGGATCCATCGACGAACCAGTCGCCCAGAGGCTGAGATACCCCGATTTCAGGTTTGAACGAGTACCGGTTCGCCCCGACATTCACGAGCCGGGAGCCGACGTATTGGCCGCTAGGCACGACTATCGTGAGGCTCGTGCCGACCGAAGTGGTCGACTGCGGCCTGATGAACGCCTCGACGGGCAAAGGCGGATTACCGAAAAGATTGAAGGCGAAGCGCAGCCGGATGTCGCCAAGGCCGGCGCGATGCACTTGCGTCGGTGCATCGATCACATTTCCACTGACATTGCCGCGCGCAAAGGGCGCCGCGATTCCGAACGATGCGGTGTGCCCCACGAGGCTAAAAGTCGAGACATAACCAAGCGAGTAGATGTTGAACCGAGCCTGCACGCCTGAGATCGGTAACGAAGAATCGGTCAGCACGTCGCCTGAAAGATAGGCCCAGTTTGCGATCAGGAAGTGGGTGCCGATGGGCGACGGAGAATAGGTGCGTGGTTCGAGTTCCTGAGCGCACGTGGTGGTGACTGAAAACAGAAGTCCGAGTGCGCTGTATTGGATTGGCGCCCAACGGCATGGACGACGTCTCATTGTCGACCCTAGGCTCGCGATCACGCGTGGAAATGAACGCGCGCCCGCACCTGAAGTATATGAGAGAGCATAGGCAACGAGCCTACCTGTCGCCCTCCGACGGAGAAATAGGACCTTGGTCCGATTGGCAGATATCGGAAGTCGCCACACCATGAAAATAAAAATCGGATAGTGCGGCTTGATGCAATCGCGCTCCCATGTGGCATTGCGGCAAAGGCTGCGGCGACTGCTCCGCCGTTGCGCCAAAACCAGTTTGCGTGCGCGAAAAAGCGCACCACCCGACTGTCGGGGAAGCATGTTGGCGGCGGCGCGAAAAGAGCCCGCGAACCGCGCGCTCGTTGCCACGGGGCTACGCTCGCCTCGTGCACCTTTCAGGAGTCGCCGAATGGACGCAAGAACGCAGTTGTCCCGCAGTCAGGACATTGCCGCGAAAATCTCCCGCGTGCTGCAAAGGCGTACCCAGGTCGCGCAGGAGAATTTGAGTGAACGACTAGGCGATGCGCTTGCCCGCGATCAGGATGACACTCGCTCGCAGGGTGCTATTCCGGCGTCATTTGATCCACTGCATACGTGGCAATACGTCACCGACGTCGCGCAGCGCTCGCTTCTCTTCTGGGACACGCTATACCAGCGCGGAACCGAGTTCGTCGAACGAAGTGCCGGTAGTCCGACGCTGGTGCTGCATTTCGAGTATGACATCGTGCTCGACGGTCGCAAGTTCAAGCGACCGGTCAACTATGCGTTGCTGCAACTTCGTCCGCCCGCAGGCGTGGATATCGACGTAAAGAAGCGTCCCTATTTGATCATTGATCCACGTGCCGGACACGGTCCCGGCATCGGCGGTTTCAAGGACGACTCGCAGGCTGGCGTCGCGCTTCGCGCGGGACACCCTGTTTTTTTCGTGGTGTTCTTTCGCGATCCCGAGCCCGGCCAGACGATGCTCGACGTTTGCAGCGCCGAGCAGCAGTTCGTAAGAAAGGTTCGCTCGCTGCATCCGGAGAGTCCAAAGCCGGCGGTCATCGGTAACTGCCAGGGAGGCTGGGCGGCAATGATGCTTGCGAGTTCCGATCCGGACGAGACCGGTCCCATCGTCATCAACGGTGCACCGATGTCGTACTGGAGCGGCGCCTGGAGCGAAGGCGAGGGCGACAATCCGATGCGCTACGCCGGCGGCCTTCTCGGGGGCTCGTGGCTCGCATCGTATGCGGCGGATCTGGGCAACGGCAAATTCGACGGGGCCCATCTGGTGCAGAACTTCGAGAATCTGAACCCAGCCAACACGTTCTGGGAAAAGTATTACCACCTGTTCGCGAATATCGATACCGAGCCGGCGCGTTTTCTGGAATTCGAGCGTTGGTGGGGAAGCTATTACCTGATGAATCGCGAGGAGATCGAGTGGATCACGCGCAATCTGTTCGTCGGCAACAAGCTCTGGTCGGGGGGAGTAAGCAGCGGTCACGGCGAGCCGTTCGATCTGCGCAAGATCCGTTCGCCGATCGTGCTGTTCGCTTCGATGGGCGATAACATCACGCCCCCTCAACAAGCGTTCAACTGGGTCGTGGACCTCTACAGAAGCACGGAAGAGATCAAGTCGCGAGGGCAGGTGATCGTTGGCCTGATGCATGAGGATATTGGCCATCTCGGCATCTTCGTCTCCGGAAGGGTCGCAAAGAAAGAGCATAAGCAGATCGTTTCCGTGCTGGAGACGATCGAAACGTTTCCGCCGGGCCTCTACGGCATGTCGATCAACGAAGTCAAAGGCGGGTCCGGGGAGACGGAATACGAAGTCGAATTCCGTGAATGCCGGCTCGAGGACATCTCCGCGCATTTCAACCGATTCGGGCGCGTGGACGAAAAGCCGTTCGAGGCGGTGGCCGCGCTGTCGGAGTTGAATCAGCGAGTCTACGAACTTGTCGGGCAACCCGTGGTGCAGGCGATGTCCAACGAGACGAGCGCCCGCATGTTGCGCGAGTTTCATCCACTGCGGCTTCAGCGCTGGGCGTTGTCTGGAATGAATCCCTGGCTCGGATGGTTGCATCCGGCCGCGCAGGCGGTCAGAGAGAGTCGCCAACCGGCCGCCGCGGACAACCCTTGGCGCAAGCTTGAAGAGACCGGATCGGAAATCATCGGCGCATCGCTCGACTACTACCGTGCGATGCGCGATGCGGCGACCGAGGCCGGATTCTTCGGCATCTACGCGAACATGTATGCAATGTTTCTTGCCGATCGTTCACCCGACGGCGCCAATGTGGAAACGCTCACAACCGGTCCTCGCGACACGCCGTTCGTGCAGGCAGCGTTGCAGTCGATCAACGAAGGCGGCTACACGGAGGCACTGGCGCGCGCGGCGTTCCTTCTCGCACGCAAGGGTGCGTCTTTGCCGCTCGCGCGACTGGAGATGCGCAAGGAACTGGCTGAAATCTATGCGGACTATCTGCCGGACATCAGTGCCGACCAATGGCGGCGCATACGAGGTGTCCAGGAGATCATCGCGCGTTACGAACCCGAAGCGGCCATTACGACACTGCCGACGTTGCTCACCCGCGTCGAGGACCGTGAGCGCTTCCTGGAACTGCTTGGGAAGCTCATGGCGGACGAACGCGTGTTGAATTCGGCGCCCGACGACGAACAACTGGCGGCGCTCGAACACATCCGCGCCGTGCTCGTATCGCGTGTCGCTCGCAAGCGTCAGGGGTCCGTGCCCGACCGGGTTCGCACATGACCCGTGTTGCAATGCAGAACCACGAGGGGAACGTCGATGGAACCCAGACATGCGAAGTATGAGCGCCTGATCGAGTACTGCAGGAACTTGCCGCCACTGCCGACCGCAGTGGTGCATCCGTGCGACCACAGCTCGCTCGCAGGCGCGGTGGAGGCGGCCGGAATGGGCTTGATAGCGCCGCTGCTGGTCGGACCGCGCGCGCGTATCGAGTCGCTTGCCGAGGAGCATGGCATCAAGATATCCGAATTTACAATCGTCGATGCGCCGCATAGCCATGCCGCGGCCGCCGCAGCGGTGCAACTCGTGCGGGAAGGCAAGGCAGAGGCATTGATGAAAGGCAGTCTGCACACAGACGAGTTGATGGCGGAGGTGATCCGGCGCGATGCCGGCATGCGCAGCGCGCGACGCATCAGTCACTGTTTCGTCATGGACGTACCGGAGTACGAACATGCGCTGATCATCACCGACGCCGCTATCAATATCGCGCCGACGCTGGAGGAGAAGGTCGATATTCTGCAGAACGCAATCGATCTTGGACACGCGTTGCTGTTTGACGAGGTGCGTGTAGCGATCCTGTCCGCAACCGAATCGGTCAATCCAAAAATCCCGTCGACGATCGAAGCGGCGGCGCTTTGCAAAATGGTGGACCGGCGCCAGATTACCGGCGCGCTGGTCGACGGCCCGCTCGCGCTCGATAACGCGATCAATGTCGAAGCCATGCGAATCAAGCAGATCGATTCGCCGGTCGCCGGCCGGGCCAACGTGCTAATGGTGCCGGACCTCGAGTCCGGCAATATGCTCGCGAAAAGCCTGTCCTTTCTTGCTGGAGCAGATGCGGCGGGCATCGTTCTCGGTGCGCGCGTACCGATCATTCTGACCAGCCGCGCCGACTCCGTCACCACGCGTCTCGCGTCGTGTGCGGTTGCCGCGCTGGTGGCGAAAGCGCGGCGCGAGGCCGGCAAGGTAATCGGGTGACGATATGGCCGATGTGATCCTGGTCTTGAATGCGGGCTCGTCCAGCCTGAAGTTCAGTGCATTCGACGCGCAAACGCCTCGCCTCGACCTGGTCCTGCACGGTCAGGTCGAAGCGCTGTACACGAACCCTCGCTTTCGCTCGACGGGGCGGGATGGCGACGTGGATACCGAGGAATGGGGCACCGACTACCAACTGGGTCATCTTGGCGCAATCGAGTACCTCGCAGGTTTTCTGCGCAGCCATGGCGAGGGGCATCGCCTGATTGCGGTCGGTCATCGGGTCGTGCACGGCGGCCAGCGGTTCTCCAGGGCGGTCATGGCGACGCCCGACGTGATCGACGAACTGGAATGCCTCAGCCCGCTTGCACCGCTGCATCAGACGCATAACCTCAAACCGATTCGGATCATCGCGCAATTGCGCCCCGAGATTCCGCAAGTTGCCTGCTTCGACACCATGTTTCACAACACGCAGACGGAAACCTCGAAGGCATACGCACTGCCTGCGTCGATTGCGGAGCGGGGCGTGCGCCGGTACGGTTTTCACGGGCTATCGTACGAATACATCGCCAGCGTGCTGCCGGAGGTCGCGCCGGCCGCTGCGGGCGGGCGTATCGTCGTGGCGCATCTCGGCAACGGTGCCAGCATGTGCGCAATGGTCGCGGGAAAGAGCGTTGCCAGCACGATGGGATTCACGGCCGTGGATGGGCTGCCCATGGGCACGCGTTGCGGAAGCCTCGACCCTGGCGTCATCCTGTATCTGCTCGACGAACTGAAGATGGATTCGCAGGAAATCGCAGACCTGATATACAAGCGCTCAGGTCTGCTCGGCATGTCGGGGGTGTCGAGCGACATGCGCACGTTGTTGGCGAGCACCGATCCGCATGCGCGCTTTGCGCTCGACGTCTACACGTACCGGATTGGGCGCGAACTCGGCAGTCTTGCCGCAGCTATGCAGGGTATCGACGGCCTTGTGTTCACGGCCGGCGTCGGCGAGCACGCGGCGGCGATTCGCGAACGGGTGGTGCGTGACGCGGCCTGGCTAGGAGCCGAACTGGACGACGCGGCCAATCAGGCCGGCGGCCCGTTGATCAGCCGTCCTTCGAGCAAGGTATCGGTGTGGGTCATTCCAACCAACGAGGAACTCATGATCGCCCGGCATACGCAGTCTGTTACCGGTGCTTCGGCGTTGTAAAGCTAACCGGCGGACCACGGGAACCCGCGCAAGCATCGCGAACATTGTCCATCGCAGGCTTTCTATGAAGGAGTTCCACCATGCCGATCGAACAACCGCGGTTGATCCTGAAGGAGGCGAGAGCGCTGGTCACTGGCGTCGCCAACGAGCATTCGATTGCGTACGGTTGTGCAAAGGCATTTCATGAGCTCGGGGCCAGTCTTGCGCTCACCTACGCGAACGATAAGGCCAGGCCTTACGTGGAACCGCTTGCACAGGCGCTCAACGCAGAGATTTTCATGCCGCTCGACGTGACGCATGACGGCGAACTGGAGGCCGTCTTCGAGCAGGTCGACAAGGTGTGGGGGAATCTGGATATCCTCGTTCACGCCGTTGCATGGGCGCCGCAAAAGGACTTGCATGGCGGACTGCTGCAGTCCTCGCGCGATGGTTTCCTGAGCGCAATGGACATTTCCTGCCATTCGTTCGTACGCATGGCGCGCCTTGCAGCGCCGTTAATGAAAGACGGCGGAACCATGCTGACCATGAGCTACTACGGCGCGAACAAAGTCGTGCCGAACTACAGCGTGATGGGGCCGGTCAAGGCGGCCCTCGAAGCCTGTACGCGATATCTGGCATTTGAGCTGGGGCCAAAGGGCATACGGGTGCATACCATTTCTCCCGGTCCGCTCAAGACACGCGCAGCTTCGGGCCTGAAGGATTTCGAGTTGCTGCTCAACGAGGCCGTACATCGTGCGCCGCTGGGCGAAGTGGTCGACATCATGGACGTGGGCTACACCTGCGCGTTTCTGGCCACGCCGTATGCGCGACGGCTCTCCGGCTCCACGTTGTATATCGACGGCGGACTGAACATCATGGCCTAGGGCAACTGGCAAGGAGCGACCATCATGGCTGAACTGCTGCTTGGAAATGTGGAAGAAACCGTCTCTGATGAGGAAATCAGCGAGTTCTTGATAAGGTACGGATTTCCTCAGTGCAGTGAGATCCGCCGTATAGCCGGTGCGGGCTCGCGGCCGGCGGCGTTGGTGATCTTCAACGATGTGACTGCCGACGGCCTGCGAAAACTGCAGACGCGTGTCCACAACATGTACTGGAAGAACCGCACGATCACCGCGCTGCTTCTTCCTGAGCGTGACGAATCATAGATATCGGCTGGAGCGGAACATGGGTCTGCTGTCGTGGTTGTTGACCGGAAAACGCACACCTGAAGAAGGCGATGTCCAGCAGACGAAGGAAATCGTTGATCGGATCGTCAAGCTCAGTCCGCAATTGCGTCTCGCGCGTGACTACGAGGCACGTATGGCGCCCGCAGTGCGCAAAGCGATCGATTATCTGACGCGCCTCGCGGAAGAGGTGCCCCCCGCGTGTGAAGCAAGCGCGGCTGCCTGGACAACGGATCCGTACATTCACGCTTTTTTTGCCGCGCCTGATGATGTTTGCGCGGTCTTTAGCCACTCGGAGGCAGTGCGCGCCTACTTCCGCGATCACCCTGAGGCGGAGGAAGCCTTCGCCGTGCTCGGAATGGCCATCATGGAAAAGAGCATTCTCGGCGTGGCGCAACATGGGGCAACGATCCGGACCGACGTCGTGCAGACGACGGTCAGCTTTAGCGATCATCAGGTGCGCGTTTGCGGTGTGTCGGAAGCAGCGCTTCGGCGGGAAATCGTGCTGCGGGTCGTCGACCAGCTTGCGCTCGAGGGAATCAGCAAAATCGAGGCGGACGAGTCACGGCGTGGTTCGCTCGAACAGGAGCGGGCGCTGCTCAGGACACGTCTTGCACTGCTCGAACGGCAGGGGGCCGGGGTGCGCTCGCTGCTGGGCAGCGAAGCGTCGTGCAACCCAGCGGAAGCCATGCGCCTGCAGGCGCGCATCGAAGAGAACAATCAGGCTCTGGCGAGTCTGGGCCTGAAGACCGAAGCGCTGGAGCGAGAACTGGATGTGATTTGCGGCGTGCTGTCGTCACCGGACTCGCATTTCTACATCTTGAAGAAGACATTCCGGCTGGACCGGTTGAACGTCATCGTGGAGGAAGTGGGCATCCGCCCGGCAGAAGAAATAGAGTTTCGGATAGCCCGTTTGCCTGCGAGTCCGGAGACGATGCGCGCCTACGCGATGGTGCGCTTTCAGCGTAGCAACCTTCTGCCGGTCCGCAGCATGTTGACGGAAGCCGGGCGGTTGCTGATTTGACGGAAGGCCTCTCATGCCCCGTGCCGGGTAGCTGGCACAGAGGGTGGCTCCGTCTGTGCGAACCCCGTGTTGGTGAGAGCCACGAGCGTCGCCACGATGGTGAGCTTGCTGTCTCTCATGCTGCTGTCCTTTGACGCATACGCGCATCGTGTTTTGCGGCCTGATTGGCCGCCTTTTCCTTCATGACGGACGCGCGTCGCGTTGCCCTTACGATGCCGCTCACTTGATCGTGTAGCCACGACCTTCCATGCAAGCAGCGTAGGCACGGTTGAAGGTGTCCATGGCGCCTTGCGACTGCGACTGCGCCGATGTCGACGCAGCGCGCCGGTTTTGCCGGGCGCGTGAGCCGCCGACCATCGTTCCGGCCGTGGCGCCGACCGCCGCGCCTTTTCCTGCGTCACCGGCTATGGCTCCGATCACCGCTCCGCCTGCCGCGCCACGCGCCGCGCCTTGAACGCGTTCGCCTCCGCCCACTGCCGGTCCAGAAGGCGGCGGCGGGGCGTTGGCCACGGCAGTTGGATCGACTCCGGTGTTAGTCTTGGCCCACGAATAACATGCTCCGTCGTCCTGCTGCTGTTTTTGCTGGCTTTGACCCTTGGCGGGATAAGCGATTGGCTTTCCCTGCGCGGCGACGTCAACTGATATCAATGCGGCTAAAGTGGCAAAAACGCAGTACTTCGTTAACGTATTCACGGCAGCTCCTTGCTTGAGCCCACGCTAATGCAGGTCACCGGTCACCGGTCACCGGTCACCTGAATGCGAGCCCGTAACCGACACCGTCATGGCAATTCTGCCGGGATCTCGCGCTGGGCGATGTGTGTGCAACAACGGCAGGTTGGCTTTTATCATTGCGTTCCCGTCATACCGCGCGCAATCGGACTAAGGTCGTATTTTTGCCGTTCGGCGCCTCGTCAGTCTCTGAGATCGATGATCTAAGACCAAGGTCCGATTGGTATCGCACTGGCTCACCTATAAGCTGCAATGGCGGCTGGCGATCCGCCGCGCTGGGCCTCGATCGCCGCACTAACGGCCGTGCTGATAGCTGGCATGTGCCTCATTGCGTGGTTGCTGCGTCTCAGTTCATTGGTCAATTTCACCGGCGAGACACGTGCGCGAGATAGTCTGGCTGAAGATCCGCTCCACCGCTGAGCCGGTCAGACTCCTGATCTTTACCTGTCCGCGTCGCCCGTTGTCGATCTGGCGGGCGCGCGAATGCTCAAGACGTTGCATGAAGCACTTCAGACAGCCGCGATAGAGATGAAAGTGGTCGCCGCGCACGGAGACGTGCGAGATATGCTTCGCGCCGAGGGTCTCGAAGATCGCCTCGGTCTCATCGATCGGTGCAACTAGGTCGCGGACTTCGTCGACGAATTCCATTCACGAAAAGTATGACCGACGGAACCGATGCAGCCGCTCACATCAACGGATAGAGCAGGCAGCGGTTGGATGAGGCCGCGAGGCCGTGTCTCTCAGCGCATCTGCATGACGCTATCGCTGTTTTTGTCGTGCCAGCGCCGAGGGCAATGCTATTGCTTTCCGGATCCGCTATTGAGGGAGATACACCGATGCCCGCCCAATCTCGCGTTGCGATACACGTTCTACCGCACTGGTTGATAGGTGCGGCTCTGCTGGCCGGAGCGACTGTCGGCTACGCTGGAAACCTGAACTTCCTGAAAGATACGCCGATCAGTTACATGAGGGAAGCTGACCGGAAAGCACTTAACGACGCCGCGCAGACCGCGCTTGAGACAAAGAAGGATGGTGAAACGTTGGAATGGAACAACGCGGGCACCGGCAACCCCGTATCCATCAAGGGCACGGTGACTCCGCACGATACCTCGCACAAGGGCGATCGAACCTGTCGGACGACGACGCTCGTGGCTATCGCAAAGGGCCAGACGCAAAGCTGGATGCCCACCGTTTGTAAGCACGGCAACGGCCTCTGGAAGATACTGAGGCAATGAGCTGGCGGAGGCGTCCCCCGCGGCGGGGGAATTCAATGAACCGGGTGCGACTGCCAAGTCACGAACTCGCTATCGAAGTCGGCAACTGGTATGTCGAACGAGCAAGAACCTGAGGTGAAGGCGAGTCGCACCCGATGCTTCATTTCGTTCTGGTAAATCCACTTGCAGAGGGTCTCGCCTGAACAGCCGGACCAGGCTGCAATCAATGCGCTCGCCTTCCATTGCGATGATGCCCAGCCCGCTATGCGTGAATCATTCGGAGCGCCGTTGCCGTGCTTCGGGCGAATATCCGGTGACTTCTTTCTGTCATTTTCCATCACTCCATTCTCTTAAAGATCTGGAGTATTCGGAAAATCCAGGCAGGGGTATGTCTGTGAGACCAAGGTCGTATTGTTTCGTACCGCGAGAGGAATCATTGTAGTACAGGAGATACCGATTTGAGAGACGGGAATATTTCTCAATCAAGACTGGCGACCACAATTCGTTTATCAATGCACCCGCTCGCACATCGGTGTCAATGGGTGAACTGCAGACGAGGGCTACCATGGCATGGCTAGCTGGAACGTTACAGCGCTATCCCGAGATCGCGATATTCCTGTCACTCGGAATTGGGTATTGGGTCGGCGGAAAGAGCTTCAAGGGCTTCAGTCTGGGTGCCGTCACGGCGACGCTATTGGCTGCCATCGCAATCGGGCAGCTTCACATCACCGTATCGCCCAACGTCAAGTCGGTGTTCTTCCTGATGTTCCTGTTCGCCGTGGGCTATGGGGTGGGGCCGCAGTTTGTGCGCGGCATTGCCAAAGACGGCTTGCCGCAGGCACTGTTTGCTGTGGTGCAATGTCTGCTGTGTCTAGGCGCGGCGGTTATCGCGGCCAGACTGGCCGGCTACGACATCGGATCGGCGGCCGGACTCTTCGCCGGCTCGCAGACCATCTCCGCGTCGATGGGGCTTGCGACGGATGCCATCAATCGGCTTGCGTTACCACCCGATCAGGCGAAAGCACTGCTGGACGCGATGCCGACCGCCTACGCCATTTCTTACATTTTTGGCACGATCGGCTCCGCGGTGATCCTCGCGACTCTCGGGCCGAAGCTGTTGCGCATTGACCTGGTTGCGGCATGCAAGGAGTACGAGGCCAGTCTGGGCGGTACGAAAGAAATGGGTGGTGCAGACCAGGCCTGGCACCGGTACGAACTGCGTGCCTATCGGGTCTTGCCGGGAAGCCCGGCTTGCGGCAAGACCGTCAGTGAGCTCGAAGCGCTCCAGCCGAAAGGGATGCGCCTGTATATCGAACGGATCAGGCGTGGGGGCACCGTCTCCGAAGCCACGCTCGATCAGGTGCTGCAGGCCGACGATGTGGTGGCGATAGCCGGTCCTCGGGACCAGCTCGTCGCGGTGTTCGGGGCAAGCGGCACGAGTGACGAGACAGGCGGTGAGCTGGTCGCCGTTCGCAAGGCGAGGGCCACGGAAGTAGACGACCCCGAGCTTCTGGCAGTCCCCGCGGAGGGCGTGGACGTTTATGTCACGAGCAAGGAAGTGGACGGCAAGACGTTGCAGGAACTTGCAAACTCGCCGCTTGCGCGCGGCATTTATCTGAGGAAGATCAAACGGGGCCCCACGGAAACTCAAATACCTATTCTACCGAGTACGGAGTTGCATCGCGGCGACACGATAACGATCGTCGGACGCACGCAGGATACGACCGCCGCGGCGAAAGTACTCGGCGTACTCGACCGGGCCACCAACCTGACAGACGTTGCGTTTGTCAGCCTGGCGATTACCGTCGGCGCGATGGTGGGTGCGATCGTCATCGATGTCGCGGGCATTCCAATCACGCTGTCGACCGCGGGCGGCGCACTGATTGCCGGTCTGATATTCGGCTGGCTGCGGGCAATCCATCCGACCTTCGGCCGCATCCCGGAACCCACGGTATGGTTCATGAATTCGGTCGGCCTCAACGTGTTCATTGCCGTGATCGGCCTCACAGCGGGACCGGGATTCGTCTCCGGATTGCAGCACCTCGGCATCGGTCTGTTCTTGTGGGGCATCTTCGCTACCACTGTTCCTCTGATCCTCGGCATGTTCATCGCTCGCTACGTGTTCCATTTTCATCCGGCCATCCTGCTCGGTGTGTGTGCCGGAGCGAGAACAACGACCGCGGCATTGGGGATGATCTGTGACTCGGCAAAAAGCCAGATCCCGGGACTCGGATATACCGTGACTTACGCGGTGGGCAATACGCTTCTGACCATCTGGGGCATGGTGATCGTGATGATCCTGTCCTAGCCCGGTGCGTCGTGACTGGCGACGCCTATCCCGGAAACTTCATCGTGGAGACAGCAAATGGCAAAGCGGGACAAAGCTGAATCGGATGAGGCCGCGAAGCTGGCGGCGCTCAGTCCGTTCGAATTGAAAGATGAGTTGATCAAGGCAGCGGGTGGCGGCGCAGTGGAGCGAGCCGCGAACCTTGCGATGCTCAATGCCGGTCGCGGTAATCCTAATTTTCTCGCGACGATTCCACGTCATGGCTTCTGGCAACTCGGTCTGTTTGCGATGCGTGAAGCGGAGCGTTCGTTCGCGTACATGCCGGAAGGCATCGGCGGTTTTCCGAAGCGCGACGGACTCGTCGAGCGCTTCGAACTGTTCCTGCGCGGGAACAAGGGCGTGCCGGGCATCGACTTCCTGGCTAGCGCCGTATCCTATGTGCGCGATCAGCTCGGACTGTCGGCCGGCGACTTCCTGTATGAGATGTGCGAGGGCATTCTGGCGTCGAACTATCCTGTGCCCGACCGGATGCTGAAGCTGTCGGAGCAAATCGTCGGCCAGTATCTGCGTCGTGAGATGATCGGTGACCATCCGTTCATCGGCGAGTTCGACATTTTTGCGGTCGAAGGTGGCACCGCGGCGATGACCTATATATTCAACACGATGCGCGAGAACCGGTTGATCAAGCCGGGCGATACGATCGCGCTTGGCATGCCCATCTTTACGCCCTACATCGAAATTCCGACCCTGAACGACTATCAGCTAACCGTCGTCAATGTGAATGCCGATGTGGAGAAGAACTGGCAGTACTCGAAGAAAGAACTCGACAAGCTTCGCGATCCAAAGGTGAAGGCGTTCTTCCTCGTCAATCCGAGCAATCCGCCGTCCGTGCGAATCAACGACGAGAGTCTCGAATACATTGCCGAAATCGTGAAGGAGCGGCCTGATCTGATTCTGCTGACCGACGACGTGTACGGCACGTTCGCCGACGGTTTTGTGTCGCTGTTCGCGCTCGCGCCGAGAAACACCATCCTTGTGTACTCGTACTCGAAGTACTTCGGCGCAACCGGCTGGCGTCTGGGCACGATCGTCACGCACCGCGACAACATTCTCGACAAGTTGATCGCCGACCTGCCTAAAGACGCAAGGAAGGAACTGCACAAGCGTTATGAATCGATCACGACCGAGCCAGACAAGCTCAAGTTCATCGACCGCCTGGTCGCCGATAGCCGAACGGTCGCACTGAACCACACGGCGGGCCTATCGACGCCGCAGCAGGTGCAGATGGTGCTGTTCTCGCTGTTCTCGCTGATGGACACGCCTGACGCATACAAGAATGCGCTGAAACGGCTGATCCGCAGCCGGAAACGGGCGCTGTATGAAGAAATCGGTATTTCGTTCGACGACAACGACAAGAACCAGGTCGACTACTACACAATCCTCGACATGGAGTTTCTTGGCGAGCGCGCGTACGGACGCGATTTTGTCGAGTGGCTCATGAAGAATACGGAACCAACCGAATTGCTCTTCAGGCTGGCGCGCGAAGCGCGCGTGGTCCTGCTTCCGGGGCGCGGATTCGGTACGGCTCATCCGTCCGGTCGAGTGTCGCTCGCGAACCTGAACGAGTCCGACTATCGAAAGATAGGACGCGCCATTCGCGCGCTGCTTGCCGACTATGTCGAACGCTACAACGCCTCGACCGGCAATACGCTCGACAAAAATAGGGTTCTGTAGACATCGACCTTGGACACTCCGTAGAGCCTGCCGGCCACCGCGGCTTGCGCATGGAACCTCTTTTCAGTGAGGATTGCCAGATGAGCACGTCAATCGAAAAGATCACGCCTTATGACGAATTCAACTTCCCCATTCCGGAGAATGAATTCCCCAAAGACGGGATGTCCGCCCGCGCAGCGGCCGGAATCGTCATCAGCTCCGAGTGGACCGATGCGAACCCGATGCTGAACATGTCGTCGTTCGTTACCACGTGGGCCGAACCGGAGGCCGCGGAAACGGCGAAACGCAACATCTTCAAGAATTACATCGACCACGACATGTATCCGCAAGTGTTCGCGATGGAAACTCGCATGGTCAAGTGGTTGCATCAGCTATGGAACGGCCCCAAAGGAGTGGAGCCATACGGCACGGCGACGGTAGGCTCGTCCGAGGCCTGCATGCTGGCCGGTCTCGCACACAAGTGGAACTGGCGGAAGAAAAGGGAAGGCGAGGGCAAGGATGTGACTCGCCCCAACATGGTGACCGGCGGAAACGTGCAAATCGTGTGGAAAAAGTTTCTTCGCTACTTCGATGTCGAACCGCGCATCGTGCCGTTGAGTCCAGGCAACTACCGGTTGACGGCGGAGAGTCTCGACAAGTACGTCGACGAAAACACCATCGCTGTCGTCGCCATCGCGGGACAGACATTCACTGGCGAGGACGACGATATCCAGGGCATTCATGACTGGCTCGACGACTACGAGAAACGGACTGGCATTTCGATTCCGATGCACATCGACGGAGCATCGGGCGGATTCGTCAATCCATTCCTCTATCCCGACTACAAATGGGACTTCCGGCTGCCGCGCGTGCAGTCTATCAATGCGTCGGGGCATAAATATGGCCTGGTTCCTCCCGGCCTCGGTTGGGTCGTCTTTCGCGAACGAAAGGTGTTCAACGAAGAACTTGTTTTCTATGTCAACTATCTGGGCGGCGAAATGCCGACCGCGACATTGAACTTCAGTCGCAACGCCTTTCAGGTGGCCGTGCAGTACTACATGTTCATCCGCCACGGCTTCGAAGGCTACAGAAGAATCATGCAGCATACGTTGGACAATGCGATCGCGTTGCGGCGAATTCTTGTCGATAGCGGGTACTTCAACGTCATGAACGAGGCGCAGCGGATTCCTGTGGTTGCGGTGACACTCGCTAGCAAGATCAAGAATTTCAATGAATTCGACGTGTCGAACAAGGTGCGTGAGAAAGGCTGGGTACTCGCTGCCTACACCATGCCGCCCAATGCCGAGACGGTCACGAGCCTGCGGGTCGTGGTGAGGCCGCACATCAATCGCAATGTGGCGGAACTACTCGCAGGCGACATCGTCAGTGCCTGCAAATACCTCGAGAAAAATGGCGGAAACTCTCCACCGCCGACGCTGCACGCACATCCCTCGGGAACGGCGGCGCCGACCAAATGCTGAGGATGGCAAACGATGCAGCCGGGAGAACTCACTATGGCGCGCGCAGAAAGCAGGATCGTCCTGGCGGTGATTGCTGTATTCGTAGCGCTGGGTGGAATTGCGTCGTCGATCCGAGGCTTGCTTTACGAGAGCCCGGCTCTTGTTCATATCGGGGCGTATGCGATGGTGCTCGGCGTCGCCTGCTTCGTGCTGCTGCTCCGTCCGGGTAAGGGAGCCGGCAAGTAAGGTGAGAGGACCTAGTGTCGGCCCGTACGGCCTGGCGCGTCGCGCTCGGTTGTCAGAGCGCCGGATCGAACGGGATCGAAGGATGGAGCGGCGAGACTCACGCACCGGGGATTTACCTCGGAAACACAATGGAGGTCGATGATGAACAGACGGAATTTTGTACTAAAAGTAGCGGCTGTCAGCACCGCGGCGAGTTTGACGCTCGCGGGCTGCTCCGTGACGCCGGGCAGCGGCAAAAGCCCTGAAACCGATGCATCGAAGCGCCAGGCGATCGACGCGAGTGTTGACGGTACGTTGAGCCGGCTTTTCGCGACGATCAAGGGCTCGCACGAACTCGCAGCGAAAGCCCAAGGCATCCTTGTGTTCCCGGATGTGAAGAAGGCGGCCTTCATTGCTGGGGCAGAGTATGGCGAAGGCGCATTGCGTGTGGGTGGCACGACAGCGGGCTACTACAGCACAGCGGCTGCTTCATTTGGATTCCAGGCCGGTGCCCAGTCGACGGCAGTCATTTTCATGTTCATGACGCGGGACGCGCTCGACAAGTTCCGCAACGCGGCTGGGTGGTCGGTTGGCGGCGACGCGGCGGTGTCAATCTTGAAAGTGGGTGCGAACGGCACAATCGACACGACATCAGTCTCCTCGCAGGTCGTGGCCCTCGTGTTGACCAATGCCGGGCTGATGGCGGACGCTTCGCTCAACGGCGCCAAGGTGACAAGGCTGAATCTGTGAAAGTGAAACGCGGCCTGCCCCAGATACGCCAGCCTGCCTGACCGGTAGTGACGGGCGCGGGGCTGGCGGAGCGCCGCGCGTCCGGTGCGGACGACGTTCGGGCGTACGAATGCGCCGCGGGCCCGGTCGTCGATCAGCCCGCCACGCGGACGTAGCCGGCGGCGCATCTACCCGCACGGAAGCGGTCGCGATATCCGTCACGCCCAGCATGAACAACTCGCTGGCGATGAATCGACTATCTTTCAGAGAGATGGGTGCAGTGGCATGGTTCTGTTCCGACTACCATGGTTATGGGCGTGCCCTGGATTGTCGCCAGCAGATCATCGAGGCGACCTGCTGGGAGACAAGTTATGTTGCTCACACCGATTACCGAACGGGTGTTGTCCAGGCAATTGCTCGATGTTCTGATCCGTGCCGGACTCATTGCCGTTCTGGCTGTTTTCTGTTTCCGGATCTTCGCCCCGTTCCTCAACCTCATGGTCTGGGCGCTCGTCCTCGCGATCACGCTGTATCCGCTCCAGGTCAGACTCAGGCGTACGCTTGCCAACAAGGACGGCCTGATCGCCACTCTGATCATTCTGGTTGCGTTTGCCGTCATTCTCGTGCCGACCTATATGCTGGGCGTTGCGGTGGCCGACTCGTTGGAGAGCGTGGTGGCCGTCATCAAGAGCGGCAGCTTTCACATTCCTGCGCCGGCCGATTCGGTTGCCAGTTGGCCGCTGGTCGGGCAGAAGGTGCACGACTTCTGGCAACAGGCCTCGACGGACCTCACCGGTCTCGCGCACCGGTTCGCACCTCAGCTCAAGGAAGCCGGACTTGCATTGCTCGCCACGGTCACCGGCCTGTCGGCGGGACTGCTGATCTTTTTCGTCGCGCTGATCGTCGCGGGGATTCTGATGGCTCACGGCGAGACAGGTCATAAAAGCGCGGCGCAGATCGCTGCGCGCATCTCCGGTCCCGAGACCGGCCCGCAGATCACGGAGCTCTGTACGGCCACGATTCGCGCCGTGGCACAAGGCGTGGTGGGGATCGCGTTTATCCAGATGTTGTTGATTGGCATCGGCTTCGTGATGATGGGCATTCCCGGTGCGGGCCTGCTGGCGCTCGCCGTGCTGCTGATCGGCGTCATGCAGTTGCCGGCCACGCTGATCACGGCGCCTGTGATCGTCTTTGTCATCGTCACCGAGGGTGTCAGTACCACGACGATCATCTTCGCGGTCTACGTGTTCGTCGCGGGGCTCGTCGACAACGTGCTCAAGCCATTGCTACTGGGACGCGGCGTCGCCGTGCCGATGCCTGTCGTGCTGATCGGCGCGCTCGGCGGCATGGTATCGGGCGGCGTCATCGGCCTGTTCATCGGTCCAGTGATGCTTGCGGTCGGGTATCGACTGTTCTGGCGATGGGTGAAAGACCAATCCGGTCCCGAGCAGCCGAAAGAAGAGCGGCAGGCCTGATGCTGCCTGGGCCGATCGGTGGACGTGAGGCGCGTGCTGAGTTGGGCATCGAGGTTGCCGGCCGCTAGCCGCGGGTACAACAGAGCGACGGTCGGCGGCGCCATCATTTCAGATGGCTGTTGCGCCAGTTGCGCGGGGTCACGCCGAAGCGTGAATTGAACCAGTACGTGAAGGAGCCCTGCTGTGAATATCCGAGCAACGCCGAAACCCGCCCTATCGGATAGCGCGGGTTGCTCATGTAGCGCACGGCAAGTTCGCCCCGAACCTCGTCCACCAGACTCGAGAAGCTCGTATGCGCCAGTTCGAGCTGGCGCTGCATGGTGCGAACGCTCAGACGCAAATGGCGGGCAACCAGTTCGACCGTGGCCTGCTCAAGGGGCAGCAGCAGGTAGATTGCCTTGCGCACTTCCAGCGCGGTCGAATCGGCACCCGCCACGTTGAGCGAGTCGGCGAGGCTCTCGGCATAGCGCACCAGTTCCGGGTCAGCGGAGGGATTCGGGTAGTCGAGATCGGCGGCCGCACACACGAAACCGTTGAAATCGCTTCCGAACTCCAACGTGCAGCCGAAGAACCGTCGATGAAACGTCAGGTCTGCCGGCCCTTGGTGAACGAAATGGACCGAACGCGGTTTCCAGTGATTGCCGAGCAGGGCGCTGGAGTGGCGCCCGAGCACGCCGACCGCGAGTTCGATCGCCTGCTTCGTCGGAGTGCCCGGTTCGACCACCAGTTCTTCCCGGATGGTGACCGATTCACCGGCGTCCTCGACGTGCATGGCGAGGGCTTCGTTCAGCAGATGCCGGTATTGGGCCGCGGCCAGCAGCACCTCGCGAAGCGTGCGCTTATGCGCGAGCAGGACATTGATCACACCAGTACCGAACTTTTGCCGCGTCCCGGCCATCTGCAGCGCGAAAGTCGGGCACGACGCCTTTTCGGCCGTCAGTTCCAGCAGCCGGCACGCGGCTGCTGCCGGAATGCGATCGTCCGGATTCGCAAGCGCCGCGGTATCGATCCCGACCTGCTTCGCCAGCTCGACCGGGTTCAGACCGACCCGCCGCGTCACATCGAAATAGCCGCTCATGGCTACCGCGCGCAACATCGTTTCCATCGCTATGTCTCCGCTCACCTGTCGCCGGCAGCGTCCCTGGCCCCGTGTCCATGTCTGCTGATTAGATGCCTGCCGCACGTACCGGTGTTAACGCGTAGTGGCATGAATTCCGAAAAGAATGGCGCCGTATCGTAAAAGTGTAGCGCAGGATTGCCGTATCGTGCATCTCAACGGTTCATCATGTTCCGACCAGTTGTCAAGCGGCCAGCCGTGTCGCGAGCGTCGGAATACCCGTCACCCTATTGGAGAACACGATGCAATTCCTCGACGATTCGCTGCACCCCGAGAACCAGGACAAGGTTGTGATCACAACCGCTCCGTACGGCCCGGAATGGATGCCGGAGGACTTTCCTGAAGACATTCCGGTGACGATGGAAGAGCAGATCCAGAAGGCCGTCGACTGCTACAACGCCGGCGCGACCGTCCTGCACCTGCACGTGCGCGAACTGGATGGCAAAGGCTCGAAGCGCCTTTCGAAATTCAACGAGCTCATCGCCGGCGTGCGAGCGGCTGTGCCGGACATGATCATCCAGGTGGGCGGCTCGATCTCGTTTGCACCGGAAGACGACGGCCAGGCGGCGAAGTGGCTTTCCGACGACACGCGTCACATGCTGGCCGATCTCGACCCGAAGCCCGATCAGGTGACGGTCGCGATCAACACCACGCAGATGAACATCATGGAGTTGCTCTATCCGGAGTACTTGGAAGGCACCTCGTTGTCCAACCCTGCGTTCATGGCCGCTTATAGCGAGATGACGGTTCCCGCCGGCCCGGCATGGGTCGAGGAGCACCTGCGCCGCCTGCAGGCTTCGGGTATCCAGCCGCACTTCCAGCTCACGGGCATCCATGCGCTGGAGACACTCGATCGCCTGGTGCGCAAGGGCATCTACAAGGGGCCGCTGAACCTGACGTGGATCGGTATCGGCGGTGGCTTCGACGGCCCGAACCCGTTCAACTTCTTCAACTTCGTGCACCGCGCGCCGGATGGCTGCACGCTCACGGCCGAGTCGCTGCTCAAGAACGTGTTGCCGTTCAACATGATGGCGATGGCCATGGGCCTGCATCCTCGCTGCGGGATCGAAGACACGATCATCGACGCGCACGGCAACCGGATGACGTCGGTGCAGCAGATCGAACAGTGCGTGCGTGTGGCGCGCGAACTGGGCCGCGAGATCGCCTCCGGCAAGGAAGCGCGCGACATCTACCGAATCGGCGTGCAGTACGAAACGGCCGACGAGACACTCGCGGCCAACGGCATGACACCGAATCGCAAGGCCGGCGTGAAGAACCTGCCGCTGCGCGCGGCGTAAGGGATTGGAGCGCGGCAGACGTTTCGTGGATGCCGCGTTTTAGAAGGTAAGGCCCGCCGGCATCCCGGTGAGGGCCGCGCGGTATCCATAAAGGCCGCCTTTGTCCTGCTGGGCAAAGGCGGTCACCAACGAGTTGAACACGAAGGAGACGACTCATGTTCACGCATGCCGAGCCTACGACTGGCAATATTTCGACGGCGCAAAAAGACGTGCGCGCGTATGCATGGGTGGTATTTGTTTTGACGGTCGGGTTGCTGCTCTCCGACTATATGTCGCGACAGGTCCTGAATGCGGTGTTTCCGATGCTCAAGGCCACATGGCACCTGTCCGACACGCGGCTGGGTTCGCTGAGCAGTGTGGTCGCGCTGATGGTCGGCGTGCTCACGTTTCCGCTGTCGGTGCTCGCCGACCGCTGGGGCCGTGTGAAGAGCATTGTCCTGATGGCGGCGATCTGGAGTCTCGCGACGCTCGGCTGCGCGCTTTCGACGAATTATGGCGAGATGCTGCTCGCGCGCGCCTTCGTTGGGATCGGTGAAGCCGCCTATGGCAGTGTCGGCATCGCGGTCGTCCTGAGCATCTTTCCGGCACGGCTGCGCGCCACGCTCACCGCAGCGTTCATGGCCGGCGGCGCTCTTGGTTCAGTGCTGGGCATGGCGCTAGGCGGGGCAGTCGCGGCTCACCTGGGCTGGCGCGCGGCGTTCGGCGCGATGGCGGCCTTGGGGATCATACTGGTCGTCATCTACCGGTTTGCCATCACCGAAGAGCGGCTCGCGCCGCTGCAGCCGGCAAACGCGCGCCGCCAGACGCAGGGCGCCGGTATGCGCTTGAGCTTGCGCAGCTTGATGCAGGGGCTCTTTTCGACCAACTCGGTCGTGTGTGCCTACGTCGGCAGCGGCATCCATCTGCTGGTTCCGGCGGCCGTATGGGCGTGGATGCCCAGCTTCCTGAACCGCTACTACGGCATGTCCACTGGCAAGGCGGCCATGAGCGCGTCCGCGTTCGTGCTGGCCACCGCTTTCGGCATGGTGGTGTGCGGAAATCTGACCGACCGGCTCAGCAAGCATGGGCGGGAAAGGAAGTGGAGCGCTGCCGTCGCCTTCTGCCTGCTCTGCTTCGTGCTGCTGATGGTCGGTTTCCGGATGCCGCCGGGTCCGGCACAACTGATCGTGATCGGCGCCGGCATGTTCTTCTGCGCAGGCGCGACCGGCCCCTCGGGGGCGATGGTTGCGAATCTCACCCCACCGTCGATCCATGCGTCGGCGTTTGCCACCCTGACGTTGGCGAACAATCTGCTGGGGCTGGCACCCGCTGCCATCCTGACGGGCATCGTGGCCGACCGGATCGGGCTGCTCGGCGCGTTGCAACTCGTGCCGTTTGCACCCCTTGTCGCGGCGGTCGCTTTCTACATCGGCAAGCGGACCTATGGCGCCGATGTCGATCGCGTAAGTGCCCTGCGTGAACAGGCCGGGGGCTGACCCGACGGTCCTCCGCGAGCTTTAAACCTGGCGGGTGCGCCTGAGAGCAGGACGGGCAGCCCCATCACAGGCCAAATAAATTTGCAGTTCGAGTAAAGGATAGGAGATTCGATATGGCAAAAGCAGTGCGTTTCCATGAAACCGGTGGTCCCGAAGTCTTGCGCTATGAAAACGTTGAAGTGGGCGACCCCGGCCGCGGACAGGTCCGCTTGCGCCATGAGGCAGTGGGCCTGAATTTCGCCGACACCTACTTCCGCAGCGGCCTGTACCCCGTGCCGCTCCCTGCGGGCATGGGCGTCGAGGCCGCCGGTGTGGTCGAGGCAATCGGCCCCGACGTGACCAACGTCGCAGTCGGCGATCGCGTGACCTACACCGGCTTTCTCAACACACTCGGCGCGTACAGCACTGAACGCCTCGTCCCGGCGGCACCGCTCATCAAGCTGCCGGATGCGATCTCCTGCGAAACGGCTGCCGGCATGACGATGCGAGGTCTGACCTCGTCGTACCTGATGCGCCGCATTCACGATTTCAAGGCGGGCGACACCATCCTGCTGCATGCCGCCGCCGGCGGTGTCGGCCTGATTGTGTCGCAGTGGGCGAAGCTGCTGGGTCTCACCGTGATCGGCACGGTTTCGAATGAGGCCAAGGGCGAGATGGCCCGTGCGCATGGCTGCGACCACATCGTCTACTACGGACGGGAGGACGTCGCGAAGCGCGTGCGCGAACTGACCAACGGCGTCGGCGTGAACGTCGTGTTCGACAGCGTCGGCAAGGATACCTTCGAGGCGTCGCTCGATTCGCTCAGGCGCCGTGGCCTGATGGTCTGCGTCGGCACGGCGTCGGGGCCAATCCCGCCGTTCAATCCCCAGCTTCTGGCGATGAAGGGCTCGCTCTACCTGACGCGCCCCGCGCTGGCGGACTATATCGCCGACCCCGCGGAAAAGGACGAACTCGCCGGCGAACTCTTCGGGCATGTCGCCGCAGGTCGCATCAAGATCGAACTCAACCAGCGTTACGCGCTGGAGGACGCGGCGCAGGCCCACCGCGATCTTGAATCGCGCAAGACGACTGGCTCGTCAGTCTTCGTCATCTGAGGAGAACACCATGCGAGTCGAACAATTGACATGCGCCATCGGCGCCGAACTGGTCGGCGTGAATCTGGCCGACGCCGTCGACGATGACGGCCTGTTTGCGGAGATCCGTGCGGCGCTGCTCAAACACCGGGTGCTGTTTCTGCGCGACCAGGACATCTCGCGCGCCGAGCATCTTGCGTTTGCGCGCCGTTTCGGCGAACTGGAGGACCATCCCGTCGCCGGCAGCGACCCGGAGCATCCGGGCCTCGTACGCATCTACAAGAACCCGGATCAGCCTAACGACCGGTATGAAAACGCGTGGCATGCGGATGCCACCTGGCGCGAGGCGCCGCAGTTCGGCGCTGTCCTGCGCTGCGTGGAGTGCCCGCCCGTCGGCGGCGACACGATGTGGGCAAACATGGTGCTCGCCTACGAGAACTTGCCGGACCACATCAAGGCCCAGATTGCAGATCTGCGCGCCCGCCACAGCATCGAGGCGAGCTTTGGTGCCGCGATGCCGATCGAAAAACGTCTCGCTCTTAAGGCGCAATTTCCGGATGCGGAGCATCCAGTTGTGCGCACGCACCCGGAGACCGGTGAGGAGGTGTTGTTCGTGAGTGCCTTCACCACCCATTTCACCAATTACCACACGGCGGCGCGCGTGCGCTTCGGGCAGGACGCCAATCCGGGTGCGGGTGACCTGCTGCGCTATCTCATTAGCCAGGCGTACATCCCCGAGTACCAGGTCCGCTGGCGCTGGAAGCCCAACAGCATCGCGATCTGGGATAACCGCAGCACACAGCACTACGCCGTGATGGATTACGCGCCGTGTCACCGCAAGATGGAGCGCGCCGGAATTGTCGGTGACAGGCCGTACTGATTGCATCATGACTCTCGATATGACACCAACCATCCTGATGGTGCCGGGCTTGCGCGACCATGTCGCGGAGCATTGGCAAACACTGCTGGAGCGGATGCTGCCCAAGGCCGCCTCAGTGCCGCCGCTCGAGCGCGACAAGCTCAGTCGCGCGGCGCGCGTCGCAGCGCTCGATGCCGCGCTCGCGAAAATCCATGGCCCGGTGATCCTCGTCGCGCATAGCGCGGGCGTGATGATCACGGTGCACTGGGCCCAGCAACACAGCCGCAGGATTCACGGCGCGCTGCTCGCCGCTCCTGCCGACCTGGAGACGCCGCTGCCGGCGGGCTATCCGGCCATCGATGAACTGGCCCAGAACGGCTGGCATCCGGTTCCACGCAAGCCGCTGCCGTTCCCGAGCATCGTCGGCGCGAGCCGCAACGATCCGCTCGCGCAGTTCGAACGTGTCGCGACGATGGCGAAAAACTGGGGCAGTCGTCTCGTCGACCTTGGCGAAGTCGGTCACCTGAATCCGGCCGCAGGGTTTGGTGAATGGGCGATGGCGCAGACGCTGATCAATGAGCTTGTCTGATCAGAACCGGACCTGCACAGCCAGATCGGGACGCGAGCGAGCGGGCCTTCCCGGAGCGAAACCTTCTTCGACTTCATCTGCCCGCGGTGCCTTATCGGCAAGCGCAATCCGGATGAGGCCGTGTCCCGCTCGCAGCGATGCTGGCAGTCATGGTGTTTGCAGTCCAAAGCTAGAGGAACAGGAAATGTCACGTCAGATACCGGTTGGAGTGGTCGATGAACTCGCGCCAGGCCAGCGCAAACTGGCCTTCGTCGATGGCCGCAGCATTGTCCTGTTCAACATCGACGGCACGATCCACGCCATCGACAACGCATGTCCCCACAACGGGGCCTCGATCGCAAGCGGTCAGCTCGAGGGGTGCGTGCTGCGCTGCCCGGCGCACGGTCTGCGCTTCGACGTGCGCACCGGCTGCATGCCGGGCGTAGGCGGGTTGAGCCTGACGACTTTCCCGGTTCGGGCCGTCGACGGGAAGCTGGTCGTGAGTCTCGAGGACCCGGCCGCCGGTCCCGCGCCGGCACCGGTGGGCAATTCGGCGCCGTGATCCGGGCCGTGCGGGAACATACAGCTATTTAGGGGAACAGAATGCAAGGTTTGATGATGCAGCAACCGCTGCTGGTTGCTTCGCTGCTCATGCACGCGGAACGCCATCACGGCGACCAGGAGATCGTGTCACGACGGGTCGAAGGCGACATTCACCGGTATCGGTACCGGGATTTTGCGCAACGCGCGCGCCGCATGGCAAATGCCCTCGCAAGCCTCGGCATCGAGCCGGGCGAGCGGGTAGGGACGCTGGCGTGGAACGGCTACCGGCACATGGAGCTGTATTTCGCCGTGTCCGGGGCGGGGTCCGTGTTGCATACGCTCAACCCCCGGCTCCACGTCGACCAGCTCGCGTACATCATCGAACATGCGGAAGATCGCGTTGTGTTCTTTGACCTGACGTTTCTGCCGCTGATCGAGAGCGTCGCGTCGCGGGTCAAGAGTCCGAAGGTCTTCGTTGCCATGACCGATCGCGCGCACATGCCGCGAGACCATGAGCTGCCGGCGAGGCTGCTGTGCTACGAGGAGCTCGTCAACGGTCAAAGCGACGTTTTCGACTGGCCTCTGCTGGACGAAAACAGCGCGTCATCGCTGTGCTACACGTCTGGGACGACCGGCAATCCGAAGGGGGTGCTATACAGCCATCGCTCGACCCTGCTGCACACCTACGCGGCGGCGCTGCCGGATGCGCTGAACTGTTCGGCGCGCGACGCGATCCTCCCGGTCGTGCCGATGTTCCATGTCAACGCGTGGGGACTGCCGTATATCGCCTGCATGGTGGGTGCGAAGCTGGTGTTTCCGGGGCCGGCGCTGGACGGCCAATCGCTCCATGAACTGATCGAGGACGAACAGGTCACGCTTTCGGCCGGCGTGCCGACAGTCTGGCAGGGACTGCTTGCGCATGTCGACGCGATCAAGGGTTCGTTCTCGTCGATGAAGCGCACGATTATCGGCGGCGCTCCCTGCCCGACAGCGATGACGGCGGCGTTCCAGGAGCGCCATCACGTCGACGTCTTGCATGCATGGGGTATGACGGAATTGAGCCCGGTTGGCACCGTCTGCAGTTTCAAGGCACATCAGGTGTCTCTGCCCGCGGCGCAACGCTACGCGCTTCAGGCGAAGCAGGGGCGTCCGGTGTTCGGCATCGACATGAAAATCGTCGACCTGCAAGGCAACGCGTTGCCGTGGGACGACACCGCGACTGGCGACCTTCTCGTGCGCGGTCATTGGGTCACGCGGGAGTATTTCAGCAGTGACGACACACCGGCGCTGCGCGACGGCTGGTTCCCGACCGGCGACGTCGCCAGGATCGATCCCGACGGCTTCATGCAGATTACGGATCGCAGCAAGGACGTCATCAAATCCGGCGGCGAATGGATCAGTTCGACCGACATCGAAAACGTCGCGTACCTGCACCCCGAAGTCACGACGGCGGTATGCATCGCCGCGCGGCATCCGAAGTGGGACGAGCGGCCGCTGCTGCTGATCGTGAGGAAGCCGGGCAGCACGCTCGCCGCGGACGAACTGCTCACGTTCTTTGACGATCGGGTTGCGAAGTGGTGGAAGCCGGACGCCGTGTTGTTCGTCGACTCGGTTCCGCTCGGTGCCACGGGCAAGGTGCTCAAGAACCGCCTTCGGGATCAGTTCGGCGACTACTACCTGCCGGCCTGAGATACCTGCGTGGCAACAACACAGTTTCATTCGAACAACAAGTCATAAATTGCCGGGTCTACCCGGCGCGCCCCACACTCGGAGGAGACGTAATGAAATTAAAATCGTATAGCTCGGCAGTGCTGCTAGTGTTTTCCGCGGCGGCCCATTCCCAGTCGTCGGTTACGCTCTATGGCGTACTCGATACGGGACTTCTGTATCAGAGCACCTCGGCCGCAACCTTTCTGCCGAACGCGCGTAACCTGGGGCATGTCTATCAGCTCAAGGACGGTGGAATCTATTCCAGCTTCTGGGGCCTGAAGGGAAGCGAGGACATCGGCGCCGGCTACAAGATCACGTTCAAGCTGCAAGGCACGTTCAACACCACGAATGGCAGGTTCGGGCTGTCCGACACGCCCGGCACGACCGCGATCTTCAACCAGTTTGCGACAATCGGCGCAACCGGGCCGTTTGGCACGTTCGACGCCGGCCGGCAGATCATCCCGATGATCTACGCCATGGCGGAAACCGACGTACGCGGCGCGCAGTATTTCGGCAGTATTCTGACCGCGTGGCTGGGCGTCAATCAGGCAGCCGGCTGGCCCGGCACCAGCACGAACGCTCCAATCGGCGCCCTCTATGACAGCAACGCGCTGGTCTACAATTCGCCGAAATTCTATGGCGCGTCGCTTGCGCTCGAGTACGCGCCGGGTGGCGTCGCGGGACAGTTCCAGGGCGGCACGCGTGAGTCGGCTGTACTCAAGTATTCGAATTACGGTCTGAACCTGTCCGCTGTGTATTACAACGGACATGACACCAATCCGTTTCCGCAGAACTTTCCGGCGGCTCCGGCCGTGCCTGCGACAGGCGAGAGCAATAACCGTTTCTATTATTTCGGTGCGATGTATACGATCAGCGGGTTTTCATTATCCGCCTCGTACGCCATCGGCAAAAACCCGGCGAAGAGCAATACCGTCGACTTCGAAATGGCGTCGGGCGGCCTCGGCTACCAGTTCAATCCGCGCTTCAAGATCACGTCCGGCTACTACTACCTGAAGGACCGGAACAATTCAGCGAATCACTCGAGCGAATTCGCAGTGGGTGCCGAATACAACCTGTCCCAAAGGACCAAGGCGTACGCGCAAGTCGGCTATGTCGACAACAAGGGGACGATGAACCAGACGATCATCTATGGGAATCCGGTTGCGCCGGGCGTCTCCACCACTGCGGCCATGGTCGGCATTCGCCATAGCTTCTGATCCCGTCACCTTCATGAACCGGAGTAATCTATGAAAGCAATCACACTCGCGCTGGTGGCCGCCGCATTCGTTGCGGTATCCACGACGGCGTGGTCCCAGACCGGTGAAGCAGCCAGTGCGCAAGGTGCGTCCGCGACGGCGGCATCGGGCTCCGTGGCTCCCGCGGGCAGGAAAGCGGACCGTGCCCTGCGCCGCAGGATTTATGCCGCCTTCGGGAAGGACAAGGAGATCAGCGCCGGAGACATCAGTGTCATCGCGAAAGACGGCGCGGTGACACTGAATGGCGCGGTCACGGAAGCTGCCCAGATCGGCAAGGCCGAGGCGATCGCCAGGGGCGTTCCAGGAGTGACGTCGGTGACCAACAAGCTGACGGTGAGGAAGCCGCTTGGCGGCATGTAAGCTGCAATAGCCAGGCACATGGAGTACGGCGAGGCCGAAGACAACTGGCCGCGCCGGCTTCCACCCATATAGGGTGACACCCGATCAGGCGGCTTCGCGCAGCCCTTGCCTCCTTGCGAGATGATCGCATGTGCAAGGACATCGTCCGAGAGGCAAAGGCACGGTTCAATTTTTCTGACGCTCGACGCGACCCTGTTTGCCGAGTAGAAATGCGTTGCACATGGCGTCCAAAACCGGCGGAAGCCTATCCTGCCATGCCTTGTTGTCACGTCTCTAGCGAAAAGAACGGGCGTCGCGGTGAATCTGCTCGCTCGTCTCGCACAAATAAGCTGCGCCACTGAATGCGTGGATCCTTGATCTGCCGAGCTTTGATCCAGCCATGCAGGAACTGAACTGGCGGTACGAAGCCGAGTGACAAATGACGTCGACTGCGCTAATAAAACACTAGCGTGTATTCGAACAGCTCCGCAGCGACTTCCTGATGGGTGCGATAGTGCGTTAGCAGGCACCCGTTCGTTCTTTAGGCTGTTAAAGAAGGTCTTCATCAGTACATTTCCAACAATTACCCTTGCCGCTCATCGAGCAGCGCATCCGCTGGAAGTCGAGGCTAGCAAATTGGGTGCCTCCGTCCGAACGATACCGCGCGCCGGGTTCAGGCCGACGCGGAAACCTCCAGCAGATTCTGCGTGACATGCAGCTTGTGTTTCGAGTCCGTCACGACACGATAACGACGCTTGTGGCCCGGGTCGCAGGACAAAGGCAGGCAAAGGCCGCAATAGCGAACTAATATGTTTTGGGAAACCGGTCGCAAATGTTGGAGGTCCCGATGAAGAAATCTGAAAGACGGGTTGCGATTGCATTAGTGGGCATCGCCATCTGGCTCAGTGGTCTCTATTTCGCCATTACCGGACTGGTCTATGACCGCAGCATGGAATACCGGTACGGCGCGCTCGCCATTTTCGTCGGCGTGGCGATCGCGGTCATTGCGCTGAACCTGATCTCGATTCCCGGCTTGCCGCGCAAGAAAAAGCAGACCTAGCAATAGCAGCGTGCTCACTGTGAACCGAATGCCGGCGCAGGTGTGGTTTCGTTTTTCTTTTTCGTCTGATCGCGCGTATCGCTCTTCGCTTCACGCGTCCTTTTTTTGCGCCGCCCGCCGCGTGTCCTGCATCCGCTTCGTCGCCGCGGCGCCTGTTTGTGCGTAGAACCCGCTCATATCGTTCGCCAGACGGGAGTTCTGCGCATCGCATTGCGGCGCTGCGAGCCGCTCGATACGCAACCGGATCACCCTCGCAATCCACGCATAGTAACGGGCTGTGTTGCAGTAAGAGATGACCGGTGGAATTCCAGCAATACAAAGTTGCTGCTGAGAGAATCGACGAAAACGCTGAACCCGCCGTTGGCCGAGGTATTGAAACGCTTGCGCTATCCACTGGAGGTGATTCTGACGTGCGTGCGCTGGTACGTCGCCTATCCGCTGAGTCTGCGGCATCTTGAAGAAATGATGGCCGAACGTGGAACGTCGGTCGATCATTCGACCGTGCCCCGTTGGGCGCTCAAGCTGTTGCCGGTACTGGAGAAAGCGTTTCGTCGTCGCAAGCGGCCAGATGGAAAGAGCTGGCGAATGGATGAGACGTACATACGCGTCAAGGGCGACTGGAAATATCTTCACCGGGCCGTCGACAAGGACGGTAACGCCATCGAATTCCTGGCGCGCGCCCATCGGGACAAGACTGCAGCCCGGCGTTATTTTGAGAAATCGATCGCCCAGAATGGCGTCCCGGAGACGGTGACCATCGACAAGAGCGGTGCCAATCTCGCGGCGCTCGAAGCCATCAATGCTGACCGTGAAACGCCTGTCAAGATCCGCCAGTCCAAATATCCCAACAACCTCGTCGAGCAAGACCATCGGGCGATCAAGCGGCGCACCCGACCCATGCTGGGGTTCAAGACTTTTCGCTGCGTCCGGATTCTTCCTGGCGGCATCGAAGTGATGCATATGATCGCCAAAGGACAGATGAAGTGCGCTCGCGGAACCCATCCGTCCGCCGCAGATCGATTCCACGAACTGGCAATATAAGCAGTGCTTCCCATATCGATCACTTTTCGGCTGCGAGCCTTACTGCAACAAAACGCCGAGTGGGCATCGGTTTATGGTGATGTATGCTTTAACCGCACGAAGCGCAGTTCGGGTGCGCCAAGGCTTTCGTAATAGCGTTAGCCCGGGGCGATCCAGCTCTCACAGAGGTGACCTCTCGGAAGGGATCTCCATGACCCCCTCTATGCAGTGTGAATCCAGTCATGCCATGGTCTCCGCCAGACTGCCGGCGCACGCTGGATTATATGAAGGCGTGTGGTGTGCCATTGGGTGCGCCTGCTTATGGCTGGCCGTGACCAGCTTCCTCGTTCTGTCGACGGCGGCCATCAGTCCAGCGGCAGCCGCGTTGCCCGCCGGGCTGCAAAACATCCTCAACAATGTGACGGGTGGGACCGCGCCGCCAGCTTCCGCAGTGCAGGCTGCATCGGCACCAACGCCCGCGAGTCAGGCCGAACTGGCGCGCTCACTGGACAGCCTGATCGGCACGCTCGAGAGCGATCCACAACGCAAAGCGCTGGTAGCCCATCTGAAGGGGCTTCGTGAAGGTACCCAAAGTGCCGCCCCCGCTGCGCCGGCATCGTCCGGACAAGGCAAAAGCGATATGCTCGGCGCGATTGCGTCAGGCATTGCGTCTGTCGAAACGGATTTGAGTGAAGGGCGCACACCCTTGCATTACTGGGCGGCCCGTTCGAGCGCGGCGGCCGACGATCTTTGGACTATTCTCAGCGGCGGAAGCGGGGAGTCGTTCGGCCATGTCCTGCTTGGCATGATCGCGACGTTTGTGGGTTGGGGCGCGTGCGCTGGCCTGCTGATCTATCTGCGGCGGCGCATCAGTGCGCGTTATGGCTGGAAGCTCACGCTGGAACCGGGTCCAACTTCGTTCGAACTCTTGAGTTTTGCATTTTGGCGGACGGCGCCATGGATCGCCGCTTTCGTGGCGGTGGCGCTGTTCATGCGCGGAATGCCTGACGCGCTCGGCGGCACGCTGGGGCTTGTGATCGTCTATGCCATAGTCGCGGGTTCGATCTTCTCGGCAATCTGCCTGATTGTGTTCTCTGCGTTCAACACGGCACACCGGCGTGTCGCAGTTCATCAACTGCTCGCGCAAAGCCGCTGGCCGCTTTTCGCTATCGGTGCATGTGGTGCGCTCGGTGACGCGACGGCCAATCCAGACGTGACAAACCTGCTCGGTTTGAATCTCGCCGGGCTCGTATCGGCATCCGCAAATGTGGCTGCGGCCCTGCTGATCGGTTATTTCGCACTCGCTTACCGGCGGCCCGTCACGCATCTGATACGCAATCGCCCGTATGCGCAAAGGCGTGATCACAAACTCGCCACGGAAGCGCTCGATATCCTGGCATCGCTGTGGAACATCCCGGTCCTTTTAATCGCGATCGCATCGGTTTTTACGATCGTTGATGCGCGCGGTTCGGAAGAGAACGTACTACAACCGTCGCTTCTCAGTGCGCTGTTACTCGTGCTCACGCTGTTCGTGTCGGCGCTGCTGATGCACGTGACGCGTCGAAGGGACACGCGCGCCCAGCGCCGCGCGCCGCACCTGATGCGACTCTTGCGCTTCGTGAGCACGCTGCTCGTCCTTTTGATGTGGCTCGCGTACATTCAATTCGAGCTGGACCTGTGGAGCGGACCGATCGCGCGAATGATCAAGCACAGTGCGATGACACCCAGTTTCAAGCACGCACTGATTACAGTTGTCGCGACGGTCTTTGGCGCCTGGTTCATCTGGATACTGTGCGACACCGCCATTCTCAACGCGCTGGGCCCGAGCAGTTCGCGGAACAAGGCACTCGATCCCGGCATGCGCGCACGCACTATGTTGCCGCTCGTGCGCAACGCTGTTTTCGTGGCGGTTGCGACCCTCGCCGCCATCGTCGCCGCCGCCACCCTGGGCGTCAATCTTACGCCTCTCCTTGCGGGCGCAGGCGTGATCGGTCTTGCAGTCGGCTTCGGTGCGAAGACGCTCGTCACCGACCTGATCACGGGGCTCTTCATCATTGTCGAGGAGACGATCTCGGTCGGTGACTGGATTGAGATTGACGGCAGCCACGCCGGCATCGTCATGGACCTGACGATTCGCACGGTCCGGTTACGTGACGGACAAGGCGCGGTTCACACCATTCCCTTCTCGCAGATAAAAATCGTTAAAAACCTGTCGCGTGACTTCGCCAATGCGGTGTTCGAGGTACGAGTGCCCTTCTCGCTTGACCTTGATGAAGTCACACGCATGATCGTGGAAGTGGGCGAAGACCTGCAGGGAAACTTTCGCCTGCGCAACGAAATACTTGCGCCCGTCGAAGTGTGGGGGCTTGAGCGTTTCGAGGCTAACTGGATGGTTGTGAAAGGGCAGATCAAGACGCGGCCGATGCAGCAGTGGGGCGTGGTGCGCGCTTTTAATGCGCGGCTCAAACGAAAGATGGACGAGGCGGGTATTGAGATTCCAGTGCCGCATATGCGGGTTCACACCCCGCCGAGCGGACCGAGAGCATGGTCACAGCCTGACGATGGTGGCCAGGACGAGAGGGAAGGGCAGCGCCGCGGTTGAAGCGGTAATTGGTGCCGCAAGTGCCATATCCCAACGCAAGTGCATCGACGGCATAACCCCAATCTGCTCGCATGCATGAATTCGTTTCTCTCCGATGCCAGCACGGATCCGGTTGCTTTGCACCGATCTGTCGGACGATGTCGTAGGATCGAGCGGCCGGAACGTGTGTCGGGAAGCTCGTCATGCCCCCGACCGACAGCAGGGCAAAGCGGTGCCGCCCATCGGGGACATCAAACTCACTCCGTCTCCAGACACACCGACTAGCTCGGGTGGGAGTGCCATTCGTGCCTCCATTGCGCAGAACAGGGAGCGGACGCGGTTTTCGTCAACGTTGAAAGGCAGGTCGTGCGTCCACGACGTCACGCTCGGGACGTCGGCATAGCGGCCATGCTCCTTCCAGTACTCCGTCATCTTGGCGGGTGACGGGCGCACGCGCCGCATTCCCATAACAGGCTCGAAACTGACCTTGATCTGCGCGAAGCTTGCAGGAGAAATGTTGTCAGCCGTGTGAAAGAAGGACGGCATACCGTCGCCCCGGCGGTCGCCGCCCGTCACCGAAGGAGAACAGGCTGCCGAGTCGATTACGAACTGATCTGAACTGAAACGCACTTCAGCCAGCGTTATCGATCGGCCAATAAACCCAAAGTCCTATTGTGGCAAAGCGTCAGCAAAGCTATTTTTTAGTTTGTACCGTGCTGCGTCGCGCGTTTGTCGATCTGCCGACCGTAACCGTAGCCACTTTGTTTACCGGGGTCAGCATGCCATTGCGCTCGGCTCCGAGTCGCATCCGGTGCGACTCCTACGCCCCCGGGGCCCGCTAGTCATCACCACAGGCATGAGTCCGGGAGCGGCATTCACGTACGCAAAGAAAACTGCCATCCGGTTTGTAGAACGGAGAGTTGTTGCCGCCCCCTGAAACCTGCAAGAGATTCGTCACACTCGCAATTCAGGACCAGCATGGTGAGCACGGAGACATTCAACCTCGGAGTTCACTCCGAGGCCGGCAAGCTGCACAAGGTGATGGTCTGTTCTTTGTGACAAAGATGCGCGAACGCGGCGTTGAAGTCGTCGAGATGCACCATCTGCTTACCGAGGCAGTCAAAAACCCCGAGGCACGAACGTGGATCCGCGAACGTAAGACCCGCCCGAACACGACCGGCGTGGGCCTTGCCGGCGAAGTACGGAGTTGGCTCGATAACCTTGAACCGCGCCGGCTCGCAGAATTCCTGATTGGTGGCGTGGTTGTGGAAGATGTTCCGGATTGAGAACACGGCAATGCGCAAGGACAGGAGACATCGATATGGGCACACATCCTACGACGGCTGCTTCGGAGCAGACTGGGCCTGGCAGCGATGAACTTCGGCTGATCGATACGTGGTGGCGCGCATGCAACTACCTCTCGGTCGGTATGATCTATCTAATGGACAATCCGCTACTGCGCGAGCCGCTCAAGGCGGAGCACGTCAAGCCGCGGCTCCTCGGGCATTGGGGCGCGAGTCCAGCGCTTTCGTTCGTTTGGGCGCATCTGAACCGCGTGATCAAACGCGACGATCTGGACGTGATCTTCATGGCGGGTCCCGGACACGGAGCTCCCGGCGTACTCGGCCCCGCTTATCTGGAAGGCACCTACTCGGAGGTGTATCCGGACAAAAGCGAAGACGCAGAGGGGATGCAGAAGTTCTTCAAGCAGTTCTCGTTTCCAGGCCACATCGGCTCGCACGTTACGCCCGAAACTCCTGGCTCGATCCACGAAGGCGGCGAACTTGGCTATAGCCTGTCGCATGCGTACGGAGCCGCGTTCGATAACCCCGAGCTCATCGTGGCCTGCGTCGTTGGGGATGGCGAAGCGGAGACGGGACCGCTTGCCACGGCCTGGCATTCGAACAAGTTCGTCAATCCGGCGCGGGACGGCACCGTATTGCCGATTCTTAACCTGAATGGTTACAAGATCGCTAACCCCACCGTGCTTTCACGCATCAGCCACGAAGAGCTGGAAGCGCTGTTCGTGGGCTATGGCTACAAGCCGTATTTCGTCGAAGGTTCGGACCATGCCGAGATGCATCAAAAGATGGCGGACACGCTCGATACGGTCGTCGCCGAGATTTGCGCGATCCACGATAAGGCGCGCGCTGGCGGCGAAGTCGAGCGGCCGCGCTGGCCGATGATCGTGTTGCGTACGCCCAAAGGGTGGACGGGACCGAAGACGATCAAAGGACACAAGGTCGAGGGCTCGTGGCGTTCGCATCAGGTGCCGTTCTCCGACGTGCGCGGCAATCCCGCGAATCTCGAGCTTCTGGATAGCTGGCTGCGCAGCTACAAGCCCGAAGAACTGTTCGATGCCGACGGACGACTGCTTCCCGAACTGAAAGCCCTCGCGCCCAAAGGACGACGTCGCATCAGCGCCAATCCGCATACCAACGGCGGAATACTGCGCCGTGAATTGAAGTTGCCCGATTTCCGCGCGTATGCGGTAGACGTGACACAGGCGGGCAAGGTGCTGCAAGAGAATACCCGGCCGCTCGGGGAATTCCTGCGCGACACGATGCGCGAAAACATGAACACCTTCCGGGTGTTTGGCCCCGACGAAACGGCGTCCAACCGCCTTCAGTCGATCTACGAGGTCAGCAAGAAGATCTGGATGGCCGATCTCCTGCCGGAAGACGAGGACGGCGGGGAACTGGCGCGCGACGGCCGGGTGATGGAGATGCTGTCCGAGCATACGTTGATGGGCTGGCTCGAAGGCTATCTGCTTTCCGGGCGGCACGGTTTCTTTCACACGTATGAGGCATTCGCGCACGTGGTGGACTCAATGTTCAACCAGCATGCGAAATGGCTGGACATCAGCAAGAATCACGTGCCGTGGCGTGCGTCGGTATCGTCGGAGAACATTCTGCTGTCGTCGACTGTGTGGCGGCAGGATCACAACGGTTTTTCGCATCAGGACCCGGGGTTCATCGATCTCGTAACCAACAAGAGCCCGTCCGTCACGCGCGTCTACCTTCCCCCGGACGCGAATACGCTGCTTGCCGTGGCCGACGGGTGTCTGCGGTCGACCGACTGCATCAACGTCATCGTCGCGGACAAGCAGAAGCACCTGCAATTCACGACCATCGACGAGGCAATAGTGCATTGCGCGAAAGGCTTGGGCGTCTGGCGGCGCGCAAGCAACGACGAAGGTGAGGAACCGGATGTTGTCATGGCCGCGTGCGGCGACGTTGCCACCCAGGAGGCGCTGGCGGCCACGGCCATCCTGCGCGAACGGCTGCCGGAGCTGAAACTGCGCTTCGTGAACGTCGTGGACCTCTTCAGGATGCAGCCCGCGAGCGAGCATCCGCATGGCTCGACCGAGCGCGAGTTCGACAGCCTCTTCACCGTCGACAAGCCGGTGATCTTCAACTTCCACGGCTACCCGTGGCTGATCCACAAACTGGCCTATCGCTTTCGCAATCACGAGCATCTGCACGTACGCGGCTACAAGGAGAAGGGCAACATCAACACTCCGCTCGAACTCGCGATTCTCAATCAGGTCGACCGCTTCAATCTGGTGATCGACGTACTCGACCGCGTGCCGCGATTGCAGGGCAGGACAGCGCATCTCAGGGAAGACATGAAGGACGCGATCATCAGCAACCTGGACTACGCGCACACGCATGGCATCGATCGCGCGGAGATCACCGATTGGGTATGGCCCGAGTGAACGCCAGCCCCGATCGCCAGCCCCGATAACCGCAGGAAACGATTATGGCTGCCGACCCGACCACCACCGCTATCCGCAGTTCCGCGCGAACGGGGCTGGATGCCGACGCGCTGAAGCGCGGCGTGCTCGACAATCTCATCTGCCTGCAGGCCCGTCCGCCGGGCATCGCTACCCCGCATGACTGGTACATGGCCCTTGCCTACAGTGTGCGTGATCGCATGCTGGCGCGCTGGGCTGCGACGTTCCAGACCTATGCCGAACGCGAGTTGAGGGTGACTTGCTACTTCTCCGCAGAGTTCCTGATCGGACCGCAACTCGGCAACAACCTCGTCAATCTGGGTATCGAGGCCAATGCGCGTGCCGCCATGCAGGCGCTCGGCCAGGACCTCGACGCGCTGCTCGCGATCGAGGAAGAGCCGGGACTCGGCAATGGCGGGCTCGGACGGCTTGCCGCCTGCTATCTGGACTCACTGGCGACGCTCGAAATACCGTCCGTGGGCTACGGCATACGCTATGAGTTTGGCATCTTCGATCAGGAGATCCGCGACGGCTGGCAGGTGGAAGTTACCGACAAGTGGTTGCAGAAGGGCAACCCGTGGGAGATCGTGCGCCCGAACGTGGCTTACTACGTTGCGTTCGGCGGACATACGCAAAGCGAGACCGATCCGCAGGGCCGCCTGCGCGTGCAATGGATTCCGGCGCACATGGTCAAGGGCGTGGCCTGCGATACGCCGATGCTGGGATTCCGGGTCAATACCTGCAATACGCTGCGCCTGTGGAAGAGCGAAGCCGTCGAGTCCTTCGATCTGCAGGACTTCAACGCTGGCGATTATTACCAGGCCGTGCAGGAGAAGGTGATATCCGAAACGCTATCCAAGGTACTTTACCCCAACGACGAGCCCGAAGCCGGCAAGCGGCTCCGTCTCGCGCAGCAGTACTTCTTTGTCTCCTGCTCGCTGCAGGACATGCTGCGCCTGCTCGATCTCAAGGGCGAACCCGTTGGGCGCTTCGCGGACATGTTTGCGGCGCAACTGAACGATACCCATCCTTCAATCGCCGTTGCGGAACTGATGCGCCTGCTCGTGGACGTGCGATTGCTGCCTTGGGACGAGGCGTGGAGCATCACCCGGCGCACGCTCGCTTATACGAACCATACGCTGCTGCCTGAAGCACTCGAGACTTGGGGGCTGCCGCTCTTTCGCGGCCTGCTGCCGCGCCCGCTCGAAATCATCTACGAGATCAACCGCCGCTTTCTCGACGAGGTCCGGCAACGTTATCCCGGCGACGACGCACGCCTCGCGAGGATGTCGATGATCGACGAGGCAGGCGAGAAAAAAGTGCGCATGGCGCATCTGGCGACTGTCGGGTGTTGTGCCGTGAACGGCGTGGCGGCGCTGCATTCCGCGTTGCTCAAGCAGACCGTGATGCGCGACTTCGCGCAACTGTGGCCCGAGCGCTTTCATAACGTGACCAATGGCGTCACCCCGCGTCGCTTCATGCTGCTCAGCAACCCGGGATTGGCGCGGCTGCTGGACAAGACGGTGGGGGAGGGATGGGTGACCGACCTCACGCGGCTTCGGGCTCTCGAAGCGCATGCCGACGACGCGGCCTTCCAGGACGAGTGGCGCGGCGTCAAGCGTGCGAACAAGGAGGCTCTGGCGCAGCACATGCGGAGCGCGGTTGGTGTCGTCGTCGACCCTACCGCGTTGTTCGACATTCAGGTCAAGCGCATTCACGAGTACAAGCGCCAGCACCTGAATGCGCTATACGTCGTTACGCTGTATCAGCGTTTGCGTCGCGACCCGCAACGGGCTGTCGCGCCCCGCTGTTTCGTGTTCGGCGGAAAAGCGGCGCCGGGGTATGCAATGGCCAAGCTGATCATTCGACTGATCAACGGTGTGGCCGAAGTCGTGAACAATGATCCTGCGATGGATGGCAGGCTGAAGGTCGTGTTCTTCCCGGACTTCAACGTGAAGAACGCACACTTTATCTATCCGGCCGCCGACTTGTCCGAGCAGATCTCCACCGCCGGCAAGGAAGCGTCAGGCACCGGTAACATGAAATTCATGATGAACGGCGCACTGACCATCGGGACACTCGACGGCGCGAACGTCGAAATCCGGGAGGAAGTGGGCGATCAGAATTTTTTCCTTTTTGGCCTGACCGCAGACCAGGTGGAGCAGATCCATTGCGAGGGCTATCGTCCGGCGGATTGCGTGAATGCGAACGAGGAACTGCGTGAAGCACTGGATCTGATCGCGGGTGGGCACTTCTCGCGTGGAGACCGCAATATGTTCCGCCCGTTGATCGAAAATCTGCGGCAAACCGATCCGTTCCTCGTGTTGGCGGACTATGCGGCCTACGTGGCGTGCCAGGAGGAGGTGAGCGCCGCCTGGCAGGATGCGAGACGCTGGACCCGTATGTCGATACTCAACACCGCGCGGGCGGGCAAGTTCTCCTCCGACCGCGCGATACGCGAGTATTGCGAACAGATCTGGAAGATTCACCCGGTGAGCGTCGATCTTGACCAGCGACTCTGAAACCGGCCCGGCCCGAGTTTATCCGGTTCATCCCGGATCCCGTTTCCCCCCGGGCGCAACGGTTGTGCCCGGGGGAGTCAACTTTTGCGTTTTCAGCCGCCACGCAACGCAGGTGGAACTTCTGCTCTATGCGGCCCCGAGCAGTCGCGAGCCGTTCCAGATCGTCCCGCTCGTGTCCGAGCGTAATCGAACCTTCTTCTACTGGCATGTGCTGGTGGAAAACCTGCCGCTGCACATCTGTTACACATGGCGCGCGGACGGACCGCGGGACACGCAGCATACCGGCTGCGCGTTCGATCCGAGCAAGGAACTGCTTGATCCTTTTGCCCGTGCCGTGTCAACTGATCTATGGACACGGCGCCCTGCTGGCGATACGGCCGACGCCGGGCATGCAACACACCGCGCGATCGTGACGGAGCCGATGCTCGCGTCCGGCAGCCGAGCATCGCGCGGACTGGACGACGCGATTATCTACGAGTTACACGTCGGCGGTTTCACCCGCCATCCTTCGAGCGGTGTAGCGCATCCCGGAACGTTCGCCGGTTTAATCGAAAAAATTCCGTATCTGAAGCAGCTCGGCGTCACCCACGTCGAACTGCTGCCGGTCATGGCCTTCGATGAGCAGGACGTGCCGCAAGCCGCAGCCGTGCGCGGGCTTTGCAACTATTGGGGCTACAGCACGCACAGCTACTACAGCCCGCATCCCCGATACTGCATCGATACCAATCGCGCTCCGCAGGAATTCCGGGAGCTCACGGACGCGTTGCATGCCGCGGGCATCTTCGTGCTGCTCGATGTCGTTTTCAACCATACGGCGGAAGGCGATGCTTCAGGGCCGGTGATTAACTTCAAGGGCCTGGCGAACGACATCTTTTACCATCTCGACGGGGGCGACCGGCGCCGCTACCGCGATTACACGGGCTGCGGAAATACGGTCAATTGCAACCATCCTGTGGTAACCGCATTCATTGTGCATTGCCTCGAATACTGGGTGGAGGAGCTGGGCGTCGACGGATTCCGCTTCGATCTGGCAAGCGTATTCGCGCGCGACCAGCGAGGCGATCTGATGGCCGACCCGCCGATTCCCTGGGCTATCGAGTCTTCGCGAGTGCTTTCGCGCGTGCCGCTGATCGCCGAAGCATGGGATGCTGCCGGTCTTTATCACGTCGGCGCTTTCCCTGGCATGGCCTGGGCCGAGTGGAACGGCCGCTACCGGGATGTGATTCGCCAATTCGTGCGCGGCGATCGCGGCCTCGTCGGCAAAGTTGCCAGCTGCATCGCGGGAAGCTCGGACCTCTATGCGGACGACGGCAGGCTCCCCAGCAACAGCATCAATTTCGTCACTTGCCACGACGGCTTCACGCTAAACGATCTGGTGAGTTACGAGGTAAAGCACAACGAAGCCAACGGCGAAGAGAATCGCGACGGCAGCGATGCAAATATCTCGTGGAACTGCGGCACCGAAGGCGAGACCGACGACCCTGAAGTGCTCCGCTTTCGACGCCTCCAGGCGCGGAATCTGATTGCCATCCTGTTCTTGAGCCGGGGCGTACCGATGCTACTCGCCGGCGACGAGGTACTGCGCAGCCAGCGTGGCAACAACAACTGCTATTGCCAGGACAACGCACTTGGCTGGTTCGACTGGACGCCGTCAGATGCCGGTATGGACATGTCCCGCTTCGTGCGTGAGTTGATTGCGTTGCGCAAACGGCACGCGAGTCTGCACCGTGCGCGCTTTTTCACCGGGCGTCCCGCAAGCGGGCAGACGCACCCCGACGTGGCCTGGCACGGCGAGCGCCTGCATGAGCCCGCATGGCACGACCCGGAAGCCCGTCTCCTCGCTTTCACGCTTGCCGGGCAAGCTTCCGACGAGCCGCTGCTGCACGTGGTGTTCAACATGGACCAAGTCGCGCGCCTCGTCGCGCTTCCTGACCTCGACGAGCGGGGCTGGCGGCGCGTCGTCGACACGGCAGCCGTCCCACCGCACGACATCGTCCCGCTTGCCGAAGAGGTCAGGGCGGAAAGCAAAGCATGTCGTGTGCAAGCGCGAAGTGTGGTGGTTTTCGAAGAGAGGTGAACGGACCTGCCGAGCGACGTGACGGCATGAATGACCATCGCGACCCCAAGCAGGTTGCATTACTTCTCGGATGTATTGGTGAACTACATCGGCAAGGACAGCGCCGTGAGGATCGTAGATGTCTCCGTTGTCGAGCGGGCGGTCCATCGCTCTACCACTGTTGAACACGATCCGAATCTGCACGTGTACTGGCCCGACGCCCTGCCGGCGTTACCTCCTCAAGGACCGATGTAGCACAAATGAATATCGGTGTATTCGACGATGGGAGCACGAACGCGTACTAGAAATCATGCGGCGTCGACCCGACCGAGCGCCGAACGCAATGACCGTACGGCCCTTCCATTAAGTTGCACCGTTTTCCGGGTACTTCATGTCCACCCAATCATCGAGGGCATGGAAGTGCGCTTCCAGGTCAATCGTTGCGTAGGGGCTCGTTATGCGTCGCCGTATTCTTCGAATCGCGCTTTCGAGTGTCGCGCTCATAAGTTTGCCAGCGTGGGCGGACACACCTCCCATTGTAGATGCCAGCACTCGGTGGCAATTCGCTCTGACGCCCTATGTCTGGTTGCCCAGCGTCGACGGTTCGATGCGTTTCTCGTTGCCGGACAACGGAGAGGCCGATGCATCGACTGGCCCGTATAACTATTTCCAGAACATCCGTTTTTTTGCGATGCTGCAGGGCGAAGCGCGCAAGGGCGACTGGAGCATCTTCGCCGACGCAATTTATCTGAACTTCGGCAATCACTCCGCAACAGTACAGACAAAGGGCAGCGGTGCTCTCGAGCGTCAACTGGAAAGCAGCGGCGAAACCAGCTTCGAGGGCGTATTGATTCAGTTGGGTGGCGGCCACACCGTCGTACAGCTGTCGCGCGTCACACTCGATGCGATTGTGGGCATCCGCTATCTTGGCGTGCGCAGCTCGCTCGACGTGTCTCGCAACACCACTGCTGGAGGTGCCGGACTAGGTTTCACCCCGGAATTCGACGCGTCGCAAAGCGCGGATATCTATGACGGGTTTATCGGCGTTCGCGGTCGAATGTCACTCACCGGCGATGGCCACTGGTACGTTCCGTTCTATCTCGATGTAGGCACCGGTACATCGGACTTTACCTGGCAGGCTGCGTCCGGTATCGCGTATGCAATGAAGTGGGGCGACGTCACCCTGTCATATCGCTATCTCGCGTTCTACGGTTCGGGTGATCAACTTGTTCAAAGTCTGCGTTTCAAGGGCCCAGTCCTGAGCGCGACGTTTCGATTCTAGATTCGATCCGGATTGCACAGCTGGCTGGTTGCGGTCTGGAAACCGTTTTGTAGCGATCAACTCCGTCGAGCAGCGGGCGATCCTGGCGTGGCATAGCGTTCGTAATGGTTGGCTGGAGGAACGTCTGTGTCACTGCGATGTCACCCTAGCGCGCGACAACCACCGTGGTCTCGGATTCATACGTGATCCTCACGTGACTATGGCGCGCGAGAGACTGCATCACTTTGACGAGCTCGGGGCGGCTGACCCGGACCGAATGCGCCGTACCTTCCTTGTCCTCGATCGTCAGCAGGTTGAGCTTGTGATCGACGCCGGTGACTTCGGCCACGCCCTGGAAGACTCTGAGCGCCTGAAACTCCTCTTGTCCGGCACCCGGAGAATACTGGGTCAGCTTGACCGTGCGGTTCAGGCGCGTGAGCGGCACGCCCTTCGCGAGCGACAGCTCAGTGACATAGGGTTCCAGATAGCTCGCCGTGACCTTGTCGCCGATTTTGACGGCGCTGAGTGCGTCCCGGTGGTTTTTAGCGTTGAAACTCAGATCCTCGTGGCCCGGCACGGTCACGACGATGATTGCGTTTCGCTGGTCGATCAGGCTGACGGTGCCGCTCTCGCTGTCGACGGATGCGCCGCTTGGGACGGCTTGCGCAGCCGCCGACGGGACGGCGTCGTCCGCACCGCACTCGGGAATCCATGCGGCGGACAAGCCCAAAGCCGCAAGAATGCAAATACAGCGGCGGGCAGCGGAAATGCGTGTATTCGATCGGAATGGCATGGCAGTCACCTTGTGCGATCAGGTACTTGTTTGCGATGCGCGCGTCGCGCCCGGCCTGTTCATTACTGCCTTGGCCGGAGCGAGACCATCTTGTCCACGGCGCGCCTTGAACCGCCGCTGCACTTCGTTCTGCGCTGCAGGTGCTCATGTACGGATTTGCTCATAGCGGTGTGCCACAGACCGTTTCGCCACGGGCGTTCTTCGCGCACTCTGCAAACGCGTTCGCCGACAGCATCACGCACGCCAGCATTATCAGAGTCTTCATGGACATTCCCCCGTGACGGCTGCGGCGATAAATGCATTCTCGGCGTCAAACGAATCTTGTCCGGGGTGATGGCCAGCCTCGCAATTTGGCAGTGCCGTCTATCAGTGTAGGTCTTTCAGGGGCAATTCGCGCGGGCGAACATGTACCGCGAGGCTCGCGGTGGACTGATCTCGAAGGTGAGTCCCATCGTGAACGGATAGTTTCATGCTCTTGAATACGGCGGTCGACGTTGGCACTTACCGTTGATCAGTCGTAGCGGTAGACTCCGTGCCGGGTCTTGCGCCCGAGACGCCCAGCAGCCACCAGTTCGCGAAGCAAAGGGCAGGCGCGATACTTCTGATCGCCAAGGTCCTTCGCGAGTACCTCTAACACGGCGAGGCAAACATCGAGGCCCACCAGATCCGCCAATGCAAGCGGTCCAATGGGGTGATTGGCGCCAAGACGCATCCCCTCGTCAATTTCTTCCGCCGTTGCGACTCCCTCCGCCAGAACGAAAAATGCCTCGTTGATCATCGGCACCAGAATCCGGTTGACGACGAATCCTGGCGAGTTCTTGACCCCGATTGGCGATTTGTCGAGCCGGCGGGACAATTCGTGAATTGCGTCGACAGTTTTCGTGCTGGTCTGCACACCACGGATGATCTCGACGAGCGGCATCAGGGGCACCGGGTTGAAGAAGTGCATGCCGACGCAGCGGGAAGGATCGGCAAGATTCGATGCCAACGATGTTATGGAGATCGACGAGGTGTTCGTGGCGATAATCGCGTGTTGTTTTGCGACCGCTTCGATCTGCTTCAGGACCGCGCGTTTCAGCTCGACCTGTTCGGTTGCGGCCTCGATGACCAGATCCACATCGGCGAGGCGCTGATAGTCGGTTGAAGTATCGATGCGCGCCAGCGTCGCGCTGGCCACCTCCGCGGCGATCGTATTCTTCGCTACAAGCCGCTCCAGGCTCGACCGCAATGCCGCCATGCCTCGCGTGAGGGCAGTCTCGGTGACGTCGATCAGAACGACCTTGAGTCCGGCCGTTGCGGCGATCTGCGCGATACCACTGCCCATCGTTCCGGCGCCGACGACGCCGATCGTTTCAATGGTCATGTTCGATCTCCGATAGTCAAATAGTTCATGGCGATGCCTGGAGGTTTTCGAAGATAGCCGCGATACCCTGACCGCCGCCAATGCACATGGTCACCAGCGCGAAGCGCCCGTGAACACGCTTCAGTTCGTGGAGAGCCTTGACGGTGATCAATGCGCCGGTTGCGCCGATCGGATGACCCAGTGAAATGCCGGACCCGTTGGGGTTCACTTTGTCAGCGTCGAACTGGAGTTCTTGTGCGACGGCGCAGGCTTGTGCGGCGAATGCTTCGTTTGCTTCGATCACGTCGATATCGCGAATCTCCAGACCCGCGCGTTGGAGCGCGATGCGCGTGGCTGGCACGGGACCGATGCCCATATAGAGCGGATCCACGCCGGCATGAGCGTAGGACACCAGCCGGGCCAGCGGCTTGAGCCCGCGTTGTTCGGCAACTCCTCGCTCCATCATCAGGACGGCGGCGGCAGCGTCATTGATACCGGATGCGTTACCCGCCGTTACGGTGCCACCGGTCTTCTGAAAAGCAGGTCGCATACCGGAAAGGTCGTCAAGGGAGACGTCTGGACGCACGTGCTCGTCCGTGTCGAACAACACCTCTTTCCCCTTGACCCGGCGCGTTACCGGAACAATCTGCTCCTTGAAGCGCCCTTCGGCGATCGCGCGCGCCGCACGCCGGTGCGATTCCACAGCCAATGCGTCCTGCTGTTCGCGCGTGATGCCATATTTCTGCGCAACGTTCTCTGCCGTGATCCCCATGGGAACAGCATGGAAGGGATCATTAAGCGCGCCGAGCATCATGTCGATCAGACGCGCATCGCCCATCCGCACGCCAAAGCGTGTGTCGGGAGTCATGTAGGGCGCACGGCTCATGTTTTCCGCGCCGCCACCGATGGCAACGTCGGCGTCACCCAGCAGAATTGCTTGCGCGGCAGAGATAATGGCCTGCAATCCAGAGCCGCACAGGCGGTTCACGGTCAGTGCCGGCGCCGCTTCGGAGACACCTCCGTTAATGGCGGCCACGCGTGCCATGTACATGTCTTTGGGTTCAGTTGCGATAACATTGCCAAAGACTACATGTCCTACCTGATCGCCGGCAACATTGGCCCGTGCCACTACCTCTCGCACTACAAGCGCTGCAAGCTCGGTCGGCGGCACGTCTTTCAGGCTTCCGCCGAACTTTCCAATGGCGGTGCGCACACCGCTCACAATAACGACCTCTCTTTGCACGTTGCACTCCTTGATTTAGATGGCGCACGCAGGCATCGTTTCCGACGCCCCGGGTATCGA
>NZ_JARESO010000032.1:0-102118 GCF_046030175.1 Paraburkholderia sp. RL17-373-BIF-A
CAATAGACCACCGTGAATTCAAGGAAAGGCCAACACCTCAGAGAACACAGACAAAAAAACACCCGCCGAGCAGGCACAAACCCCAAATCCCCGCCAGTAACTTGCAACTACTTTGCCGTCGTCAACTCCGCCGATCATTCACCTTCACGCAGAAACAGAAACCACCTGCTCCGAACATCGCCAAACCCCAGCCCCGCGGGCAAAAACCGCGCTCTCACCCCTAGTGCAGAGCACGAAATAAACCGCTAATCTCGACCCCGCAAGCCCGCCAAGGGCCGCGCCCAGCGCAGAAAAAAGTGCGCATGAGGCTCGAAAAGGCCCTAAAAAAGCCACGCCGCGCAGCGGCAAAAAAGCACCCCGTGGAGTACCCTTTGGAAAACCCAGCACCACCATCGCCAGCCCCCGAAGATTGGATCGCCCGCAGCCTCCGAGCCGTCTGGCACCCCTGCACGCAGATGAAGCACCACGAACGCCTGCCGCTGGTGCCCGTCGCGCGCGGTCAAGGCGCGTGGCTCTACGATCGCGCCGGTCATCGTTATCTGGATGCCATCAGCTCCTGGTGGGTCAACCTGTTCGGTCACGCCAATCCGCGCATCAACGCGGCACTGAAAGACCAACTCGACACGCTCGAACACGCCATGCTCGCCGGCTGCACGCACGAACCGGCCATCGAACTCGCGGAGCGGCTCAGCGCGCTCACGAACAACACGCTGGGCCACGCATTCTTCGCGTCGGATGGCGCGTCCGCCGTCGAAATCGCCCTGAAGATGAGCTTCCACTCGTGGCGCAATCGCGGTTTCGCCGATAAGCAGGAATTCGTGTGCGTCGCCAACAGCTATCACGGCGAAACCATCGGCGCGCTCGGCGTCACCGATGTCGCGCTCTTCAAGGACGCCTACGATCCGTTGATCCGCCACGCGCACGTCGTGGCATCACCCGACGCGCGCCTCGCGCAAGCCGACGAAACCGCCGCCGATGTCGCACGCCGTGCGCTCGATCACGTTCGCTCGCTGTTCGACGCACGCGCCACGAAAATCGCCGCGCTGATCGTCGAGCCGCTGGTGCAGTGCGCGGCCGGCATGGCCATGCACGACGCGTCGTATATCGCGGGATTGCGCGCCTTGTGCGATCAATACGGCGTGCATCTGATCGCCGATGAAATCGCCGTCGGCTGCGGACGCACCGGCACCTTCTTCGCATGCGAACAGGCCGGCATCTGGCCGGACTCTCTCTGTCTGTCGAAAGGCATCAGCGGCGGCTATCTGCCGCTCTCGATCGTGCTGTCCCGTGATGAAATTTTCGAAGCCTTCTATCACGACGACACCGCGCGCGGTTTCCTGCACTCGCATTCGTACACCGGCAACCCGCTCGCCTGCCGTGCGGCGCTCGCCACGCTCGATCTGTTCGCGAGCGACAACGTGCTCGCCGTCAACGCGCAAAAATCCGCGAAGCTGAAGGCCGCGCTCGCGCCGCTCGCCGAGCACAAGCAAGTCCGCAATTTGCGTCAGTGCGGCACGATCTTGGCGTTCGACGCCGTGATCGACGATGCTCAGCAAGCCAAAACATTCTCGCGCCGCTTCTTCAAAAACGCGTTGCAGCGCGAACTGCTTCTGCGCCCGATTTCGACCACGGTGTATCTGATGCCTCCTTATATCCTCGACGACGAAGAACTCGCGCTGCTCGCCTCGCGCACGCGCGAAACCTTCGAAGCCACGCTCGCGGAGACCCGCTGATGCACCTGCTCGACACGCTCACCGAAGGCCTGAAGGAAATCGACGCGCGCGGCCTGCGCCGTCGCCGCCGCACCGCCGACACACCGTGCGCCGCGCACATGACCGTGGACGGCCGCGAAATCATCGGCTTCGCCAGCAACGACTATCTGGGCCTCGCCGCGCATCCGCAGCTCATCGCGGCGATCGCGGAAGGCGCGCAACGTTATGGCGCGGGTAGCGGCGGCTCGCATCTGCTCGGCGGCCACTCGCGCGCGCATGCGCAACTCGAAGACGATCTCGCGGAATTCGCGGGCGGCTTCGTCGACAACGCGCGCGCGCTCTACTTCAGCACCGGCTATATGGCGAATCTCGCCACGCTCACCGCGCTCGCGGGCCGCGGCACGACGCTCTTCTCCGATGCGCTGAATCACGCGTCGCTGATCGACGGCGCGCGTCTGTCACGCGCCGACGTGCAGATCTACCCGCACTGCGATACAGAAGCGCTGAGTGCGATGCTGGAAGCCTCGGACGCCGACGTCAAGGTGATCGTCTCCGATACCGTCTTCAGCATGGACGGCGATATCGCGCCACTGCCGCGCCTGCTCGAACTCGCGGAGCAACACGGCGCGTGGCTGATCGTCGACGACGCGCACGGTTTCGGCGTGCTCGGCCCGCAAGGCCGCGGCGCGATCGCGCAAGCCGCGCTGCGCTCGCCAAACCTCATTTCGATCGGTACGCTCGGCAAGGCGGCCGGCGTCTCCGGCGCGTTCGTCACGGCGCATGAGACGGTGATCGAGTGGCTCGTGCAGCGCGCGCGCCCGTACATCTTCACCACGGCATCGGTGCCGGCCGCGGCGCACGCGGTGTCGGCGAGCCTGCGCATCATCGGTGGCGAGGAAGGCGACGCGCGGCGCGCGCATCTTCAGCAATTGATCGAACGCACGCGGGCCATGCTGAAGGCGACGCCGTGGCTGCCGGTCGACTCGCATACGGCCGTGCAACCGCTCATCATCGGCGCGAACGAAGCCACGCTCGACATCGCGGCCACGCTCGATCGCGCGGGTCTGTGGGTGCCGGCGATCCGTCCGCCGACCGTGCCCAGCGGCACGTCGCGTTTGCGTATCTCGCTATCGGCCGCGCACTCGCAAGCGGACCTCGACCGGCTCGAAGCAGGCTTGCAGCAACTCGGAGCGAAAGCGGCATGAGTGGCTCGAGTCAAAACGCACTGTCCTTATTCGTCACTGGCACCGATACGGAAATCGGCAAGACGTTCGTCTCGTCGGCGTTGTTGCGCGGCTTCGTCCGCGAAGGCCTGCAAGCCGCCGCGATGAAGCCGATCGCCGCCGGCGCATTCGAACTGAACGGCGTGCTGCACAACGAAGACGCGGATCAACTCGATGCCGCGTCGAACGTCCTGCTGCCGCCCGAAATGCGCACGCCCTATCTGCTGAAGGAACCGGCCGCGCCGCATATCGCGGCCGCGCTGGAAAACGTGACATTCGATCTCGACCATATCGTCGACTGTCATGCGCAAGCTCTCAAGCGCGCGGAGATCGTCGTGGTGGAAGGCGTCGGCGGCTTTCGTGTGCCGTTGACGGCCACTCAGGACACCGCCGATCTAGCCGTTGCCTTGAAGCTACCGGTCGTGCTGGTGGTCGGCATGCGGCTCGGCTGCATCAGCCATGCGTTGCTCACCGCCGAAGCAATCGCCGCGCGCGGGCTCACGCTCGCCGGCTGGGTCGCGAACCGCATCGATCCGGACATGACGTTCCCTGATGAAAACATCGCGTCGATCCGCGAGCATCTCGCCCGCGAATACGACGCGCCGCTGCTCGGCATCGTGCCGCATCTGAGTCCGGCTTCGTCCGAACTCGCAGCGGCGCAACTCGACATCAACCGGCTTTTGCAGACGCTGCGGCACACGCAGCGCTGAAAAACTCACACATCCATCCATGAGGATTGACGACATGACACAACTGAACATCGCTCCCACGGCTGCCGACACGGCAGTGGCAAACAACAATGCCAACGCCGCGGCAACCAAGCAGGTCGCGCGCTGGCGCGTCGCCGACATCGTCGCGTTGTACGAACTGCCGTTCAACGATCTGATGTTCAAGGCACAGCAAACCCATCGCGAGCATTTCGATGCGAACACCGTGCAACTGTCGACGCTGCTGTCGATCAAGACCGGCGGCTGCGAAGAAGATTGCGCGTACTGTCCGCAGTCGGTGCATCACGACACGGGCCTGCAAGCCGATAAGCTGATGCCGGTCGACGAAGTGCTCGCCGCCGCGAAAGTCGCCAAGGAAAACGGCGCGACGCGCTTCTGCATGGGCGCCGCGTGGCGCAATCCGAAAGACCGTCACCTCGAACCGATCAAGGACATGATTCGCGGCGTAAAGGCCATGGGTCTGGAAACCTGCGTGACGCTCGGCATGCTCGAAACGCATCAGGCGCAAGGACTGCGCGAAGCGGGCCTCGACTACTACAACCACAACCTCGATACGTCGCCGGAATTCTACGGGCAGATCATTTCGACGCGCACGTATCAGGATCGCCTCGACACGCTCGAACGCGTGCGCGATGCAGGCATCAACGTGTGCTGCGGCGGGATTGTCGGCCTGGGTGAATCGCGCCGTGAGCGCGCCGGCCTGATCGCGCAACTGGCGAACATGGAGCCGTATCCGGAATCGGTGCCTATCAATAATCTGGTGCAGGTGGAAGGCACGCCGCTGACCGGCACCGAAGCGATCGACCCGTTTGAATTCGTGCGCACGATCGCGGTTGCGCGCATCACCATGCCGCGCGCGATGGTGCGTTTGTCGGCCGGACGCGAGCAGATGGACGAAGCGCTGCAGGCATTGTGCTTCCTCGCTGGCGCGAATTCGATTTTTTACGGCGATCAGTTGCTGACCACCAGCAACCCGCAAGCAGAAGCGGACCGCAAGCTGCTCGAACGTCTTGGCATTCGCGCCGAGGCCGCGCAACAGATGCCACTCGATCAAAGCGGCTGCGAGCATGGCTGCGATAAACACGCTGCGCCGAACTGAGCGTTTGTATCGCGTGAGATAAAGCACGCGCAATAAAAAAGGCTGCCTCGTTTTTGAGGCAGCCTTTTTACTTACTACACGACTAAAGCTTTACTTCTTGTCGACGATAATCTGATCAAACGTCCCGCCATCGGAGAAATGCGTTTGCTGCGCTTTCTGCCAGCTACCGAACATCTCTTCCACCGTGAACGTCTTGATCGGCTTGAACTCCGCCGCATGCTTCGCGAGCACGGTCTTGTCACGCGGACGCAGATGATGCTGCGCGATGATGTCCTGCGCGGCCGGCGACCACAGATAGTCGAGATACGCCTGCGCTTCCTTGCGCGTTCCGCGCTTGTCGACCACCTTGTCGACGATCGACACCGGCGGCGCCGCCAGCAAGCTCACCGACGGATACACCGCCTCGAAATTGCCCCCGCCCACGCCCGTGTCCATCAGCGCCACTTCGTTTTCGAAAGTCACCAGCACGTCGCCGATGCCGCGTTGCGTGAACGTGGTCGTCGCGCCGCGGCCGCCCGTGTCGAGCACCGGCACGTTCTTGAAGATCTCTTTTTCGAAATCGAGCGCCTGCGCGTCGGTGCCGCCATGCTGCTTGCGATAACCCCATGCGGCGAGATACGAGTAGCGTCCGTTGCCCGATGTCTTCGGATTCGCGATGATCACCTGCACGCCCGGCTTGGCGAGATCGTCCCAGTCCTTGATATGCTTCGGATTGCCCTTGCGTACCAGGAACACCATCGTCGTGGTGTACGGCGCGCTGTCGTCCGGCAGACGCGCGCGCCAGTTGGCCGGCACCAGTTGGCCTTTCTCGGCGAGCAGGTCGATGTCGTTCGGCTGGTTCATCGTCACCACGTCGGCCTGCAGGCCTTGCAGCACCGACAGCGCCTGCGCGCTCGATGCGCCGTGCGACTGGCGGATCGACACGTTCTCGCCGCTCTTCTGCTTATACGCCGCGATGAAGCCGGCGTTGATGTCCTTGTACAGCTCGCGCGTCACGTCGTACGACACGTTGAGCAGCGATGTATCCGCGTGCGCCGTCGACATGCCCGCCAGCGCGAGCGTGATTGCCGTCATGCCGGCTGCCAGCCAGCGCGATGTCCCCGTCTTGCCTGCCATCTTGTCCCCGCCTATCGATGATGAAAACCAGTGGCCGCACGAACGTGCAGCGTGAAGCGGGATTCTAACGGATCGCTTACTTGGCCAGCCGTCCGTTCGCGCGTGACTCGATGCGCGAACGCCGCGGCCCAATCACTCACACGAACGCGTGCTGTGCGGCCTCGAACGGCTCCTCGCGAAAACGCAGCGGCGCCGCGCAGTGCACCAGCGTATCGACGAAATACTTGGCGCGCGGCCACGGACCGAAACCGGCCGCGGTGTTGATATGCCCCGCGTCGCCGAGATTGACGAACGCGCTGCCGAAACGCTGCGCGAGATCGCGCGAACCGGCGAGCGGCATCCACGGATCGGTTTCGCTGCCGATCATAATCGAGGGCACGCCGAGACGCCGCGCGTCGAACGGTCCCGCGAAGGCGAATTTCTGCGGACTCGCGGGCGCGACGAACAGCACGCCGACCACGTCGTTCGCATATGAGGCCTGCTGCAACGCATGCGCAGTCGCGAGGCAACCGAAGCTATGCGCGGCCAGCACGAATGGCCCGCGTTCGCGCGCCAGCAGATCGCGCAGCGATTTCGACCACAGCGCGAGGTCCGGCGCGTCCCAGTCGGCTTGCTCGACGCGCAGCGAGCGCGCGAACTGCCGCTCCAGCCAGCTCTGCCAGTGCGCGCCCTCGCTGCCGTGCAAACCGGGAACGGTGACGAGCCGCGGCGGCCATGTCGATTTGGTGCATGAAAGCATGTGTGTGCCTCGCTGCGGGAATCCGGGTAATGATTGTCCCGCCGGGCGCCGCGCGGACGAACCAAGTTTTTGTGCTTTGGTTATCGGGCAAATGAGCGAGCAAATGCGAGGATAAATGCGCAGGCAAAGGCGCCGCCACCTATGGGCCGCGCGGCGGAAAACTCACCACCGAACCGCACGCCCGTACGCAAACGCGCGCGATTCGCGTTGAAAAAGTAGAATGAAGCCTATCCATAAAAGGAGGAGGCCTCATGCCGCAAGCGTCGTCCGCAACGCCGCAGCCGTCGCGCCGGTCATGCCGTGGCTTCTTCGTCACTCGACCCGAACTCGCAGGCGCCTTCCGCACCGTATGAAAATCCTCTTCTACATGCCGCATGCCGACGCCGCAGTGTGGCTGCACGACTTCGCCCGCGCCCTGCCGGACGCCGATCTGCGTGAATGGCAGCCTGGCGACAGCGCGCCGGCCGACTTCGCGGTCGTGTGGCGTCCCCCGCGTGAGATGCTGGCCGGCCGCGACGATCTGCGCGCGATCTTCAATCTCGGCGCGGGCGTCGATGCGATCCTCGCGCTCGAACACGAACAGCCCGGCACGTTGCCGTGCAACGCGCAGTTGATCCGTCTCGAAGACACCGGCATGGCGCTGCAAATGGCCGAGTATGTGACGCACGCGGTGCTGCGCTACCTGCGCCGTTTCGACGAGTATCAGACGCTGCAGAACGAGCGCCGCTGGGAAGTGCTCGAACCGCACCCGCGCGACACCTTCACGGTCGGCGTGCTGGGACTCGGCGTGCTCGGCGCGCATGTCGCACAAGCGCTCGCGGCGTTCGGTATGCCGGTGCGCGGCTACAGCCGCAGCCCGCGGCAGATCGACGGCATCACGACGTTCGCCGGCGAAGCCCAATTCGACGCGTTTCTCGACGGCGTGAAAGTGCTGGTCAATCTGCTGCCGCATACTCCGGAGACGAGCGATGTGCTGAACGCGCGCACCTTCGCGAAGCTCGCGCACGGCGCGTATCTGATCAACGTGGCGCGCGGCGGCCATCTGGTCGAACAGGATTTGCTCGACGCGCTCGCGAGCGGGCAGCTCACCGCCGCCACGCTCGACGTGTTCCGCGAGGAACCATTGCCACCGGATCATCTGTTCTGGCAGGAGCCGCGCATCACGATCACGCCGCACGTGTCCGCGCTGACGTTGCGCGAAGAAAGCGTCGCCCAGGTCGCGCGGAAGATCACCGCGCTCGTGCGCGGCGACACGGTCAGCGGCGTGGTGAATATCGAACGTGGATACTGAACCCATCGAATCCCATTGAAGGAGCGCCGCCACGCGCGGCGTCGACATAGGAGACACATCATGGCCCTACCCCAGCAAGTGAAAATCGTCGAAGTCGGTCCGCGTGACGGACTGCAGAACGAAAAAGAGTTCGTCCCTACCGCGACCAAGATCGAGTTGATCAACCGTTTGTCGGCCGCGGGCTTCCGCAACGTCGAGGCCGCTTCGTTCGTGTCGCCGAAATGGGTGCCGCAGATGGCCGACGGCGCCGACGTGATGGCCGGCATCGAACGGCGTCCCGGCACGATCTACTCGGTGCTGACACCGAACCTGCGCGGTTTCGAGGGCGCGCTCGCCGCGCGTGCCGACGAGATCGTGATCTTCGGCGCGGCCAGCGAAGCGTTTTCGCAGAAGAACATCAACTGCAGCATCGCGGAAAGCATCGACCGGTTCGCGCCTGTCGCGCAGGCGGCGAAGGAACACGGCCTGCGGATTCGCGGCAGCGTGTCGTGCGCGTTGGGCTGTCCGTATCAGGGCGAAGTGCCGGTCGCGTCAGTAGTGGATGTGGTCCAGCGTTTCGCGGCGCTCGGCTGCGACGAGATCGATATCGCCGACACGATCGGCGTCGGCACGCCGAAGCGCACGCGCGAAGTGTTCGAGGCGGTCACCCAGGTATTTCCGCGCGAGCGTCTATCCGGCCACTTCCACGACACTTATGGTCAGGCGCTCGCCAACATCTACGCGGCGTTGCAGGAAGGCATCGAGATTTATCACGCGTCGGTGGCGGGCCTCGGCGGCTGTCCGTATGCGAAGGGCGCGACCGGCAACGTTGCGACCGAAGACGTGCTGTATCTGATGAACGGCCTCGGCATCGAGACCGGCATCGACCTCGCGCAAGTCGTGGCGATCGGCGATTTCATCTCGACGTCGATCGGTAAGCCCAATGTCTCGCGCGCCGGTAAAGCGCTGCTCGCCAAAGCGCGCAGCGAAGCGGCCAACTGCGTCTGACGTTGGCTCGACGCGTTGGCTGAACACTCATGCAATCAATCAGGACCTGAAACGATGACGGACCACGCTTCTCTCGAATCCGACGATCTCACCGCGCTGCCCGACTCGGCACGCCGAGTCGCGCTGCTATTGCGCGAACGCGGTCACGCGGGCCGGATCGTGATGCTGCCGGAAACCGGCAAGACCTCCGCCGAAGCCGCGGCAGGCCTCGGCTGCTCGGTCGCGCAGATCGCCAAGTCGATCCTGTTTCGCCGCCGTGAAGACGACGTGCCGGTATTAGTGATCGCGAGCGGCGCGAATCGCGTCGACGAAAAGAAGGTCGCCGCGCAGGTCGGCGACATCGGCCGGGCGGACGCGAAGTTCGTCCGCGAAAAAACCGGCTATGCGATCGGCGGCGTTTGCCCGATCGGTCATGCGACCGAGCCGGTCACGCTGATCGACGCGGATCTGCTCGAACTAGACAGTCTGTGGGCTGCCGCGGGTCATCCGCATGCGGTGTTCAATCTGACGGCGCAGGAACTGATCGCGCTGACGGGCGCGCCGGTGATCGACGTGGCGCTGCGCGAGACGGCGTGACGCGATGACGATGATGACAGCAGGTCCCAATAACGAAGACGACCACGCCGTGCCGTCGCCATGCATCAACGTATGCAGGATGGACGCGTCGACCGGCTGGTGCGAAGGATGCCTGCGCACCATCGACGAAATCGCCGGCTGGTCTTTGTTCGACGACGACGCGAAGCGCGCGGTCTGGGACGCAATCGAGGCGCGCCACGCGGAGTTCGTCGCGAGCCAGCCGAAGGTGCGGCGATGAACGCCGCGCCACGCATCGTCACGGTTGGCGAAACGTTCAGTTCGACGTTGGCGCTATCGGCGGAGTCGGTGAAATCGTTCGCTGCGCTCGTCAACGACTACAACCCGCTGCATCACGATGAAGCGTATGCCGCGCAAAGCCGCTTCGGCGGCCTGATCGCGTCCGGCACGCAACCGACCGCACATTTCATGGCGCTGCTCGCGACGCATTACTCGACCTACGCGCAACCGCTCGGTCTGGAGTTCGATATCAAGCTGAAGAAAGCCGTCCATGCGAACGACACGCTCACGATCACCTGGCGCGTGAAGCATGCTTACTGGAAGCCGAGCCTGAACGGCGATCTGACGCATCTCGAAGGCTCGGTCGTGAATCAGCGTGGCGAGACCATGCTGGTCGGATCGTCGACGATTCTCGTGATGCCGAAACCCGAAGCGTCCGCGAATGCGGACGCTGAGGCTAACGCAGCGCCCAACTCGCCATGATCGCGCTGCCGGAATCGATTCGGGTTTTCGAGCGCGGCTGGCTCTCGTCGAACAACGTGCTGCTGGTGGGCGACGCCTGCGCCGCGCTCGTCGATACCGGCTATGCCACGCACGCGCCGCAAACGCTCGCCTTGGTGCGGCAAGCACTCGGCGCGCGGCCGCTCGATCTGATCGTCAACACGCATCTGCATTCGGATCACTGCGGCGGCAACGCGCTTTTGCAGGCGACGTGGCCGTGCCGCACCGTCATTCCGGCCTCGGAAGCCGGCGCCGTGCAGGATTGGGACGAAGCGCGCCTGACGTTTCGCGCCACCGGCCAGACCTGCGAGCGCTTCACCTTCACCGGGACGATCGCGCCCGGCGCGCAGTTGCGGCTCGGCGCGCTCAACTGGGACGTGCTCGGCGCACCCGGCCACGATCCGCATTCGCTGATGCTGTACTGCGCGAGCGAACGCATCCTGATCAGCGCGGACGCGCTCTGGGAAAACGGTTTCGGCGTGATCTTTCCCGAGCTGGAAGGCGAAAGCGGTTTCGCCGAGGAGCAAGCCGTGCTGGAAGCCATTGCGAGGCTCGACGTGCGCCTCGTGATCCCCGGCCATGGCTCACCCTTCACGAATGTCGAACAGGCGCTTGAACGCGCGTTTTCGCGTGTTGCGTGGCTGCGCGCCGATCCGGCACGCAATGCAAAGAATGCGCTGAAGGTGCTGATCGTGTTCAAGCTGCTCGAAGTCCGTGCAATGGGCTTCGACACGTTACTGCAAATGCTCGACGACGCCAGTGTGATGCGCGCCGCCGCGTCGATGCTCAAGCCGCGCGGCGAGTGGCCCGCGCTGGTGCGAGGGATCGTCGAAGAGCTGGCGGGGAAGAATGGACCGCTGGAAGTGGATGGAGCGCGCATCGTCGCGCGTGCGGCCTGACGCGCCGCCGCTGACACAGGCACGCTAGATACCGTCGCTACAAAAAGAAAGCCGCTCGACCAATACAGGCGAGCGGCGGAAATTCTGTCGGACGTGATCAGCGTCAAGACGCATGATACGCGTGCCTGTTTTTTGACCGCATCGGTGATTTCCCTACAGAAGTTTGACGCCTGCTTTTAAAGCTGCATACACGTCACGTGACGAGGCCCCGCAGTCGCGTATCTTTCGAATCATTAGTCCGCGGATATGAACAATCTGCGCATCCGGTTACTCTGGAATCCGTAGCATTGTGATTGATCGCAACGGCGCGACGCCCGTCAGGTCGACGACAGGCGCTTTTGCGGCACGATCCGCCAGCCGAGATTGACGCCGGCCGCGGCCACCAGAATCAGCACTGCGCCGAGCACCTGAATCCACGCGAGCGTTTGTCCGAACGCAACCCGGTCGACGATGATCGCCACCACCGGATAGATGAACGAGAGCACGCCTGTCATCGAAGTCGGCAGCTTCTGGATCGCGCCGTACAGCAGCACGTACATGAGGCCGGTATTGACGATGCCGAGCACGATCAGTTCGAGCCATTGCACGCCGGTTGTGGGCAACGCGTCAAAGCGCACGAACGGCGCGAGCATCAGCACGCCGAGCGACACCTGGATCAACGCGATCAGATGCGGCGGCGTGCCCTTGAGCCGCTTCGTAATGATCGACGACACCGCATACATCGCCGCCGCGCCCACCGCGTACGCGACGCCGACCAGATATTGCCCCGGCACCGCCAACACCGCCGGCTCGACCTTCACGACGAACACGAGACCGATGAACGCGACCACCAGCCAGGCCACCGTCGACGCGCTGATGCGCTCGCGGAACACCAACGCGCCCAGCGCCACCAGCATGAACGGCTGTGTGTTGTAGACGGCCGTCGCCATCGAGATCGACGCGCGCGAATACGCGGCGAACAGCAACACCCAGTTGATGACGATCGCCGCGCCGCCGAGCAACGCGAGGCCGAGCATCTTCCACGAGAAGAGCCGGCGCCGGAACAGCCCCAGCACGGCGCACACGAGCGCGAGCGTCGCTCCGCCGAAAATGCAGCGGAAGAACACCACATTGAACGGGCTTTGCTGCGACGACACCACCAGCCAGCCGATGGTGCCGGACATCAGCATCGCCATGGTCATTTCCGCGGCTCCGCGGCGGATTTCATTTGACGCCATGATTCGATCCTCGATTGATCCCTGCATGACGAGCAGTGTAATTAATCCGATCGTCCGAATACATGGCTAAACTTAAGTATTCACGCGATGCAGTCTAATAATCGAAGGCCGTCATGACCAAACGCCTTACTCCTCCAACACCCGCCCTGCTCGACGATACGGACCGGGCGCTCCTCGCCGCGCTCGCGGAAGACGCGCGTCAGCCGGTCAGCGAACTGGCGCGTCAGGTCGGCCTGTCGGCGCCGAGCACGGCGGAGCGCGTGCGCAGGCTCGAAGCGCAAGGCGTGATCGAGCGCTTCACGGTGCAGATCGATCCGCGCGCGCTCGGCTACACGCTGCAGGCCATCGTGCGCGTGAAGCCGTTGCCCGGTCAGTTGCATCTGGTGGAAGAGGTGATCCGGCGGATTCCGGAGTTCGTCGAATGCGACAAGGTGACGGGCGACGATTGCTTCATCTGCCGCCTGTATCTCCATTCGATCGAACAGCTCGACGCAATTCTGTCGAAAGTCACCGAGCGCGCGGAAACCAGCACCGCGATCGTCAAGTCGACGCCGGTCGCGCGCCGCTTGCCGCCGCTCGGTTGAGCTACGCGCGGGCGCGGCTTCGCGTATGAGCAAACCGGAACGGACGGAAAGGCCTACTGTTCGACCGCTTCAAAGAAAGACAGCATTTCGGCGACCAGTTCGTCCGACGCTTCTTCAGGTATGTAGTGGCCGCAAGACAGCGCGCGGCCACTCACGTCACGCGCCACGTGACGCCATTCCGCCAGCGCGTCGAAGCACTTCTCGATCACGCCCTTGTCGCCCCACAGCACGCGCAGCGGACAGCCGATCTTGTGACCGCGCTCGATGTCGGCACGATCGTGTTCCAGGTCGATGCTCGCCGACGCGCGGTAGTCCTCGCACATCGCGTGCACCGCGCCCGGTTGCGCGAGGGCCGAGCGATAGGCGTCGAGCGCGGCGGGCTCGAACGGCGCCAGGCCCGCGTGACGGCTGCCCATCACCGCGTCGACATATGCCGCCGGATTCGCGCCGATCAGCGTTTCGGGCAGCGGCTCCGGCTGGATCAGGAAGAACCAGTGGAAGTAGTGCGTCGCAAAGGTGCGGTCGGTGGCCTCGTACATGGCGAGCGTCGGCGCGATGTCGAGCAGCATCAGACGCTCGACGGCATCGGCATGATCGAGCGCCATGCGATGCGCGACGCGCGCGCCGCGATCGTGCGCGCACACGAGAAAACGTTCGAAGCCGAAATGGCGCATCACGGCGACCTGATCGGCCGCCATCACGCGCTTGGAATACGGCGTGTGCGCGGCGTCGCTCGGCGGCTTGCCCGATGCGCCGTAGCCGCGCAAGTCAGTGGCGATCACCGTGAAATGCTGCGCCAGTTGCGCGGCGCACTCTTGCCAGATCAGATGCGACTGCGGATGACCGTGCAGCAACAGAAGAGGCGGCCCCGCCCCGCCCTTCACTCCGAAAATATCGACATCGCCCACGGCGACGCGAAAGGGCGTGAAATCCTCGAAGGCCATGACGTCTCTCTCGTGATTTTGGAGTCCCTGCATTGTAAAAGCCCAATGTGTCCACGCGAGGTGGGATAGCCCACGCAAACATAGAACCTGAACACTCCTTCCAACTGTTCCAAACGACCCAACCGAACGCGTACGCCGCGCTTCGCCTATAATCGAACGATCGTTCTTAAATTTTCGGATGGCTGCGGCTGGCAAAAGCGCCGCAAGCCATGTGCCGCTAAACTCAGTCATCGCCGGCGCGCAACGACGCACCGGCTCGCTTAAATCAGGAGACTCGCACTATGGCATTGCCCGCCGTCCTGCAAAAACTTGCGCTGCCCGTCGTCGCTTCGCCGATGTTCATCGTCAGTTACCCAGAGCTCGTGTTGGCTCAATGTAAGGCTGGGATCGTCGGCTCGTTCCCCGCGCTGAATGCCCGCCCGGCCGAACTGCTCGATGAATGGCTCACGCAGATTCAGGCGCAGCTCGCGGAGCACAAGGCGGCCAACCCCGAGGCGGTCATCGGGCCGATCGCCGTCAACCAGATCGTCCATCAGTCGAATACGCGGCTCGAACACGACGTGCGCGTGTGCGTCGAACACAAGGTGCCGATTTTCATCACGAGCCTGCGGGCGCCGGCGCGGGAAATCGTCGATGCGGTGCATAGCTACGGCGGCATCGTGCTGCATGACGTGATCAATCTGCGCCATGCGCAAAAGGCGCTGGAAGCAGGCGTCGACGGACTGATCCTGGTGGCGTCCGGTGCGGGCGGCCATGCCGGCACGACCTCGCCCTTCGCGCTGGTCGGCGAAGTGCGGCGCATGTTCGACGGCCCGATCGTGCTGTCGGGCTCGATCGCCAACGGCGGCTCGATTCTCGCGGCGCAGGCCATGGGCGCGGACCTCGCCTATATGGGCACGCGCTTCATCGCGACCAAGGAAGCTCACGCTGTCGACAGCTACAAACAGGCGATCGTCAACTCCACGGCGTCGGACATCATCTACACGAACCTGTTCACCGGCGTGCATGGCAACTACATTCGCGAAAGTATCCTGAACGCGGGGCTGGACCCGGACGCGCTGCCGGAATCGGACAAGACCAAGATGAACTTCGGCAGCGACAAGGCGAAGGCGTGGAAAGACATCTGGGGCGCAGGCCAAGGCGTCGGCCTGATGGACGACGTGCCGAGCGTGAGCGAGCTGGTGCGGCGTTTGACGAAGGAATATGACGATGCGAAGGCGCGGCTGGGCATCGCGCGCTGAGCATCATGTTGGAGCGCCTCGGGTGAGGTGCCGGCGTTAAGCGGTTTCGTATGCTGCGGCTTGGCTTCACGCCAAGCCGCAGCAGCGATCGCCACGCAGCAGGGCTTACATATTGCGGCGGTACTGCCCGCCCACTTCAAACAACGCGTGCGTGATCTGCCCGAGCGAGCAGACACGCACGACGTCCATCAGCACCGCGAACACGTTTTCATCGTCGATCACCGCGCGCTTCAGGCGTTCGAGCGCGGCGGGCGCCGCGTCGCAATGCTGCGCCTGGAACGCGCGCAGACGTTGCAACTGACCTTGCTTTTCATCGTCGGTGGAACGGGCCAGCGCGATCGGCTGCGGCGCCTCGTGCGGATGCGCGCTCAAAAACGTATTCACGCCGACGATCGGATACGAGCCGTCATGCTTGCGATGCTCGTACAGCATCGACTCGTCCTGGATGCGCCCGCGCTGATAGCCGGTTTCCATCGCGCCGAGCACGCCGCCGCGCTCGGTCAGCCGGTCGAATTCGGCGAGCACCGCCGCTTCCACCAAATCGGTCAGTTCCTCGATCACGAAGCTGCCCTGGTTCGGATTCTGATTCTTCGCAAGCCCCCATTCACGGTTGATGATCAACTGGATCGCCACTGCGCGGCGCACCGAATCCTCGGTGGGCGTGGTGATCGCTTCGTCGAAGGCGTTCGTGTGCAGCGAGTTGCAGTTGTCGTAGATCGCAATCAGCGCCTGCAACGTGGTGCGGATATCGTTGAAGTCGATCTCCTGCGCGTGCAGGCTGCGGCCCGAAGTCTGCACGTGATACTTGAGCTTCTGGCTGCGTTCGTTCGCGCCGTAGCGCTCACGCATGGCAACGGCCCAGATGCGTCGCGCGACGCGGCCCAGCACCGCGTACTCCGGGTCCATGCCGTTCGAAAAGAAGAACGACAGATTCGGTGCGAAGTCGTCGATCGACATGCCGCGGGCCAGATAGGCCTCGACATAGGTGAAGCCATTCGCGAGCGTGTAGGCAAGTTGCGAGATCGGGTTCGCGCCGGCTTCGGCAATGTGATAGCCGGAGATCGACACCGAATAGAAATTGCGCACGCCGTGCTCGACGAAGTACGCCTGAATATCGCCCATCACTTTCAGGCTGAATTCGGTCGAGAAGATGCACGTGTTCTGGCCTTGGTCTTCCTTGAGGATGTCGGCCTGCACGGTGCCGCGCACGTTTTCCAGCGCCGTGCGGCGCGTCGCGGCGAGTTCGTCGTCCGTGAGCGGGCGGCCTTGCTGCTGCGTCATGCGCGCAATCTGCTGATCGATCGCGACGTTGAAGAACATCGCGAGGATGGTCGGCGCGGGCCCGTTGATCGTCATCGAGACCGAGGTTTCCGGCGCGCAGAGGTCGAAGCCGTCGTAAAGCGTCTTCATGTCGTCGAGCGTCGCTACTGAGACGCCCGAATTGCCCACCTTGCCGTAGATGTCGGGGCGCTCGTCCGGTTCTTCGCCGTAGAGCGTGACCGAGTCGAAGGCGGTCGACAGACGTTTGGCCGGCATGCCTTCTGAGAGCAGCTTGAAGCGGCGGTTGGTGCGTTGCGGATCGCCTTCGCCGGCGAACATCCGCGTCGGGTCTTCGTTTTCGCGGCGGAATGGGAACACGCCCGCGGTGAAGGGAAAGTAGCCGGGCAGATTGTCGAGCATCAGCCAGCGCAGAATCTCGCCGTGATCGACGAACTTCGGCAGGGAGACTTTGCGGACCTCGGAGCCGGACAGCGTCGTGACGGTGAGCGCGGTGTGGATCTCGCGGTCGCGGATTCGGACGATGTGTTCGGCGCCTGAGTAGGCAGCGACGGTTTGTGGCCAGGCGTCCAGCAGGGCGCGCTCGCGTTCGCCGAGAGAGGTGGTGCGTTGGGTGATGAGAGCGTCGAGTTGCTGAAGCGACGGATTGGCGCCAACGCCTTCTGTGTTTGCCACTGAACCTGCAATTGAGTTCGCCGACGTGTTTGCGCCGGCGTCCGGGTTCGCAACCGCCCTTGCAGCCGCATCCACCTCGCCCATCATCCGACGCGCCTCGACAAGTTGCCAACGCTCACGCGCCACGCGCGCTTGCGCGTCGGCTCGCTCGCGATAAGCGTGAACTGTCTGCGCGACATCCGCCAGATAGCGCACTCGCGCCGGCGGCACGATGGCGTTGCGGTCGCTCGAAAAGCGCAGACCTTCGGGCGCGGCCAGCCGGTCGCCGCCAGCGCGCAAGCCGTGCTTGCGCAGCGCCTCGGCGACGTGCCGGTAGAGCGCGGTCACGCCGTCGTCGTTAAAGCGCGAGGCGATCGTGCCGAACACCGGCATCGCTTCCGGCGACTTCGCGAAGTCGCCGCGATTGCGCTGCACCTGCTTGGCGACGTCGCGCAACGCGTCCGGCGCGCCCTTGCGATCGAACTTGTTGATCGCGACGAAGCCGGCGAAGTCGAGCATGTCGATCTTCTCCAACTGGCTCGCTGCGCCGAACTCCGGCGTCATCACATACAGCGATTCGTCGACGAACGGCACGATCGCCGCATTGCCCTGGCCGATGCCGGATGTTTCGACGACGATCAGATCGAAGCCCGCCGCCTTGCACAGCATCAGCGCGTCGGGCAGCGAGTCGGAGATTTCGCTCGATGCCTCGCGCGTCGCCATCGAACGCATATACACGCGCGCGCCGCCGCCCCAGTCGCCGATGGCGTTCATGCGGATGCGGTCGCCCAGCAGCGCGCCGCCGGACTTGCGGCGCGATGGGTCAATGGCGAGCACGGCGATGGTGAGAGCGTCGCCGTAGTCGAGGCGAAAGCGCCGGATCAGTTCGTCGGTGAGCGAGGATTTGCCGGCGCCGCCGGTTCCGGTGATGCCAAGGATGGGGGTTGTGGCTGCTTTGGCCTGCGCGGACAGTTTTTCGCGGGCGGATGCGTCGATAGCGCCTGCTTCGAATGCGCTGATGAGTTGCGCGAGGCGGCGGAAGGTGAGGGATGCTGGGTCGGCCGCGTTAGCCGTGTCGGCAATGGTGGGCGCGTTGGCGACATCGGCGGCGCTGACGCGCGCGCCTTCGGCGCAGCGCGCGATCATATCGTCGATCATGCCTTGCAGACCAAGCCGTTGCCCGTCCTGCGGCGAATAGATCTTCTCGACGCCGTAACGCTCGAGTTCTGCAATTTCCTCAGGGACGATCACCCCACCGCCTCCACCGAACACCTTGATGCGCTCGCCGCCACGCGTCCGCAGCAAGTCGACCAGATAGCGGAAGTATTCGTTATGGCCGCCCTGGTAGCTGGACACGGCGACGCCATCGGCGTCCTCGTGCAGCGCGGCGGTGGCGACTTCATCGACGGAGCGGTTGTGGCCGAGGTGGATCACCTCGACGCCGCTCGCCTGCAGAATGCGCCGCATGATGTTGATCGACGCATCGTGGCCATCGAACAAAGCGGCCGCCGTGACAAAGCGCAGGCGCCGGCCCGCGGGCAGCTTGTGGCTGCCGGCGCGCTGCGGCGTGGACAGATCGGTCATGTCTCCCCCAGATCGTTCGCGTATGGGTGTTGCCAACCAGTATAGCGAAACGGGTCGAGACGCCTCGGTGGCGTGGGCGGCCTAGCGCACCGCCAACGCCTTGATCTGTTCGAGCGACGGCCACAGCGACTCGTTCGCGAACCGCTCGGCGAGAAAGTCGACAAACGAGCGCACCTTGGCCGACAGATGCCGGCGGCTCGCATAGACCACGTGAATGGGCAGTTCGCGCGGCGGCACGTCGTCCACCAGCAGCGGCACGAGACGCCCCGCGGCCAGATCGTCGCCGATCACCTCGGTGCCGAGCATCGCGATGCCCGCGCCTTGCAGCACGATCACGCGCTGCGCTTCCAGATGATTGACGATCAGATTGCCCGTCAGACGCACGCGTGGCGAGGCGTCGCCGGTCGCGGGCGCGATTTCGAGCGCCGACACGCCCGCGTATTGCAGATAGTTGTGGCGCGCCAGATCGGCGACGGTCTTCGGCGTGCCGTGCCGCTTCAAATACGCCGGCGACGCGCACAGCACCAGGTGCGCGGTCGCGATCTGCCGCGCGATCAATGAAGAAGACTTCAGCCCGCTCGGTGAAGCGCGGATCGCGACATCGAAACCCTCGTCGATCAGTTCGACCACGCGGTCCGACAAGGTCATATCGACGGTGACCTGCGGATATTGCGCGGCGTAGTCGGCCACCGCGGCCATCACGTGGCTCAGGCCGAACGCCGACAGCGACGACACCCGCAAGCGTCCCTGTGGCACGACGCTCGCCGCGCCGACCACCTGCTCGGCCTCCTCGAGTTCGGTGAGCACCTGGCTCAGACGCTCGTAGTACTCGCGGCCCGCCTCGGTCGGCGCGACCCGCCGCGTGGTGCGGTTCAACAGACGCGCGCCGAGTTGCTGTTCGAGGTGCATCACGTGCTTGCTCGCCATGGCCGCCGACATCTCCATCCGTTCGGCCGCGCCGACAAAGCTGCCGACTTCGACCACGTGGCGGAACACTTTCATGCTGACGAGGGTATCCATCTCAATCGCTCGCTTCAGGAATCAATCGGCGTCATTTTGCCGTGTTTATCAAAGACTGGTCGGCAAAACGCTTCCCAACGAATGAATACAGCGGCGCAAAAGCAAAAAAACCCGCCTTCCGAAGAAAGCGGGCTTGGAGATCAACCTGATGCGGCCAGTGCGCGAAGCCTGCGAGCAGGCGTCGCGCGGCGCGGCCGGGACGCTTAGAACTTGGCGCGCAGGCCGACGCCGTAGGTGTTGCCGCTCGACATGCTGGAAATGTGGTCGTACATGTAGGCCGCGTAGATGTCCGTGCGCTTGGACAGCGGATAGTCGTAGCCGACCGAAGCCGTCTGACGGGTTTGGTCGAACCCGCCGCCGTCGCGCGAGTAGGCGTACGACGCCATCACCGAGCCCGGGCCGAACGGCACCGTCGCGCCGCCTTGCGCCGTGTTCACGTGCCAACTCGTGACCTGCTGGTCGTTGTACGTGTACATGTACTGGCCGAAGAACTTCACGAACTTCAGGTCGTACGACACGCCGAGTTGCGCGACGCTCTGGCTCTTCAGGCCGGGCACGCCCGACGTGCTGAAGCTGCCGAGGTCGCTCGGCACGTTGTTGAAGTTCACGTACTGATACACCGCCGTGGCCGCGAACGGGCCGTGGAAGTACAGCACCTGGCCGCTCCACTTCTTCGCGCCGTTCTCGGTCGTGTTGCCGAGCGCGTACATGGCCGTCGCCGACAGGCCGTTGAAGTTCGGCGACGAGTACGACACCGCGTTGCTCCAACCGGAGTCGCCCGTCACACCCTGATCCGTCGAGTAGGTCGGGAACGTGCCGAGGCCGAGGTACGTGTGCCAGACCATCGGCGAGAACTGGTACGAGTCGACGAACGGGTTGAACAGAATCGTCGACACGAACAGCGGCGTCGTCAGACGGCCTGCCGTCACCGTGCCGTAGGGCGATTCGATACCGACGTACGCGTTACGCGAAAACATCGTGTCGCCCGTGAAGCGGCCGTACTGGCCGTTTTGCGCCAGGAAGAACCCTTCCAGCGCGAAGATCGCCCTGTAGCCGTTGCCCAGATCCTCCGCCCCTTTCAAGCCCCAGTACGAAGTCGACATGCCGCCGCCCGCGACCTGCACCGCAGTCTTGCCGCCCGGGAATTTCTGCGCACCGACCCATTCGTCGACCTGACCGTAGAGTTGCACGCTCGATTGCGCAAAAGCAGACGATGCACTGGCCAGCAAAGCGGCACACGCGGTTGCCTTGAGGGTGGTCTTCAGCGCACTGCTGATGCTTGTTTTCATGGGTTCTCCTGTCTTTGTCAAAAAGGGTGTGGCTGTGCGAAAGGGGGAGCTCGCGCGAATCATTGTTGTTGTCCGTTCGATCATCGAGCCAATCTGGGCGGGACCATCTTTGCGGACCATTTTTATAAACAAAAATATCGTGGGTTATTGCGGGTATATCGGTCTGATTAGTTTTGTCGCTTATCGGCCTGATAAACCCTTGGCCGACAGCGGGCTCGCCGTGCCGCCGCAAATTTTGCGGCACCGCGCAAAGCGTTACTCACATTGCGGCCGACGGGTTGATAACGCCTTAAATGACACGCGGATGACGCACCGCCGCAGAAACGACCAAATTTGACGATGGGAGAGGGTCTGCTGCCGAGTGTTTTCAAAAAAGTGTGGCGTCGAAACGTCACATTGATAGCGGGCTTTGGGACGACGTTATGGCGGAAGGCCGCTGTCAAGCGGTTTGAAAGGCAGGAGCAGCGATCGAGCGAAACGGAGCGTTGAGAATTTGGGAGGACGAAATGGCAGAGATGCCGCGGACCCGGTTCGGGATGATGCAGGCGTGAAGGCGGAGTCAGATACCCGAATGGCCGGCACTCGAACAATGTCGAAGCGGCACGGGGAAGTCAGCGAAGGGAGACAGAAGTAGATGTGTACGTGCGCTGTCTGGACACAGACTAAACGGCAAACATTGGTTGCTCACGCAACGAACGCAACGCATAGTCCACGAAGCACGAACGCCTAGTTCCGGTAAGGCGAGCCTTCCGGCTGACGCGGATCATCGGACTGACGCTGTATGCCGCGCGACGAACCGCGCTCCTCGTTGTAGCGGGCGACGTCGGCGCGAATCGAGCCGGCGCGAACCGGCGCATTGGCCGGTGGCCGAGGCACCGTGCGCGACTCGGCACTGACCGGCGTAATAGCGCCGGCGTACTGCATGCCGCCGCGGCCGTCGCCGGCGTATCCAGCCGGTCCGGTGACACGTCGCATGCCCGGCTTGTAGACGTCATAGCCGTCGGCGTAACTTCCGCCTGCGAAATTCGCTCCGCCACGCGCCGGGCGCGCGCTGCGATCGACCATCGTATTGCGGGCCGGTGCTGCTGCTGCGCTGTAGGAGCGGTCACCGTTATGCATTTCGCCACGCATAGCGTGATTCGCTCCGGCATGCGAATAGCCGCCACCACCGCCGTGCGGCATGCCTGGCGCTTTCGCATAGGCGAACGAGCACAGCGCAGCGATGACCGCGCCCAACGCCCAGTGCCTCGTTCTCGACAACCCGTCCACCCAGTGACTCACATGCCCGAAGACTTGCCTGAAGACCACCGTTCGAGCTGCGGTGGACTTGTTTTGGGACTGGCACGAGCGCTGCGACGATATCGCGGCGCGGGGCATCCCGATGGCCTTTGAACCGTAATTTATGGGTGCCGGCAAAGGGTGTCGAGCCAAAAAGTGTTAGGCCTCGGACGCGGATGTAACACCTTGTTACTGCGACGTTTTTCTACGACAGAGTCCTTGCGCGAAAACCCTGAAACCGCTTGCTTTCAAGGACTTGGAGAGACAACTTACGAGCTCTTGCGTATGACGAATCGCAGCCGCATTTTCACCTCAAATGTCAAAACTGCATGGACCAAACAGATCACGTCGCCAATACTGAAAACTAGGGTCGCCGCGCCGTCCAAATTTTCCGGGACGCGTCTTTCGATGCGCAGCCCTCATTAATCGATTCGGTAAATGAATTTGCATATTTAATCAAAAATCATCAACAATAGCTCTTTCCCATAGGCTGGGACGGCGCCTTCAGGCGCGCGTCCCGCGCGCTTTTCCGCATTACCGAATCGAGATTCCGACATGGCTCGCCCGAAACTGCTTCCCGACAACTTCACCTTATGCCTCGTCAGCACCGTGATCCTTGCCAGCTTGCTGCCGGTTCATGGGCAGGCCGCTGCCGGATTCAACTGGGTGACCAACGTGGCGGTCGGCCTGCTGTTTTTCCTGCACGGCGCCAAGCTCTCACGCGAAGCGATCATTGCGGGCGCGACGCATTGGCGCCTGCATCTGGTGGTGCTTCTCAGCACGTTCGCGCTCTTTCCGCTGCTCGGCCTCGCGCTTAAACCGCTCCTTTCGCCACTTGTCACGCCGGCGCTCTATGCGGGGGTCCTCTTCCTCTGCACGCTGCCGTCTACGGTTCAGTCGTCGATCGCGTTTACGTCCATCGCCAAAGGCAACGTGCCGGCTGCGGTGTGCAGCGCGTCCGCCTCGAGCCTGCTCGGCATCTTCATCACGCCCGCGCTCGTCAGCTTCGTCGTCACCAATCAGGCGGCTGGCGGCGGCGCTTCGCCGTGGCATACGGTGGGCAACATCGTGCTGCAACTGCTGGTGCCGTTCGTGGCCGGGCAGTTGCTGCGGCCGTTGATCGGCAAGTGGATCGAGCGCAATCGCGGCGTGCTCAAGTTCGTCGACCAAGGCTCGATCCTGCTGGTGGTGTACGGCGCGTTCAGCGAGGCCGTCAATGAAGGGCTGTGGCACCAGATTCCGCTCTCCGCGCTCGGCGGCCTGCTGCTGCTGTGCGTCGTGCTGCTCGCCCTGGCCCTGGCCGTGACGATGTTCGTCAGCAAGCGGCTCGGCTTTAGCCGTGCGGATCAAATCACCATCATCTTCTGCGGTTCGAAGAAGAGCCTTGCCGCCGGCGTGCCGATGGCCAAGGTGATTTTCGCCTCGCATGCGGTGGGCGCCGTAGTCTTGCCGCTGATGCTGTTCCACCAGATCCAGCTGATGGTGTGCGCCGCGCTCGCGCAGCGCTGGGGCGCGCGCGACATCAGTGGCGAGACTCACGCCGCCTCGCGCGAGCGGACCGCCGCCGCCGTCGCGCGCCGGTGAATACGCGCGCAATGCAAACAGGACATTCATAAGCGCCCTCCCTGAGCGTCATTTGAAGAAAGCCGCCTCGCGCGGCTTTTTTGTTATTTCACGCGCAAACGCCGCCGCTGTCGCCTCGGCCGGATGGCATAGGCCAATTCCTGGCAAACCGGATCCCGCCTTCAGAATGACTCGGCCGAACACAAGCGAGCGCACCATCCCAGTGCAACGATTCACTAAAAGTCACTTAACTCCAGGCAACCCGGGCCGATATGTCGAAGGTCGATCGCTACGCCTACCTGCCATGCACCCTCGCTCGCCCTCCCGATCCGCCGCGCCGCGCATCGAGGAGTTGATCGCCCGGCGTGATCTGTCCGCTGTGTTCCAGCCGATCATCGATTTCGAAGACGGTGCGATCCTCGGCTACGAAGGTCTGATCCGCGGCCCGGCCGGCACGTCGCTCGAAGCGCCGTTCGCCCTGTTTTCGCAAGCGCTCGCCGAGGGCTGCACGATCGAGCTCGAACGCGCCGCCGCGCGCACTTGCATCGAAGCGTTCGCGCAGCTCGACTTCGACGGCAAGCTGTTCCTCAATTTCAGCGCGGACGCGATGCGCCAGTTGGCCGAGGCGCGCGACGACACACTCGCGCTGCTGCGTCATCGCGGCGTCGATCCGCAGCGGATCGTGATCGAGTTGACCGAGCAAAGCACGATTCTGGATGTAGGCAGTTTCCTGCCGGTGCTCTCGACTCTGCGCACGGCCGGCGCGCAATTCGCGCTCGACGACTACGGCACCGCGAACGCCAGCATGAACTTGTGGGTGCGGCTGCAACCGGACGTCGTGAAGATCGACCGCTTTTTCATTCACGACATTGCCTGCGATCCGCTCAAGTTCGAGGCCGTGCGCGCGATGCAGCACTTCGCCAGCGCAAGCGGCGCGCGGCTCGTGGCCGAGGGCATCGAAAACGAAGCCGATCTGATCGTGGTGCGCGACATGGGGATCGGCTGCGGACAGGGCTTTTTCTTCGGCCGTCCGCACGCGCAGCCGGCTCGCCAGGTGACCGACGACGCCCGCGACGCACTGCGCGCCGGCCACATCGCTGTGTTCCCGGAGACCACGCGTGCGGTGAGCAGTGCGTCGCCTTCGGGCGGCATGGCGTCAGAAAAGATGCTGGTGCACGCGCCCGCGCTGCCGCGCCACGCGACCAACAACGACGTGCTCGAACTGTTCAACCGCTTGCCCGACCTGCATGCGGTCGCAGTGGTCGAGCAGGACGAGCCGGTCGCGCTGATCAACCGCCGCAGCTTCATGGACCGCTACGCACTGCCGTATCACCGCGAGCTGTTCGGCAAGCGCCCTTGCCTGCTGTTCGCCAATGCGTCGCCGGTCATCATCGAGAAATCGATGACGGTCGAGCAGATGGCCAAGCTCCTCGCGAGCGACGACCAGCGTTATCTCGCCGACGGCTTCGTCATCACCGACAACGGCAAATACGTCGGCCTCGGCACCGGCGAGAAGCTCGTGCGCGCGGTGACCGAGGTGCGCATCGAAGCCGCGCGCTACGCGAACCCGCTGACCTTCCTGCCGGGCAACATTCCGATCAGTTCGCACATTGCCCGGCTGCTCGGCAACGACGCCGGTTTCTACGCGTGCTACGTCGACCTGAACCACTTCAAGCCGTTCAACGACCAGTACGGCTACTGGCAAGGTGACGAAGTACTGAAATTCGCCGCCGTCGTACTCGCCGACGTGTGCGACCCGACCCGTGACTTCCTCGGCCACGTGGGCGGCGACGACTTCCTGATCCTGTTCCAGAGCGACGACTGGCGCGATCGCGTGCTGCGCGCGATCCACGTGTTCAACGAGGGCGCGCAGCGGTTTTATGCGCCGACCGACCGCCTCGCCGGCGGCATCCACGGTGAGGACCGGCGCGGCAATCCGACCTTCTTCGGTTTCGTGACGATGGCGATCGGCTGCGTGCGCGTCGAGCCCGCCGATGGCCCATCGCTCTATAGCAGCGAGGAAATTGCGTCCGTCGCGGCGCTGGCCAAGCGGCGCGCGAAGCATGAGACAAGCGGTTTCGTGCTGATCGGCGCCGACGAAAGCGTGGCCTTGCTGCGCGGACAGGCCGAAGCCGCTCACGTTTCGCTGGAGTGAACGCGCGTCGTCGAGACTAAGCACCGGACATTGTTTAGCTAATTTTACTAAACAGCATATTCCGGGCCAACTCCAACGCCTACGGGTATTTCCCTGTGTCGAGCGAGTGTTTTTCGGGCGGTTTTAGCACGGTTTTACTATACAATCGCCCGAACCCAAACACCGTGCGGCCGCCCTTGCGCGTCCGCTTCATTCGATGGCCACCACCATCCGCGACGTCGCCCGCGCGGCCAGCGTGTCGATCGGCACCGTCTCACGCGCATTGAAGAACCAGCCGGGCCTTTCCGAGGCCACCCGCGAGCGCGTCGTCGAAGCGGCGCGCAAGCTCGGCTATGACGCCGCCCAACTGCGCCCGCGCATTCGCCGTCTCACGTTCCTGCTGCACCGTCAGCACAACAATTTCGCCGTCAGCCCGTTCTTTTCGCACGTGCTGCACGGTGTGGAAGACGCCTGCCGCGAACGCGGCATCGTGCCGTCCGTGCTGACCGCCGGCCCCACCGAAGACGTGATCCAGCAGATGCGCCTGCACGCGCCCGACGCGGTGGCAATTGCCGGTTTCGTCGAACCGGAAACGCTAACCACGCTGGTGGCGATGCAGCGCCCACTCGTGCTGATCGACCTGTGGGCGCCCGGCATGCGCTCGGTGAATCTCGACAACGCCGCGGGCGCCACGCTCGCCATGCGGCATCTGTTCGAGCAGCAGCGCAAGCGTGTCGCGTTCATCGGCGGCTCGCTCGCGCACTTCAGCATCGCGCAGCGCGCGCTCGGCTACCGGCGCGCGTTCTTCGAAGCGGGCTTGCTGTTCGACCCGTCGCTGGAAGTGACGATAGATGCCGGCCTCGACCCCGACAGCGGCGCCGCGCGTGCGATGCATCAGTTGCTCGATGCACCGGGCACGCGCCCCGACGCCGTGTTTGCCTATAACGACGCCGCCGCGCTCGCCGCGCTGCGCGCGTGCCTCGCACGCGGACTGCGCGTGCCCGAGGACATTGCCATCATCGGTTTCGACGACATTCCCGCCGCCGCCCATGCCACGCCGCCGCTGTCGACCATTTCGGTCGACAAGGAAGCGCTCGGCCGGCGCGGCGTCGAGCTTCTGCTCGAAGACGCCCCTGCTGAACTGGAAGTCCGTTTGCCCGTCCATCTCATTGCCCGTGCCAGTACTTTGGTGAAAATGCCATGACGCAATCCGATCCGCTTCACCCTGCCAACGGTGCCACCCCGGCGCCGCCCGTCGAGAGCTTCCGCACACGCGACTTTCTGCTCGCGCATGTGGAGGACACGCTGCGCTTTTACGCACCGAACGTGTTCGATCCGAGCGGCGGCTTTTTCCATTTCTTCCGCGACGACGGTTCGGTCTACGACAAAACCACACGGCATCTGGTGAGCAGTTGCCGCTACGTGTTCAACTACGCGATGGCGTATCGCCAGTTCGGCGACCCGCAGCATCTCGAATACGCGCGCCACGGCTTGCAGTTCCTGCGCGAAGCGCATTGGGACGCCCAGCACGAAGGCTACGACTGGGAGCTCGAATGGCACGACGGCAAGAAGCGCACGCTCGACGCGACGCGCCACTGCTACGGCCTCGCGTTCGTGCTGCTCGCCTATTCGCATGCGGCGATGGCCGGCATCGAGGAAGCGAAGCCGATGATCGGCGCGACCTTCGAACTGATGGAACATCGCTTCTGGGACGCCGCCGCGGGCCTCTACGCCGACGAAGCGTCGCCCGAGTGGCGGGTCAGTTCGTACCGTGGGCAAAACGCGAACATGCATACCACGGAGGCCCTGCTCGCCGCGCATGAAGCGACCGGCCATCTCGTCTATCTGGATCGCGCGGAACGGGTGGCGTCGAATATCACGCTGCGTCAGGCGAAGCTGTCGCAGGGTCTGGTGTGGGAGCACTTTCACGCGGACTGGTCGGTCGACTGGCACTATAACGAGGAGGACAGCTCGAACATCTTCCGCCCGTGGGGCTTCCAGCCGGGACACCAGACGGAATGGGCGAAGCTGCTGCTGATTCTCGAGCGCTTCCGTCCATTGCCGTGGCTGCTGCCGCGCGCCATCGAACTGTTCGACGCCGCCATGACGCACGCATGGGACGAAGACCACGGCGGCCTCTATTACGGCTTCGGCCCCGACGGCACCGTGTGCGACCATGACAAGTATTTCTGGGTCCAGGCGGAAACCTTCGCCACGGCAGCGCTGCTCGGCAAGCGCACCGGCAACGAACGCTTCTGGGACTGGTACGACGAGATCTGGCGCTATAGCTGGGCGCATTTCGTCGATCACAAGTATGGTGCGTGGTACCGCATCCTCACGTGCGACAACCGCAAGTACAGCGACGAAAAGAGTCCGGCCGGCAAGACCGACTATCACACCATGGGCGCGTGCTACGAAGTACTGGCCCACGCGCTGCCCGACGGGGCGGCCGCTGCGCCCGAATCCGCGGAGCAAACAAAATGAGCAATCCCAGCGCGAACCACGAATTTCCCTTCTTCGTCTCAGCCGGCGACATCCTCACCGATCTCGTGCGCACCGGCACTTCGCAATGGCTCTCGCGCCCCGGCGGCGCCGGCTGGAACGTGGCGCGCTGCGTGGCGCGGCTCGGTCTGCCGACCGCGTGCGCCGGCTCGCTGGGCGTCGATAACTTCTCCGATGAGTTGTGGAACGCGAGCGTCGCGGCCGGGCTCGACATGCGCTTCATGCAGCGCGTCGAGCAGCCGCCCTTGCTGGCGATCGTGCATCAGACGCATCCGCCCGCGTACTTCTTCATGGGCGAGAACAGCGCCGATCTGGCCTTCGATCCGGCCCGCCTGCCGGCGGGTTGGATCGGTCAGGTGAAGTGGGCGCACTTCGGCTGCATCAGCCTCGTTCGCCAACCCATCGGCAACACGCTTGCCACTTTGGCGGCCGAGTTGCGTTCGCAAGGCGTGAAGATCAGCTTCGATCCGAACTATCGGAATCTGATGGAGCACGGCTACGAACCCACGTTGCGGAAAATGGCCGCGCTCTCCGATCTGATCAAGGTGTCGGACGAGGACTTGCGCCTGCTGTTCAAGACCGACGACGAGGCCGGCGCACTTGCGCAGTTGCGAGCCATGAATCCGGCCGCCACCGTGCTGGTGACGCGCGGACCGGAGACCGCCGTGCTGATCGACGGCGCTATGGTGAGCGAAGCGCGGCCGCCGCGCGTCGAGGTGGTCGATACGGTCGGTGCGGGCGACGCGTCGATCGGCGGCCTGCTATTCAGCCTGATGACTGCGCCGCAGCGGGCGTGGCCGGAGCACCTGGCGTTCGCGCTGGCCGCCGGCGCGGCCGCTTGCCGCCATGCCGGCGCGCACGCGCCGTCGCTCGATGAAGTCGTCGCGCTGCTGTAATTCTGTTGCCTTGTGCGGCGCGCATTGTCACCGGCATGGTGCGCCGCCAGGGCGGAGAACCGAAGCTCCGTCATCGTGCTAGGATGAAAAAACCGAAACCTTTGGAAGACGGAGAGACGCCATGGACGACATCACCTACACCAAAGGCATCTACACGGCCACGGCCTCGACTAGAGAAATAGAAAAAGATACCTGGCAAGGCGTAGTCACCCTCTCGCGCGACGAAGGCGACGCCACGGAAGATCAGGAAACCACGCTCTACGAAGTCGAAGCCACTTCGTCGACGCCGGAAGAAGCGCTCGAGGAAGCCAAAGCGCTCGCTCACCGCATCCTTGGGGAAATCGAACTCTAGGTAGAAAACCGGCGCCGAACGTTTGCGTTGCGCCACCCTGAACTAACCGGCCGGAGGCGGTCATGGCTGAACAGCTCTTCCTCTACGGCGTGTATTCGATTCACGTCCGCCCACTCGAACTCAACGGCGCGCGCTGGGACGCGGAATACGAAATCCGCCATCGCGAGAAAGCCGTCAAATCGTGGACGACGGTGGGCGGCGACAACGGCTACGGCGACGAAACCGAAGCTGTCGCGGCAGCTCATCAGCAAGCCGTCGATGATATCGAACACGGCGCTGGCATTCCCAAGCCGCGAGCCTTCCCGTAAGTCCGAAGCGCGCGCACGCTGTGGCGCGCGTGCTTGATTGCGTGATTGCTTCAGTGCGCGGTACAAGCGCACCGTAAGGCCGTGTTGATATGCCTCGCTGAAACGCCGTGCATGCACGGCGAGCACACGGCAGCGGCGCGCTTTCACGCGCCGCGCACCACGCCGAAAATCACCTTCCGCGGACGAAGCGGCGTGCTACGCTTTGGCCGTTTTCATTTCCACGAGCCTGCGATGGCGACTGAACCGTCAGACCGTCCTTCCGGCTTCGGCGACGCCGAAGCACGCGCACCGGCGCGCCGCTCACGCGGCAGCCGCGAGTTGCGTCTGGACGATCGCGTGATCATCGCGCACGGCATGCCGACGCCGCTCTGGCAGGATCTCTATCACCGCGCTCTGGTGGTTCGGTGGCCGACGTTTTTCGTCTCGCTCGCAGTCCTGTTCGTGTTGCTCAACACGACGTTCGCCGAGCTCTATATGCTCGGCAATGCGCCGATCGCCAACCAGTTTCCAGCCGGTTTCGGCGGCGCGTTTTTCTTCAGCGTCGAAACGCTCGCGACGGTCGGATACGGCGACATGCATCCGCAAACCGTCTACGCGCACTGGATCGCCACGCTGGAAATTTTCGTCGGCATGTCCGGCATCGCGTTGGCGACGGGGCTGATCTTCGCGCGCTTTTCGCGCCCGCACGCCAAAATCATGTTCACGCGTTACGCGGTGATCCGGCCGCTCGACGGCCGCATGACGCTGATGGTGCGCTCGGCCAACGCGCGTCAGAACGTGATCGCCGAGGCCCGCGCAAGGCTGCGCATTCTGCGCCAGGAACCACGGCCGAAGGTTATACGCTGCGCAAACTGTACGACCTCACGCTGGTGCGCGATCAACACCCGGTGTTCAAACTGGGCTGGACGGTGATGCACATCGTCGACGAAAACAGCCCGCTGTTCGGCGAAACCGCCGAAACGCTCAAGCGCCTCGACACCTCATTGATTCTCACCCTGGAAGGCGTCGACGAATCGACTTCGCAAACCATGCAGGCGCGCCATATGTGGTCGTGCGATCAGATCTACTGGCATCACCGTTTCGTGGACATCATGAGCGAGCGAGACGGCGTGAGTCATATCGATTACGCGCTGTTCGACGAAATCGTGCCGCTCGACGATACGACCCTCGCGGCCGCCAAGGCAACGGCGCCGGCACCGTAAGCCGTTCGAAAAACGCACCAGGGCATACCCGAATCCGGCCGTTGCGTGGGAGATCCATCTCAAAACGCCACTAAAACGCGTGGCTCGTCGCGCCTATTCGCGAGCGGCCGGTCAAAGTAGAAAAAATTCTCTCCCATTGGCGCTAAAAAATAGAGTCTCTTTCGCTGCGCCACCTTCGTGGTCCCCACCACTGCGCGCGGATGCAAAACAGGAGACTCACCCATGACCGCTCGCCTGCCCATCGACGGCACGCCCGCACTGGCCGATTACAAGCTTTCCGACAACCTCACCGCGACGCGCGGCCGAATCTTCCTGACCGGCACTCAGGCGCTGGTGCGCCTCGCGCTCATGCAGCGCGCCGCCGATAAGGCGCGCGGCATGAACACCGCCGGCTTCATCAGCGGCTATCGCGGCTCGCCGCTCGGCATGGTCGATCAGCAGTTGTGGAAAGCGCAAAAACTGCTCACGGCGAGTGATATTCGCTTCTTGCCCGCCATCAACGAAGAACTCGGCGGCACCGCCGTGCTCGGCACGCAGCGGGTGGAATCGGACCCGGAGCGCACCGTCGAAGGCGTGTTCGCGATGTGGTACGGCAAAGGCCCGGGCGTGGACCGCGCCGGCGACGCGCTCAAGCACGGCAACGCCTACGGGTCGTCGCCGCACGGCGGCGTGCTGGTGGTGGCGGGCGACGACCACGGCTGCGTGTCGTCGTCGATGCCGCATCAGAGCGACTTCGCGATGATGGCGTGGCACATGCCGGTCGTGAATCCGTCGAACATCGCCGACATGCTCGAGTTCGGCTTGTACGGCTGGGAGTTGTCGCGCTTCTCGGGCGCGTGGGTCGGCTACAAGGCGATCTCCGAAACGGTCGAATCGGGCTCGACGGTCGATCTCGACGCGCTGCGCACAGACTGGGCCGCGCCGCGGGATTTCGAAGCACCGGCAGGCGGCCTGCACAACCGCTGGCCCGATCTGCCCAGCCTGACGATCGAATCGCGGATGCACGCGAAGCTCGACGCGGTGCGCCACTTCGCGCGCGTGAACAGCATCGACAAATGGATCGCGCCGAGCCCGCATGCGAACGTGGGGATCGTGACCTGCGGCAAGGCGCATCTGGACCTGATGGAAACGCTGCGCCGCCTCGATCTGACGGTCGCCGATCTGGAAGCGGCCGGCGTACGGATCTACAAGGTCGGCCTGTCGTTTCCGCTGGAGATGACGCGTATCGACGCGTTCGTCTCCGGCTTGTCCGAAGTGCTGGTGATCGAAGAGAAAGGCCCGGTCATCGAACAGCAGATCAAGGACTATCTGTACAACCGCACGCAAGGCACGCGGCCGATCGTCGTCGGCAAGAACGCCGAAGACGGCACGCTGCTGCTGTCGTCGCTCGGCGAATTGCGGCCGTCGCGCATTCTGCCGGTGTTCGCCAACTGGCTCGCGAAGCACAAGCCCGCACTCGATCGCCGCGAACGCGTGGTCGATCTGGTCGCGCCGCAAATTCTCTCGAACGCCGCGGACAGCGTGAAGCGCACGCCGTACTTCTGCTCGGGTTGCCCTCACAATACCTCGACCAAAGTGCCGGAAGGATCGATCGCGCATGCGGGGATCGGCTGCCACTTCATGGCGTCGTGGATGGAACGCGACACGACCGGTCTCATCCAGATGGGCGGTGAAGGCGTCGACTGGGCGTCGCATTCGATGTTCACGAAAACGCGCCACGTGTTCCAGAATCTCGGCGACGGCACCTACTTCCACTCGGGCATTCTGGCGATCCGCCAGGCCGTAGCCGCGAAGGCCACCATCACGTACAAGATTCTCTATAACGACGCCGTCGCAATGACGGGCGGCCAACCAGTGGACGGCAGCATCTCGGTGCCGCAGATCGCGCGTCAGGTGGAAGCCGAAGGCGTGTCGCGCTTCGTCGTGGTCAGCGACGAGCCGGAGAAATACGACGGCCATCACGATCAGTTTCCGAAGGGCACCACGTTTCACCATCGCAGCGAGATGGACACCGTGCAGCGTCAATTGCGCGACACCGATGGCGTGACCGTGCTGATCTACGACCAGACCTGCGCGGCGGAAAAACGCCGGCGCCGGAAAAAGGGCGAATTCCCCGATCCGGACAAGCGCCTCTTCATCAACGAGGAAGTCTGCGAAGGTTGCGGCGATTGCGGCGTGCAGTCGAATTGCCTATCCGTGGAACCGGTTGAAACGGCATTGGGCCGCAAGCGTCGCATCGATCAATCGTCGTGCAACAAAGACTACTCGTGCGTGAACGGCTTCTGCCCGAGCTTCGTCACGGTGGAAGGCGGCAAGCTGAAGAAAGCCGCGGGCGCCGCATTCGATCCGCAAGCGCTAGCTGCGCGCGTCGACGCGTTGCCGATTCCTGCCACGCATCTCGATGCCGCGCCGTACGACATTCTGGTGACGGGTGTCGGCGGCACGGGCGTCGTGACGGTCGGCGCATTGATCAGCATGGCCGCGCATCTGGAAGGCAAGAGCGCGTCGGTGCTCGACTTCATGGGTTTCGCGCAAAAGGGCGGCTCGGTGCTGTCGTTCGTGCGCTTCGCCGCGCGCGACGAGTGGCTCAATCAGGTACGCATCGACACGCAACAGGCTGACGTGCTGCTCGCCTGCGATATGGTGGTGGGCGCAAGCGCCGATGCGCTGCAAACGGTGCGTCATGGCCGCACGCGCATTGTCGTGAATACGCATGCGATTCCAAACGCCACGTTCGTGACGAATCCGGACGCAACGCTGCACGCCGACGCGCTGCTCGACAAGATGCGTCACGCGGCCGGCCCGGAGCGTATGTCGACGTGCGACGCGCAGGCGCTCGCGACGCGGTTTCTCGGCGACACCATCGGCGCGAACATTCTGATGCTCGGTTATGCCTGGCAACTGGGTCTCGTGCCCGTGTCGTTCGGCGCGATGATGCGCGCGATCGAATTGAACAACGTCGCGGTGCAGATGAATCAGTTGGCGTTTTCGATCGGGCGCCTCGCCGCCGAAGATCCAGCCGCGCTCGAATCGCTGTGGCAAGCGCGGCATCTGGCGAAGCAAAGCGTGCGCGTCGATACGCTCGATGAACTGATCGCGCATCGCGAAGGCCGTCTGCAGACTTACGGCGGCGCGAGCTATGTGAAGCGTTATCGCGCGCTGGTCGACGCCGCACGCCGCGCGGAATTCGCAGTGGACGCGAAGAGCGAACGCTTGACGCGCGCGGTGGCGACCACGTTCTATCGTTTGCTTGCGGTGAAGGACGAATACGAAGTGGCGCGTCTGCACACGGATGCTGCATTCCGTGAGGCGCTGGAAGCGCAATTCGAAGGCGTGGCCGGCAAGGATTTCGGCATCAAGTTCAATCTCGCGCCGCCGACGCTCACGCGTCCTGAATCCGGCAAGAATCCAACCAAGAAAACCTTCGGTCAGTGGATGTGGCCGGTGCTCGGCACGCTGGCAAAATTCAGCAGTCTGCGCGGCACGATGCTCGATCCGTTTGGCCGCACGCTGGAGCGCAAGATGGAACGCGAACTCGCGGGCGATTACGAAACCACCTTGCAGCGTGCGCTCGCCAAGCTCAATGCCGGCAATCTGGAAGACGTGGCGAAGCTGGCCGACCTGCACGCTCGTGCGCGCGGTTATGGTCACGTGAAACTCGCGAATCTGGCGGGCGTGAAGCGTGGTGAGCGCGATCTGGCCGCACGTTTGCAGATCGATGCGGCGACGGGTGAGTCCGTGCGGAAATCGCTGGAAGAGGTGAAGGGCGCGGGGCAGTTGCGCGGGATTCCGGTGGTCGTAGCGAAGTAGTTTTTCTTGGGCACGTAGACGCAGATGAAGAAATGCCGTTTCGAGAGCGATCTCGACGCGGCATTTTTCTTTGCTTCGTTGGTTCAACTACTTGGTCATGCGTTCAGCAGTGCTCTGACCTTGGCAACTTTGTCTGCATCGACCGGCGCGAGGCCGTTGCTGTTCACGCGAACGCCTGAACCAAAATGCACCGCTTCAACTTGCGTCCTGCTCACAAAACCGGCGATGGCGTCGACTGTCAAACCCGCGCCGGCCAGCACTGTGCACTGCGAACCGGCCGCTTGCTGCACCAGCTCGCGAATGGTGGCCTCCGCGTGCAGCACTGAAGGTTGTCCACCCGAGGTCAGCACATTCGTCACGGCCTCGAAACCGAGCAGTACATCGAGCGATTGGCGCAAATCACGCGCTTCATCGAACGCACGATGGAAGGTGACAGCCAGTCCATCCGCCGCATCGATCGCACGCGCGAGGCCTTCGCGGTCGATCTCGCCAGCGGCGTTCAGCATGCCGATCACCACGCCATTCGCGCCCGTCGCTTTCACGGCCCGCACGTCGCGCAGCATCACTGCATAGTCGTCGGCGTCGTAGACGAACGAACGGCTGTGCGGCCGCACGATCACGTTCACGGGAATCTCGACCGCCGCCACCACCGCTTCGATCAAGCCGAGGCTCGGCGTCAGGCCACCCTCGCCCATCCCGGTGACAAGTTCGAGACGGTCAGCGCCGGCTTGCGCGGCGAGACGCGCGTCGGCAACAGTTGTGGCAATGACTTCGAGGAGGACGGCCATAAGCGCGGGAGAGTGTCGTTAAATATCGTTGAAAACGACATGATCTCAGAACTGCTCTTCGTCCACCCAGTCGATATCGCCGCACAGCACGCAAGTCTGCTCGCCGACACGGGTCGCCACCGAAAGCGTCACGCACGGCAACGCCTCGTTGATCGACAGATACGGCCGCGTCACATGCACACGCTCCGGCGCATTGATCGCATCGCGGAAATACGGACGACGCAGCCAGTTCGCCCCTTGCGCATCAGCGAGCGGCAGAAAGCGCGTTTCATGCGCCGCGCGATCGGCGCGCAGCACGACGTTGCGGCCCGCCTGCTTGCCCTTCGCGTCGAGCAGGAAGCAGCGCGCGGCATGGTCGAGCGCGAGAAAATTCCAGCACACTTCCTCGAGCGGTTCGCCTGCCGCGAGCCGTTCCGCCGCCCGCTCGAAAGCCCGCAAGTACGGCGCGATCCGGCTGGCATTGCGGCGCTCGCGCGCGTCGGCCTGATCGCGATAACGCTCGGTGAGTTCGCTGATACACGTCGTCGCGTGCAACGCATCGGCCGCGCCCGGGTTCGGACGGCCGAAAAAAAAGCCCTGCACGAAGTCCGCATTGCAGGCAAGCGCCATCTGCGCCTCATGCTCGGTTTCCACGCCTTCGACGAGCACGAGCTTGCCCGCTTCGTGCAGCAGCGCCACGAGGCCCGGCAGAATCGTCGCCATGTCGGCGCGATGCGCGGCGTGCGACAGCATGATGCGATCGAGCTTCACGATGTCGGGATTCAATTGCCAGATCCGTTCGACGTTCGAGTGTCCCGCGCCGAAATCGTCGAGCGCGATCAGGAAGCCACGCTCGCGGAACTGACGCACGGCGTCGGCGAGACGTTCCAGATCTTCGGCTCGATGCTCGAGCACTTCGAGCACGATGCGCCGCGGCGGCAAATCGAGCCGCTTCAGCGTGGCCAGCAAGGCAGCGGCGAGATACGGATCGGTGAGCGCGCCGGGATGCACGTTCAGGAACAGCCACTCGCGCTCGGCGCCGAGCACCTTGAAATTTTCCAGATGCAGGGTCTGGGCCAGCTTGTCGACCTGCAGCACATCGCCGAGGCGCGCGGCCTCGCCGAATACGTCGAGCGGCGACACGGGCCGGTCGAGCGCATCGTGCGCGCGCAGCAGCCCTTCGTAACCGACCGCCCGCATATGCGACAGGCTGAAAATCGGTTGAAACACGCTGCTCAGCGTGAGTTCGCCATGCTGCACCGTGAAACGTTCGAGCCCCGACGTCATCTCGACGCCGAAGCCATGTGGCGCGCTGGCCGTCCTTTCCTGTTGCGCAATCGTCATGCAGTCCTCTCACGCGAGAGCCGGGCCGGTCCGAACGCGGAAGCGAACAACTTCGGCACCGTTTCTCAAATGTGCGTCATCGATATACCTTAAGCAAGCTCTATGCGCACGCTGACGCACATTCCGATGAAATTTGTCCGAAAGATTGCACCCGTGTAAGGGAGCATGCGCCGCGTGTGGGCGTGACTCGCACCGTTAAGGTGCGCCGGGTCGCGAAGACACGCCCGCGCCGGGTCGGCGGCGGTCCATGTCGGCCTGGGCGTGGCGCAACACGTCGTCGGGCTAAACTTCGGCCTTACGCTTCGTCAGCATCGCGTGGCCGCATCGTCGAAGATCACCGAAGTAACACCGTTATATCCCCAGAAATAGACCGATGGACATTGTCTTTACCGTATTGATTCTTTTGCTCGCCGTCGCCGCGTCGGGCGTCGTCATCCGCATCCTGCCGATCGCCTTGCCGCTGCCGCTCGTGCAGATCGTGATCGGCGCGTTGCTCGCATGGCCCAGGCTCGGGCTGCACGTCACGTTCGATCCGGACATTTTCATGATGCTGTTCATTCCGCCGCTGCTGTTCGCGGACGGATGGCGCATTCCCAAGCGCGAGTTCTTCATGGCGCGACGCTCGATCCTGATGCTCGCGCTCGGCCTCGTCTTCATGACGGTGCTGGTGGTCGGTTATTTCGTGCATGCGCTGGTGCCGTCGATCTCGCTGCCAGTTGCATTCGCGCTCGCTGCAGTGTTGTCGCCGACGGATGCGGTGGCGCTGTCCGGCATCGCCGGCAAGGACAAGATTCCGGGGCGGCTCATGCATATCCTCGAAGGCGAGGCGTTGATGAACGACGCGTCGGGACTGGTCGCGTTGAAGTTCGCGATTGCCGCGGCGCTGACCGGCGTGTTTTCGTTGCGCGACGCGTCGATCAGTTTCGTGATCATCGCCGCGGGCGGCCTCGCGACGGGCGCGGCAGTGAGCTGGCTGTTCGGCTTTGTGTCGGCCCACTTTCTGAATCTCACCGAAGAAGGCGACCCGGCACCCGGCGTCGTGATGACTCTGCTGATTCCATTCGCCGCTTACCTGGTCGCCGAGCGTTTCGAGTTGTCGGGTATTCTGGCCGCGGTCGCCGCCGGCATGATGATGAACTACACGACCATTGTGACCGCCGGGCCGGCGTCATCGCGAGTGCGCGCCAGCAGCACGTGGACGATGATCGAGTTCGTCTTCAACGGCATGGTGTTCATTCTGCTGGGGCTGCAGTTTCCGCACATTCTCGGCCGGGCACTGCTCGACGCGCACGAGACCAGTAACGCGCAGGTCTGGCGGCTGGTCGGCTACGTCGCCGCAGTGGCGGGCGCCCTGTACGCAATGCGCTTCGTGTGGGTGTGGCTGCTGCGCTATTTCGCGAGCCGCAGCGCCGCGAAGCAAGGCGTGGCGAATGCCGTTCCGGGCTTGCGCACCGCCGCAGTGACGACGGTGGCCGGTGTGCGCGGGGCCGTGACGCTCGCGGGCGTGCTGTCGTTGCCAGAGGTGTTGCCGGGTGGCGCCGCGTTGCCGGGCCGCGATCTCGCGATCTTCATCGCATCCGGCGTGATCCTGGTCTCGCTGATCGTGGCGGTGGTGGCGTTGCCACTGTTGCTGAGCGGCTGGCGCCGCGGCAAGGATCCGCATGCGGCCGAGGAGGCGCTCGCACGGACCATGGCCGCGCAAGCCGCGATTCGCGCTGTTGACGAGGTGCACGACAGGGAGTGCGCGAATCTCGATGAGTCGGCTTCGGCGTATGCGGCGGATGTCACCGCACGAGTGATGGACCTCTATCAGCGCCGCCTCGCCACGCTCGATGAAGAACGCGAACCGCGCGAACTGGCGCGCCGCGCCGATGCGCTGGAGTTCAGAATGAAACTCGCGGCCATGAGAGCCGAGCGCAAGACGCTGCTTGAACTGCGCAGCAGTCAGGAGATCAACGACGAGACGTTGAACAAGCTGATGCGCGAAGTGGATTTGTCGGAGACTGCGCTGACGGCGCGAAGGAAGTAACGGGCGCTCGCACTGAGTAGTTGCGATTCCAGCGGCGAGGGCTTTTTCTTCGATCGAAACAACGTGCGTAAGAGAAAAGCCTGCGCCGCCGACGAACCTGTGGAAACGAGTGGTTCAGTGCGCGAGAAAAATCACGCCACCGGACCTTGCGCCGGTTTCCTTCTCAGGAGAGCGTAGAGAATGATCGCGCCGAAGGTCGCGGTGCCGATACCGCCCAGACCGAAGCCGCCGAGCTTCAGCGAGAAATCGCCGGCGCCGAGTACGAGCGTGACCGCGGCCACGATGAGATTGCGGTTGTCGGAGAAGTCCACCTTGTTGACGACCCAGATCCGCGCGCCGGTCACGGCGATCAGGCCGAACACGACGATCGACACGCCGCCCAGCACCGGACCCGGAATGGTCCGGATCACCGCGCCGAACTTCGGCGAAAAACCCAGCACCAGCGCGATCAACGCGGCGATCACGAACACCAGCGTCGAATAGATCTTGGTGACGGCCATCACGCCGATGTTCTCGGCATACGTCGTGACACCGGTGCCGCCGGCGAAGCCCGACACGATCGTCGCGAGTCCGTCACCGAGAAATGCACGGCCGACGTAGCGGTCCAGATTCTGGCCCGTCATCGCGCTCACCGCCTTGATATGCCCGAGGTTCTCCGCCACCAGAATCACCGCGATCGGCGCGAGCAAGGTCATCGCCTGCATGTTGAACACCGGCGCCGTGAAATGCGGCATGCCGAACCACGCGGCATTCGCGACGATGGCGAAATCGATCGGCTTGCCCATGCCGAGACCGTTGGTGACGATCGCGTAAATCACGTACGCCATCAGCAGGCCAACCAGAATCAGCAGACGCTGCAGCATGCCGCGCGCGAACACCGCGACCGCGCCCACACACAACACGGTGACGAGCGCCATCCACGAATCGAAGTTGCTGCCGCTCACGCCACGCACCGCGATCGGCGCCAGATTCAAACCGATCACGCAGACAATCGCGCCCGTCACCACCGGCGGCATCAACGTCTCGATCCATGTGGTGCCGACCGCCGACACGATCAGGCCGATGAGCGCGTACACCACCCCGCACGCGATGATCCCGCCCAGCGCGACCGGAATGTTCATGTTCGGGCCGTGGCCGCCGTACCCCGTGACCGCGATCACGAGCCCGATGAACGCGAAGCTCGAGCCGAGATAGCTCGGCACGCGGCCGCCCACCAGCACGAAGAACAACAACGTGCCGATGCCCGACATGAAGATGCACAGGTTCGGATCGAAGCCCATCAGCAACGGCGCGAGCACCGTCGAGCCGAACATCGCGACCACGTGTTGCACGCCCATCGCGAACATCTGCGGCCACGCGAGCCGCTCGTCGGTGCCGACGATGCGGCCCTCGGCAGCCGCGGACTGGGCGCGCCAGCGGGGGAAGTAGGAATCGGCCATGGCGGGGGTTCTCCTCTGTTCGGCGCTATTTATGGTGGCGCGGCGCCAGCACAAAGGCGCCGCCCAGGAATTAGGCGCGAGTGTACGGAGTGCCATTGGGCCTGGCAAGCTCGGGGAAATGCGCGGCGCTCAGCCGTGCTGCGCTTCCAGCGAAAACACCGTCACAGCCGCCTGCAACTGCCTCGCCTGATCCGCCATCGACGCCGCCGCGGCAGCCGCCTGCTCGACCAACGCCGCGTTCTGCTGGGTCACGTCGTCCATCTGCGCGACCGCGCGATTGACTTCTTCGATGCCGGTGCTTTGTTCCTGCGACGCCGACGAAATCTCGCCCATGATGTCGGTCACGCGTTTCACCGCGTGGGTGACTTCGGCCATCGTCTGCCCGGCCCGCTCGGCGAGTTCAGCGCCGCTGCCTACGCGTGCCGTCGAGCTTTCGATCAGCTCCTTGATCTCCTTCGCCGACACTGCGCTGCGCTGCGCGAGCGAGCGCACTTCGCCTGCCACCACCGCGAAGCCGCGACCTTGTTCGCCGGCGCGCGCCGCTTCGACCGCCGCGTTCAGCGCGAGGATGTTGGTCTGGAACGCGATCCCTTCGATCACCGCGATGATGTCCGTCATGCGCTTCGAGCCCGCCGCCAGCTCACGCATCGTTTCGACCACATCGCCGACGAGATGGCTGCCGCGCGCCGCGACTTCCGACGCGCCGTGCGCCACGCCGCCCGCCTGCTGCGCGTTCTCGGCGTTCATCTTCACCGTCGACGTCAGTTCCTGCATGCTCGACGCGGTTTCCTGCAACGCGGCGGCTTGCTCTTCCGTGCGTTGCGACAGATCGGTATTGCCTTGCGCGATTTCGCCCGACGCCATCAGGATCGATTCGCTCGATTCGCTGATGCCCGACACGATGCCCGCCAGCCGCTCGCGCATGTTGCGCAGCGCGAACAGCAAGCTGTGAGAGTCACCCGCGCGGGTTTCGACGCGCACGCTGAGGTCGCCGCCAGCGATGCGGTTGGCGATCTGCATCGCGTAATCCGGTTCGCCGCCGAGCTGCCCCGACAGACGACGCGCGATCACGGTGGCGAGCAGCATGCCCGCGACGATCGCGCCCAGCACCAGCGCGCTCATGACGATGCGCATGTGCTGATAGCCGGTGGACGCTTCCAGTTGCGCGTCGTTGGCTTGTTGGCGGCGATAGTCGATCAGCGCCGTGATGCGATCGCGCAGCGCCTCGCTCGACGCAATCGCGCGGCGCACGAGTTCGTTGTTGTCGACGCCCGCCGGAATCGGTTCGAGACCGATCTGCTGATGCACGATGCCTTCCCACACCGCAGACTTGCGCAGCACGTCATCGAACATTTCCTGGCCTTGGCTCGTCTCGATCGTCGCGCGATACTGATCGTAGGCGGCGTGCATCTCCTTGAGTGAGCCGACTATGTTGTTCTTCAACTTTTGACGGCCGGCGTCGTCGGCGGCATAGCCGAGATTCGCGGCGGCCAGATCCGAATCGATCTTGTGCCGGTTCGCCTCTTCCATCCAGTACAAGCCGTCCATGTGTTTATCGCCGATCGCGTCGGTAATGCCGTGCATCGCCGACAGCGTACTCAGCGACGTCGCGCCGATCACGACGCAAAAACCAACCACCACGGCAAACGCCAGCAGCAGTTTCCTGAACACGGGCATGCGGTCGAACCACTTCATTTCACCATCCTTCATGAGTCACGACGGGACGTCGGCGCCGCCACGCCGTCGCGAAACCTTCGCGATCTATCGGATACGTAGCGGCGCTCCCACCTCATTTACGGCGGCCATCACCGAGAGTTGATAAGGGAAATGTCAGGAATAACCGGGACAGGATGTTGTAAGCAATGCTTAGCGCACGAGGCCGGATCGCGAGAAGCCATTGCGGGCGGCGTATTGGCGATATGTTTGGGATTCGTCTGATGTATAGGGGCGGGGCAGGCTCTTAGACTTGTTTCTGCTGCGTTGACCCCATGAGTAAACGCACGCAATGTTGTTGTAACTCTCCGACTTTCCCGCTCACGCTTCCCCGGTGTGAGCGGTTTTTTTTCGTCTGTGCGATCCGTTGTTTGCGCTCGCGAAGATGCTGCGATGCGCCTGCTTTACGCGTGCGTTGCGAAAGCGGCGTCTGCGAGTTGCAAGGTGTAGTCGCGCACGTCGTCCGGCCATGTCGCGACGATCTCTTCGAAACGCGGGCGATCGTCCGCGTACAGCGCGCGGGAGGCATCTTCATAGCGCGGCAGATTGCCCGCCAGCGCGGTCATGAAGCGATACACGGCTTCCTGCGCCGCGCGCCGGCGGTCCTTGTCCTCGCCGGCAGCGCGCGCCGCATCGACCAGTTTGCGTAGCGCGACCGAAGCGCCGCCCGACTGCCCGTTCAGCCAATCCCAATGACGCGGCAACAACGTGACTTCTCTCGCCACCACGCCGAGCTTGGGCCGGCCACGACCACGCGGAGCGTCCTCCGCTGCGTCGACGGCGGCGTGAGCGGTTTCGGCTTCGTCATTCTGGCTTGCGAGTCGCGCGACGATCTGCTCGGGCGTGCCGCGCAGATCGAATTCGACCGGCCGGCCGGTGATGTCGTCGAAGACCAGCACCGGCGCCTGTTCGCCGCGCGCGAGCACTGCTCTTACCGCGAGCGCTACGTCGGGCAAAGCGCCTGACGCGATGCGGCGATGACCTTCGAACGCGGTGCAGGTTTGGGAACGGGCGGTCATGACAAACTCCAAGAAAAGAATTTGCCGAATTATATCCGGGTTAAATTCAAATGCAACATATTACCCGGGTAGATTTATGCGACATCTCTCAGACAGAGTTCCGCGCTTCGGTTCCGGGCGCCATCGTGGCGGCGCCGCCGTGCGACGCGTGCGTCACGGTGCGATAGCACAGCACGCGATTGCGGCCCGCATCCTTGGCTTCGTATAGGGCGTCGTCGGCGGCATTCAGGAGGGCGCGGCTCGTTGCGAATGCCTGGCCTCGCGTGGTGGCGATGCCGATGCTGACCGTCAGCACATGATGCGAACTCGCCACGTGGCGAAGCTGGAGCGCCTGAACCGCGGTGCGAATCTTCTCGGCGATGAAGGTGGCGCCGGTTTCGTCGGTGTCCGGCAGCAGCACAGCGAACTCTTCGCCGCCGTAGCGCGCCGCCGTGTCGCCCGGACGCCGCACGCTCTGCGCGATGCAGCGTGCCACGCCGGTGAGCGCGTCGTCGCCCGCGGAATGGCCGTACAGGTCGTTGAAGCCCTTGAAACTGTCGACGTCGATCAACAGCATCGACAGCGGCCACGCGTTGCGCTGCGCGCGGCGCCATTCTTCTTCCGCGTGTTCCTCGAAAGTGCGGCGATTGTTCAGGCCGGTCAGCCCGTCGGTGCGCGCCAGCACGCGCAACTCTTCTTCGGCCGCGCGGCGATGCCGCAACTGATGCGAGAACAGAACAGCCAGCGCGATGATCGTGACGTCGAGCGCGGCGATCAGCGAACCGATGATCCACGCGCGCCGCCGCCACTCCACGTAGATATCGTGCGTGGATAGCGCGACGTCGAGGATCAGCGGATACATGTCGATATGGCGGAACGCATACCAGCGCTCGACGCCGTCGATCGCCGCCGTACCGAAGAAGTCCCCGCTCGGCTGCTGGGTGAAACGCGAGTAATTGGCGGTGCCGGTCAGATTGATACCGATGATTTTCGGGTCGTAAGGACGCCGCATCAGCATCGTGCCGTCGCTCAGCATCAGCGCCATCGAGCCGCCGGCGCCGAGATTCATGCCGGCGAACAGGCTGCGGAAATAGGTGAGGCGCATGGTGCCGGCCACCACACCGCCGAAACTGCCGTCCGGTCGCGTAATGCGCCGGCTCAGCGCGATGCTGACTTCCTTGCCGCTGATCTTCGGCATGAACGGATGGCTGATGTACAGGCCGACATTGGGCGAGTCTCGCTGCACCTTGAAGTAGTCGCGGTCGGCGAGATTGACGTGGCGCGGCGGAGAGGCTTGCGAGTCGAACTTGACGTTGCCGGTCTCGTCGGTCACGAGGATCGAGCCCATGTCTTTGGCGCTCGCCGAGCCGTCGAACAACACCATCTGGCGGATGGCCGGCTTCAGGTCCAGCACGCCGGGCTGTTTCAGGCCGTCGATCACCGCGCGCAGCGAGAGATCGTAAATCTCCAGATTGCGCGACACGTCGCGCTCGACCAGCAACGACACGTTGAAGACCGAGTCCTGGGCGCGCCGCAAAGCGTCGTCGCGCATCTGCGCCAGCACCCACACGGCGATCGCAAGAATCGCACTGGCCAGCACGATACTGATCGCAATCACGATGTTCGGTCGGCGCGTCACCATGGGCGTTTCTTTCGAACATGCGCTGACCTACGCGCGTGAAGAAGAGGGCCGCGTCCGGACCGGCGCGTACCGTGAACCGGTAGCGTACCAGACGATGTGCCGTGCCGAATCATGGAAAAGAGCGGTTTTCGCCGGGTCGGGCGAGCTTGACGTTGCTCGCCCGTGCTCAGCCGGTATGCAGATCGAGCATGGGCCCGGATGCCGACCGGCTCAACGCGCGGATGTCGGCGGTCTCGAGCACCGCCTTGTCGGCGCCGTGACGGGCAACCGCCAGCATGGCGAGACCGATGTCTTCGGTGCTCAGAATCTGGTTGGGGAAAAGCGCGCGCAGCGTCGACAGGAAAGGCCGGGCCAGCGTGTAGAACAACTGGTACGAGCGGGTCTTGGAGCGCGCGCCGTTCAGCGGTTGAATCACGCCCGGACGGAACAGGTAGACGCCCTTGAACGGCAGCCGCTGCAACGCGTTCTCGGTCTTGCCCTTGACGCGCGCCCACATGCTGCGGCCTTGCTCCGTGCCGTCGGTGCTTGCACCGGACACGTAGACGAAGGTCATCTGCGGATTGAGACGGGCGAGCGTCTGCGCCGCCGCCAACGTGAGGTCATAGGTGAGGCGCGCATACTCCGCCTCCTGCATTCCCACCGACGACACGCCAAGGCAGAAGAAACATGCGTCGAAACCCTTGAGCGATGCTTCCGCCGCGCGATAGTCCATCAGGTCCGGCTGAACCACTTCGATGAGCCGTGGATCGAGCTGGCCGGTGCGAGTGCGGCCGACTGTCTGGACCACTTCGACGTCCGGCGCGCGCAAACACTCGCGCAACACGCCCTGCCCGACCATGCCGGTCGCGCCAAAAATGAGAACCTTCATGATGCATGCTCCATGGTCGCGCTGGGCCAGCGCGCGTTAGTCAGTGCTTCGGAAATCGCCCACAAACGGGCGGCGACCGCGGTTTGCGCTTTCTGCTCCTTGCGTCCGGTGAGCACGACGTCCGCGCCCGCGCCGGCCAGCACAAGCGCCGTCTCGAAACCCAGCCCTCCGGTCGCGCCGGTGATCACCGCGGGGCGGCCGCTCCGAGGCGGAATGTCCGCGGAGGTCCAGTTCGCCATGTTCATGGTTCTCATGGTTGCCTTCGGTCGGTTTCGGCCCTTGACCTGCTTGCCAGGCTCGGCTCAGCGCTCAAGCTTTCGGCGATGCGGCCGGGAATGCCGGCAGCGGCGACGGCGCGGAGAAATCCGTCGACTCACTGACGGCACGCCACGCTTGCGCGTCGGCCGCGCGTGCCTTCTCGCCTTCTCCACAGTAGTGCAATGCGTCGGTGCCCAGCAAAAGATGCGCCGGCAAAGCATCGTGATAAGCCAGCTTGAGCACCACTTGCGCGACCTTCGCCGGATCGCTGGCTTCGTGGCCGATGTACTGAGACAGCATATCGATGACGGCACCCACCGACGGCACGTAATCCGGCCACAATTCCGGCGTGGCGCCAGCCGCCTCGTTGCCCCATTCCGTTTTCATGCCGCCCGGTTCGAGCGCGGTGACGTGAACGCCGAACGGCGCGAGTTCCTGGCGAATCACTTCAGTGAAGCCGCCCACGGCCCACTTGGCAGCCTGATAGGCGCTCAAGCCGGCAATCCCCACGCGCCCGCCCACCGACGAAATCTGGATGATGTGCCCGGCGCGCTGCTGTCGCAGCACCGGCAAGGCCGCGCGCGTCACGTTGACGACGCCATAGAAGTTGGTGTCGATCTGCGCGCGGAAGTCGTCCTCGGAGCTTTGCTCGAACGGAACCAGGTGACCGAAGCCCGCATTGTTGACCACCACGTCCAGCCGGCCGAACGCGTCGACGGCGGCTTGCACGGCTTGGCGCGCCGCCTGCGGATCCGTGACGTCGAGCGCGACCGCGCGGACCCGTTCGCCATAACGCGCCGACAGATCAGCCAACTGACGCGGGTCACGCGCGGTCGCGACAACCTGTTCGCCTGCCTGCAAAGCTGCCTCGACAATCTCGCGCCCAAGTCCACGGGCGCTACCGGTAACCAACCAGACCTTAGCCATATTGCACTCCTTGAAGTTAATTGAGCAAGTAATCACTCATTAATAAGACAAAAAAACTTAGTGACGGGCGATCGCGTTCCAGAACGCGTCGAAGCCAGCGCGGCGATAACGCTCGGCCTCAGCCGGTTCCCGAGCGATGAAGTCCATAGTCGTTTCCGCCAAAGCGCCCATGATCGCCGACAGAAAAGCCGGCGGATGATCCCGCAACGCGCCACTCGCCACGCTTGCCTGAATCATGTCGTTGATGTCGGCGAACGACTGCATGCCCTTCGCCCGCGTGTGGTCGGTCAAGCGCTCCGACACGGCCAGTTGCGCCACGGCGCGGCGCTTGTTTGGTTGCGCGACACCCCAGTCGACGAACTTGTTCCACACGTGTTGCGCCCGCTCGCGCACGGTGGCGTGCTTCGGATAACCGGACACCATCACTTCGCGCAGTTCGGCCTTGATGTCGAGATACAGGACGTTCAGCAGGTCGTCTTTGTTGTCGAAGTACGTGAACAGCGTGCCTTCCGCCACACCCGCCACTTTGGCGATGCGCGACGTGGGCGCGCCAAGCCCTTGCTCGGCGATGACCTCGGCTGCAGCAGCAAGGATGGCGTTACGTTTGTCTTCGCTCTTGGGACGGGCCATGCGGATTCGGTTTTGCTGCAATCAATAAATGAGTGATTGCTCAATCATATACACGAACGGCAAATCGTTCAAGCGGTTTTCGACATCTTGCTCAACGGGATGCTTTCATCACACGCCTAAATATATTCATTTGGCACGAAATCCATTTTCCTCGGTCATCGTGTGCAAGCCTTTTAGAGATATACCCGATCTGCCTTCAGTACTCGAGTATGCGAACCGATATCCGGTAGATGGGATACCCATTTTCTGTCTCACGGCGATGCGCTTTCACTGATGTATCGACGTGAGACACCGTAGGGATAGACCGCGCAAACCCGCCGCGGTACGCGGCGGCGATCTAGACGCTCCCATACCCGGACCTGAGAGTCCATTGCGAACGCATCCACGTTTCGTTATTGGAGAAAAAAATCGTGACACTGAAGCACCTCACCATCAAAGCAAAACTCATTGCCGGTTTTGGCATGCTGTCTCTTATCGTCGTTGCGGTTTCCGGGCTCTCCCTGAAAGCGCTCAGCGACTCGATCGATGGATTTTCCAGCTTCGTGCACGGCATCAACGCACGCGCGGACATGGCGGTGCAGGTGCGAACCGCGGTCGATCGCCGGGCAATCGCCGCGCGTAACCTCGTGCTCGTGACCAAACCTCAGGATCTCGACATAGAGAAAGCCGATGTGCTGCGCGCGCACGAAGATGTGCAGACCGATCTGAAGAAGCTCAATGCCATGATCGCGACCGCTACCGACACGTCGGAAAAAGCGCGCAGTCTCGTCGCCGAGATCAACCGGGTCGAGGCGTCGTATGGACCGGTCGCCACCGACATCGTCAATCTCGCGCTGACCAATAAACGCGACGAAGCGATCGTCAAGATGGACGATCAATGCCGGCCGTTGCTCGCCGCGCTAATTCGCGCGACCAACGCGTATGCCGACTACACGCATACGCGCCAGGAACAGATGATCAACGAGTACGCGGCGCATTACGAGAACCAGCGCAATCTGCTGATCGCGATCAGCCTGATCGCGGTGGCGCTAGCGATCGGCGCATGCGTGCTGATCACGCGCGCGGTGACCGGACCGCTGCGCCAGGCGATCGACGTCGCGCGCACCGTATCGGAAGGCGATCTGCGCACGCGCATCACCGTCGACGGTAACGATGAGACCAGCAAGCTGCTGGGCGCATTGCGCGAAATGAACGAGCGGCTGACGACCATCGTCGGACGCGTGCGCGACAGCAGCACGAGCATCGCCGGCGCAGCGCGCGAGATTGCTGCGGGCAATATGGATCTGAGCCAGCGCACCGAACAGCAGGCAGCCTCCCTGCAGGAAACGGCGTCGAGCATGGAGGAACTCACTTCGACGGTGAAGCAGAACGCCGACAACGCGCAGCAAGGCAGCATGCTGGCCGCGAATGCTTCGTCGGTTGCGCAGAAAGGCAGCGAGGTAGTCGGCCAAGTGGTGAACACGATGCACGATATCAGCGAGAGCTCGACCAAGATCGCGGATATCACGGGCATCATCGAAGGCATTGCGTTTCAGACGAACATTCTCGCGCTCAACGCGGCCGTCGAAGCCGCGCGCGCCGGTGAACAGGGCCGCGGTTTCGCGGTGGTGGCGAGCGAAGTCAGAAGCCTGGCGCAGCGCTCATCGAGCGCGGCGAAGGAGATCAAGGATCTGATTGCCACCTCCGTGGACAAGATCCGCGACGGCTCGGCGCTCGCCGGCGAAGCGGGCAAGACGATGGCCGAAGTCACCCAGGCGGTGGCGCGGGTGACGGACATCATGTCGGAGATCGCGGCGGCATCGAGTGAACAAAGCCGTGGCATCGAGCAGGTCAATCTTGCGATCACGCAGATGGATAACGTCACACAACAGAATGCCGCTTTGGTGGAAGAAGCGGCGGCGGCTTCGCGGTCGATGGAAGATCAGGGGCAGCAGTTGAATGAGGCTGTGGCGTTTTTTCAGATTTTGGGTGGTGGCGGGGCCGGTTTTGTTTCTGCTGCGCCTTTGCGTGAGGGGACGGTGCGGCGGGAGGTGGCTGGTGCGCCTGTGCGGCGGGTTGTGCGTGCGACAGCTGCGCCGGTTGCGACGCCGGTTGCCGTGTTGGCGACGGCGGCGGTCGGTGCGGATGATGGGTGGGATAAGTTTTGAACGTGTATTTCTGCTTGAGCGCCGTGGTTGTTTGCGGGTGGCGCTCTCGCAGGACATGGCTTGGCTCGGGGAGCCAAGCGGCTTAAGTGAAAAGCCTGGGCCAGAAGCGCGAAAACCGGCGTGTAGCAGGTGCGTTGTTTCTAAAGAAAAACTTGGTGGGAGGAGGAGGATCGAACTCCCGACCTTCGCATTGCGAACGTAAAAACCACCCCAATGAATTCAGCGCATCTAGCTTGGCCGAAGCTTATTTGCCACAATATTGCCACACTACCTCTACAACGAGCTCAATATGGCAACTTTTCGGAAGCGGGGTCCCTATCAATGGGAAGCGCAGATACGCCGACGCGGCTATCCGGCGCAAAGCAAAACTTTTGAGACCAAGGCCCAGGCCGAAGCGTGGGCCAATATGATTGAATCCGAAATGTCGCGGGGCGTGTGGGTGAGTCGTGGCGAGGCCGAGGCGACAACGCTTTACGAAGCTTTGGTTCGGTACGAAGCTGACGTAGTGCCTGCCAAGAAAGGAGCTGCCCAAGAAGCGTCCGTCCTACGCTCCTGCAAATCGGAGGACCTTGCCAAACGTTCGCTGGCGGCGATCCGCAGCGCAGACATTGCGCGATTGCGAGATAAATGGCTCAAAATTTACAAGCCAGCGACCGTTCTTCGTCGCTTGGCTGTTTTGTCCCATGTATTCAGCATAGCCCGTAAAGAATGGGGCATGGAAAGCCTATCAAATCCCGTGGAACTGGTGCGCAAACCGCAACCAAACAATGCGAGAACGCGGCGCATTGCAGCGAGCGATTCCTGCTACGACGCGTCGGCAGCAGACGGCGCACAGACGACCGATCGTGCCATGCAGGATGGCGAGCTTGAACGGGTTGTCGCAGCTAGCGCTTCTGAGTTGCTGCCGGCCATTATCTGGCTAGCAGTCGAGACAGCGATGCGTCGAGGCGAGATCGTACTCATGCGATGGGAGCATGTTGATCTCAAGCGCCGGGTAGCACATCTCCCTGCCACAAAAAACGGCAGTGCCCGCGACATACCACTGTCGTCGCGCGCCGTGGCGGTGCTTCAATCGCTGAAAGAAGGCATCCGTCACGTCGAGGACGGATCCGAGGAAGTCGTAGTAACCGAAGTTGGGCGTGTATTTGAGATCCGCGGTGACGCCGTAACGCGTGCCTTTGAGCGCGCCGTAGCGCGAGCTCGCAAGGTCTACATCAACGAGTGCGAAGCCGCATCGCAACGGCCCGATGGAAAATTTCTCATTGATCTTCGCTTTCACGACCTACGGCACGAGGCAACCTCGCGCCTGGCATCGATTTTTCCGATGCACGAACTGACGAAGATCACTGGACATAGAGACCCCCGCATGCTCATGCGGTATTACCACCCGCGAGCTGAGGATTTGGCGAAGCGTCTAGCATAGTTCTGTGTCGACGATCGTTCGGCCTACGTCGAGTAGTGGCCGACGGTCCAGTCGGGCACTTCGGCCGAAACCAGTAGCCATAAAGGAACACTGGTTAGGCTAAACGTCCAACTTGATATGCCGCCAACCTAGACATTTCCAATGAGCGCCGGAGTCCATTTGGATCCAGGCAGACCATGTTCTAACGACGCCTTACATCGGTGCTCACTGTTACAATGCGACTCGCAGTGGTCACCGGCGACCGGTTACTGACACTTGGCGAACGGAGGACGCTTTGCAAACGATCTATGTTCCGACGTTAAACGAGGCGGCGTCGGATCAAGTAAGGATTTACGTTCCGACAATCAACGACAGTCCGTCGGACTTTCAGAATTTGTTCCGTTTATGGCAACAGGTCCAATATAGCCGCACGGGCGCGATTTTCGATTTCTCGAACTGTACCTTCCTTCGTCCCAACGCTGTCGCGTTTCTAGGAGGAATTGCGCGAGTGTCGCAGCAGTCGGGAAGGCCGGCTAACTTTCAGTGGGATAGCGTCGCTCCTCCCGTTCTAGTCAACTTATGCCAAAGCGGTTTCGCGAAAGCGTTCGGTCATCTGGTGCCGGGCTGGGGCGGGCACTCAATTCCCTATCGCGAAGACAGAACGTCAGCTTCCGACCCTATTCTTGACTATCTTACCGATCAATGGTTAGGTCGTGGCTGGCTAAACATAAGCGAGATGTTGCGAGATGCGATCGTTGGTACGGTCTGGGAAGTGTATGCAAATTCGTTTGAGCATGGCCAGTCTCCCGTGGGAGTTTTCTCGTGTGGGCAGCATTTTAAAAACGGCAATGAATTGATCCTTTCCGTCGCGGACTTTGGCGCAGGTATCCCAACCAAGGTCCGCCAATTTTTGCGCGAGGACCCCCGTTCTAAAAGCCTTCGGCCTGGTGCGTGCTTGAATTGGGCATTTCAACGAGGGAACAGCACCGCTGCGCGAGCGGTTGCGCGTGGCCTTGGCTTGGACCTACTGCGGGAATTCGTGTGCCTGAACGACGGATCTCTCGAAGTATACAGCGAGAATGGTCACGCGCTGATTAATAGATCGGGCGCATATTTTGCCGATCTGCCTATAGGTTTCAGTGGAACAATGGTTCAGATCAAACTGAAATGCGATGAGCGTTTCTATCGATTCAAAAGCGAAACGAACTCATAATGCTGGAGTGTGCGATGAAACTAAATATTCAAGCGGAAGTCGGCTCCCGCTGCATCGTAGCCGAGGATGGCCAAAGGATTCACGATTTAATCATCGGCGCCTTGAAGGACGGCGAAAACGTATTCCTTGATTTCGAAAATGTGCGACAGTTTGCATCGCCATTTTTCAATTTTTCCGTTGGCCAACTGCTAAGTGACGTCTCAGAAGAGACTTTGCGCAATCTTTTGCACCTCGAAAATCTGAACGACGTAGGGCGGTTGGTCGTCGAGAGGGTTATTGCAAATGCATCAAAGTATCAAGGGAATGAAGACTACAAAAAAATAGTCGACGATATACTAGAACGACAAGCGAAGGGAGACGCGGATGCCCGCTAATTTGATTAGCGCAGCCGAAGTGGTCGATATTTCGAACGACGTTCCGACGGCAGAAGATGTTTTCTTTGTTGACACAAATGTCTGGTATTGGATGACGTACACGAAGGCAAGCACATCAGGAGCACGGGCATATCAAATTAACAGCTATCCCGCATACACAAACAATGCGCTAAATGCTCGGTCTACGATCTATCAATCGGGTCTGAGTCTTGCAGAACTCTCGCATCTAATCGAGAAGGCCGAGCGCGATATTTTTGCGGTTTCTAACCCAAGCGTCACCCCAAAGGAATTTCGGCATAATTTTCCCATTGAGCGCGCCAATGTATGCTCAGAGGTAGAGGCCGCGTGCATTCAGGTTACCGCTCTCGCCGACCCGCTTGAAATTACAATTGACGAAACACTTTCAAATTCAATCCTCGACCGTTTTTCAAAGAATGCTGTTGATGGATATGACCTTTTCATTCTTGAATCCATGAAAGCTCACGGCATTGTCCAAGTAATTACAGATGATGGGGACTTCGCGACCGTACCCGACATTCGTCTTTTTACCGCGAATCAGAACGTCATTGCGACAGCGAAGGCACAGGGCAAGCTCCTCACTCGCTGAAATCGCAGAGCCGCCGCTTGTTGAAAGCTGATTCTGTCGCTTATAACTAAGGCGGCAAGACTTCGCAGCGCAAAAACAGAGAGAATCGGGTTCTGCCGACAAAAACAGCCCGTAACATCCATAAAGAAATGGAGAAAGTACTTGTGACCAGTCTGTATGAATCCCTAAAGAGTGTGAATAGCGAAGAAGACGTCAAAGACGTTTATATCAAGGCGTTGGGTCTAAAAAGCTTCACCAAGGGACTTATCGATATACAGACGAAGGAGGTTTGGTTTGAAGCCAAGGATACGGGAAAGCACAGCACATATGCTCAGTTCACCCAGCTACTCCATTACGTCCAAGTTGCTCTTGATGCCGGCGAATATATTCCGCCATTTCTCGCGGTCATTGACACAGAGAAAGCCGCCATCATGCGGTCCGCTGACGTTATTCCATTTTTGGCAAAGAAAACGATTAAATGGGGAAAAAGCGCGTCCAAGTACACTCAGGAGGCGCTTGAGGGTATTTCAGCCCACATCGGAACGCACTTTGTCTCATTCCGTCTGGCGACCAACGAATCGGAGTTTATCCAAACTCTTAAAACTGCCATTAAATCTGGCGATATTATTCGAACGCAGATCACCCCCGCTAACCTCAAGCAGGTTTACGACAAATGGGTGTCGATGATCGGACGCGAGATAAAGGGGGCCAAAGAGGACGACTACACGCTGCTGTTTTACGCAGACGTCATGCACGATGGGCAAGTGGAAAGCTACCAGAACCTGCCAGCGCGGCTCGCTCAGGTTAATAATGCGCCCGCGTTTATCCTCCACGGCCAGCTCTACGAGCTTGGCAACCGGGAGGGCTACCGTCAATTCTGGGCCATATATCACCGCCCACCTAAAGCGGAATACCGTGACTACCTGCTAGAGCGGCGTGATAGCCTCATCCCTTTGGACGAGCGTATGTACAAGGGCGCCTACTACACGCCTTTGGCAGTGGTAGACCGCGCCTACGATCAGCTCAACGAACTGCTCGGGCCGAATTGGCAGAAGGATTACATCGTCTGGGACATGTGTTGCGGCGTCGGTAATCTTGAAGTGAAGCACGCAAATCCACGCAACATTTTCATGAGTACGCTTGATGACGCGGACCTGAAAATGATGCAATCGACGAAAACCTGCGCTGCGGCAACCCGGTTTCAGTACGACTATCTAACTGACGACTTGGCCGAAGACGGCTCAATCGACTACACCCGCACCAACAAGCTGCCAAAGGCATTGCGCGACGCCATCGCGAACGGCAAGAAAATTCTTGCGCTCATCAATCCGCCGTACGCTGAGTCCACTAATGCCGATAACACGCTTGGCGAGGGCGGAGGCGACTCCAAGGCGGCCGTGGCCAGCACGATGATGGGCCGAAGCATGGGCGACTACGGCTATGCGGCTCGCGAGCTCTACATCCAGTTCCTTGTCCGCATTGCCCGGGAGATCCCTAACGCAACAGTCGCTTGTTTCTCAAAACTGAAACATGTCAACGCTCCAAACTTTCAGAAATTTCGCCAACTCTGGCCAGCGCGGTATATGGGCGGCTTCATCGTGCATAGCCGTGCATTCGAAGGTTTGAAAGGGGATTTTCCCATAGGATTTCTGGTCTGGAAGCTGGAGCAAAAGGCCAAAAAAGGCATCAAGCTCGAGCAGATTTCGACCAACGTGCTTGACCGCAACGCGCAGCCTATCGGCACGAAAACCTTCCACGCACTGGCCTCGGCACACCTGCTTGGTGAGTGGATTCAACGCCCCAAGCCTAACAATGAGGATGCGTTACCTCTGGCACACGCTTTCTGGCCGACTAAAAGCACGAAGGATGTCCGAGGCACAAAATGGGCGGATGACGCGATCGGCGGCATGATCTGCAAGGGCTCCGACATGCAGAACGCATCTGATTCGACTGCCTTACTGTCATCACCGTACTGCAGTGCCGGAGGGTTCTACATTACCCGGCAGAACATCGACCAAGTAGCCGTCGTATTTGCTGCCCGGCGAGCCACCAAGCATACTTGGATTAATGACCGGGACCAGTTCTTAGCGCCGACCGGACCGCTGCCGGAAGAGTTCGTTACGGACTGTCTAATTTGGACTCTGTTCAACATCCGCAACTACACGGCTAGCGCCGCAGATCTACAGTGGAACGGCCGAAAGTGGGATTTGGTGAACCACTTCATCCCTTTTACTGAGGATGATGTCGGAAGCCCCGACCGTTTTGACAGCGATTTTATGGTGCAACACCTTGCCACCAAGACGTTGTCGATAGAGGCACTGGCCACGCTGGAAGAAGGACGCAAGCTGTGGTCAAAGTACTTCGAACACACCGACAATCATAAGGTGCGAGCCGAATGGCGCCTCGACCGTCCAGATGTCGGTTGGTATCAAGTACGCAATGTCCTAAAGCTTCGCAATGAAAGTGGCGACTACCCACCGGTCAACCTCGTCGGGTTTCAGCAGGCATACGCCGCACTAGGTGAAAAGCTGCGTCCAGATGTCTACAACTATGGCCTCTTACTTAAGGACGAATAGGCTTCCAGCTGAGTTGCAACACGCAGCGTGCGCACCAATTCAGTAGTTGGGCCTGCAACTTCAAACGCGCGGCAACCAGGTCCCGAACGGCTGCTATGCTGGCTATTTACTGAAGTGGTGCGAAGCGTGAATCTCACGTTTTTTGTCCGTTTGCTGTAGGCGAGTGCGTCGTCTAAGGGGATACCGTTCATCCGGGTTCTGACCTTCTGCGGTTACCTCTGGCGCAATCGCCGTGAGTAATGCCCAAGGGCCATCACGATTCTCCCAGACTGTCGCCGTTACCGTACCGTCCTTATGTCGTTGCAGTATGTCTGTTACCCGAAAGCGGCGAATACTCTTAGACGCGAATGCGCTCAACCTCGTCTAGGTTTATGTCATCGCGACGCCGGTCATATAGTTGCGTGGTGCGGATCGAGGCATGGTTGGCCATCGATGCGGCATTCTCGAGCGTGCCACCGTTCTTCAGATAGGCCGTGATCCCGGTCGCACGGAAAGTATGGTTGCCGACCGCTGTAAAAATGCCGGCCGCGAGTGCGCGCCGACGTACCATCGCGTAAGCGTTCGCCTGCGGTAGCGGCGTTTCGCTTAGCTGCCCGGTACCGCGCCGGATCGTACGAAAAAGTGGACCTTTCGGATCGCCTTCGATTCCAGTGCCGTCGACGTACGCGTGCAAATACGCCTCAAGAGTGTGGTGGCACGGCATCGCGTGAAGCTTGCCGCCCTTTTCGCGCAGTCGCACCCATAATCGCCTGTTCTGCACGTAGACGTCGTCGACTCGCATCGCAACCGCCGCGCCGATTCGTGCGAACGAAAATACCATCAGCGCAATCAATGCGCGGTCCCGAAGACCAATGGGTATTGCGACATCAATGCTGTCAAGCAGGTGCCGTGCTTCGGTTGCATCGAGCGCTGGTGTGCGGCCCTTGCGAGCGCTATACGCGGGCCCTCGCACCGACGCAGCCGGGTTGTATGGCACGATCTGCCCGGTGACAAGCCAATCGAAGAGGTGCCGGATGGCGGCGAGGCGTTGTTTGCACGTCGGTGCCGACAAGGTACGCATCTGCAGCTCGATCCAGGCTGCAACGTGCAGGGGCTGGACTGCAGTGATGGAGGACACACCAGCACCGACACACCAATGCAGGAAGTCATCAGCCGCACGCAAGTAAGCACGACGTGTATGTGGATTCCGGATGGCCGACGCGAAGAATTCGAGAAAGCGGATGCCGGCTCGTTCGCCAGCCGCGATCACAAGGGGGGGCGTCGTAATGCCATCGAGTTTGACGAGGTGGGGCATGATTAGTCGCTAGAGAGCCTTGTTCACATCGACTTCGTGACCAGCCGCTTTAAGTTCACGGGCTAACTCCAGATGCCAACCATTTCCATCATCCATGTTTTTCCAGACCACGCCGGCGAAATCACTCGGGATCTGGAGCTCGCCACGCTTTAACGCGCACACTCTATGCCTGCCAAGATGACCAAGAAAATATCCGAGCTCGAGCAGCACGTTCTGCCGCGCCCGTGGCTCAAGCTTTTCGCCTTTAGTGCAGCCTTGATCATCAGGAGTTAGCAATACGACGGCAAAATCCACGTCTCCATAAGCCTCCACTTTTTCGATGACGGTTCGGCCGAGATCGGCCTGTTCATGCAAGATAATGGGCTCGAAGCTGAGTTTTCTCAAAAAACTCGCAACCCTCTCACGCGCATCGCCGTCACGACCATGGGCAACAAATACGCGACGTGAGAGAGGTTTCCCGCTGCTAGGTAACGGACGCTGATGCATGGCATCAGCCAAATCGGCTCGCAACGAAGCCTGTGCTGATTGAAGAAGTCCAAGGGCTCGCACAATGTTTTCTCTGACTTCCTCTCGCAGCAGGGCTTCTAGTGCGCTCCGGCGGCGGAAAATACCCACGGGCCGCATTGGTTCATAGAGACGTCCCGCGCCATCAAAGCGGTTGTAGCGCGGGGTGTTGTAACCAAAAGATCGTTCGAGTGTGTCACGAATCCTCGCCTGCAGAGCGACTAGGATTTGCTTGTCGTTGTCCGAATATGTTCCGACGTCGATTTCCCGCAGCTCATTAAGGTGTCCGTCAAGCTCTCGGATGCGTTGCTCGATCCGAGCGGGTAGCAGCAATGACGGGGCAGAGTGATCGTTCATCACAGAGCTCTTCTCGTATGTGCTCTCAGGGCTAGAAAGCTAGATTCAAATCGACTTCGTGGCCTGCAGCCTTGAGTTCGCGAGCCAAAGCCAGCCTCCACCCGCCCCCATCATCCATGTTTTCCCAGACTACCCCAGCAAAATCGCTTGGGATATCAACGTTGCCGCGCTTGAGCGCACACACCTTGTCACGTCCCAAATGGCATATGAAGTAGCCCAATTCGAGCAGCACGTTCTGTCGCGCCCGCGGTTTGAGCTCTGCCTCTTTGACACTGCGGCCCTCATCGTCGGGTGTGAGCAATACCACAGCAAACCCAACATCGCGGTTCACCTCGATCTTCTCGATGACGGTTCCACCCCGGTTTGCCTGCTCGTGCAGGATAACCGGATCAAAACCTAATTTCCGAAGGAAGCCGGCGACCAGCTCGCGCGCTTCTCCGTCGTGGCCATGGACGATGAACACGCGTTGGGACAGAGACGTCGCTTTCGGAATAGTGGGGACTGGCAAGGCCGTGACTTCGTGCTGCGCATCCGCAAGATCCTCATTCAGCGCGCGTTGCGCTTCCTGCAGAAGGGCTATAGAGCGCTCAATTCTTCTCGTGACCCCAGCCCGATACTCATGCGCCGGGGTGTCGTAATCCAGAGACATAACCATCGGATACCACGACAACGATGCTGCATCTTCAAATCGCCTGAAAGCCGAGCTGTTCTCGCCGAAACACCGCTCAATGGTGTCCTTGATGGCTGCGGAGAGCGCCGTCAGTTCCGGTGAATCACCCCTTGGTACGGTAGCAACATCAAATGTGCGCAGTTCATCGATACGCTGGCCAAGACGCTCGATGCCGCGTTGAATCGCAGCGGGTGATAGCTGCAGCTTGGGGGCAGTGAGTTGTTCGGTAGCGGTACGGCGAGCGGCCATGAGGTCTCCTTTTATGTGTGATAAAGGACATTATCCTATATATAAAACAGCACATGGATCTGCCAACCCGCGAACCAAGTGGAGATGCCAAATAACTTCTTTGCGGAATCGTTTGTGAATTTCGTTTGCATCCAATCTGATTCTAATGCAAAATGCGTTCACATCAACGACAGGAGGAAAACCCATGAGCGAACTCGCAGGCATGATCCAGCGGGCACAGACCGCCAAAAAAGAAATGATCGCCAGCACGGTGCGTCTGGCCCCCGAGGAACATTCGTTTATTGAAGAACTGGCCGAGCAGCTTGCTGTCACCCGGCAGGACCTGATGCAACAGCTGATCAAGGCTGGCATCAGTGAGGCGACAAGACTGATGAAGCTCGACACGGTTGAGCCGGACGCAGAGGCTGTGAGCCACTTCCACATCCTCAATACCAACAAGCGTCATCACATCGAGGATCATGAGCGCATGCTCAGCGAAGGCGTCGCCGCAGCATTCTATGACCCGTGGAAGTTCAATATCGACCGCATCCAGAAGAACGACGTCGTGTTCCTTTACGAGAATGGCAAGGGCATCGTGGCGTTCGGCAAGGGAACGGGAAAGACGCTCAAGACCGATCATCAGGGCGACGTCGATGAGTGCCATTACCAGAAGCTCTCAGACTTTGTGCGGCTCGAGTCACCCCTGCCGGCTGCGGAGATCCGGAAGATTCTGGGCCGCAACGTCGTTTTTCTGAGAACGATGTCGGGCGCGCCTGACGGGCAGAAGATCCTCGACCGGATCAGTGCGCAGTAAAAAGTTGCGCGCCGGCTGCAAGGCGTCGTTTGCGCCTGACCGACTGAATTATGAAGGTCTTTCTGGACGACGGACGCGCGACGCCGGACGGCTGGGTTCGCGTCTAATGGCCGGCCGTATTGACTCATCAGAATTGCAACTCGTGCTGACCTGTTGCCTCACGTAGTTTGCTACCCGTCGGATCGTCCGGCGGGAGCGAATTGAGGTGACAAGCAAATCGCAGTTGGTCGATGATCTTCTTTTGCACTCCGCCAAGGGTTGCCCCCGATCGGCTTGTCTGGGACATGCGACAGGAAAGCGAGGACCATCATGTTCGCCGCCGTTTGGCCGGATGAGCCTTCAAGCTGGAACGCGCTTTCCGTATCTTGCGGTCCAGCTGCCTCACCTGCTTCTCTAGCTCCCCGATCTTAGCGAGATAGGGCCATAGCTCATCCATGATTTGGCCCTCCCGTTCCAGTAGTTGCTTGACCGCGAACGCGTATTCCCGCTCGTACCTCTGTCTGGCGACCCGCGTATCGGACCATGCACGATTAAGGGGCTCGCTTTCTTTTCGGAGCCTGCGCAACTCGCGTATAGCGGTCTTCAACTGTGCCTCGTCAGCCAACTCGGCGGCCAGTTCGGGATTCATCATGGGTCTTTTGCGCGCGGCTCGCGATGGGAAATCGCGTCCTGATTTAAGAGTTGCGAACAACGCTTTCTCGCATCCGAAGTCTGCCGTCCACCAAATGATACCCAGGACCTCAGCTCCAGACGCGATTGGCGTATCTCGCAAAAGCCATCATGAACCAATTTATCGTTTCACAGGACACCATCACTGCTACGCATGAAATCCGCTCCACCTCGTCAAGGCTGATGCCCTCGTGATGCCGGTCGAAAGTTGAGTGGTGCGCGTCGACGCGTGGTTGACCTTCGCCGGGTACGCGGTGATGTCGGTCGTGCGGAACGTGTGGTTGACGAGCTTCGTCACGATGCCGGCCGCGGCTGCGCGACACTGGACCTTGGCGTAGACGGTCGCCTGCGGGCGTTCCGCACCCGGTTCGCGCGTCCGTCACAAAGCGCTACCTCTTCAAGACCTTTCTTCGAATGACAACCCGCTTTGGCGGGACACGAACACTAACGTGCTTCGACCGCGGCCGTTTCTTTAAGAAGGCCCGAGGACCGATCATCTGCAGCGCCTGTCGTTCTTCACGGATACGCTCGGCTAATCGTCGACGAGTTCGCCGGTTGCGATTGCTTGCGCGGGCGACGCCGACCGCTTGCCGCAAACTTGCTACCAGCTCCTCAAAAAGCTGCTTCTCCATTGCTTCCTCGTTGGTGCTGAACACCTTGCGCGCTTGAAAAAATTTAGCGGCTAAATTTCACCGTCGCTCGCTAGCGTTTAGCGGCTAAATTCCTGATCTTCACTTCCTTCCGAGTTCCGGCATGGCATCGATCTTGTAGCCCATACCGACGTTACGCAGAAGCCGAGACACGCTCTAGCCAGCATCGCGAGCGGTCGCCGCAATCCCCGACTTCTCCTCCAGCAGGAACCAGCGGCAAATCGGTTGGTGGTTTCGACGCAGTACGCCCTCCATCGTGGACGTCCATTTTTGATTGTTATCGGCGGTAGCCGACTGGCCTCGCAGAGCAAGACCCGTAGCTGAGCGCGAAGCGCGAACGAAGGGAAGTGATGCAGGACTGCGCGCATGCGCGTAGGCCTGCATCACCTATCTTGCCCGGCTTGTTCCCGAGAAAAATTTAATCTCGCCCCCACGAAAAAGCAAAGACACCTGTGTCTAACGATGCGAGATGATCGAATTGATCGCAGAAACGCCGTTTTCACCCTGATAGCACGGAAATTCAGCGGTTCTTGCTCGCGCCCATCCTGCGTTTGTCTTGAATGCAACGGTTTCCCTCGAACTCGCGACATGCTCTACAAGAAGCCTCGTCTGCTTTGCTTTCTCCTTTGTGACCGACGCACCCCCCGTTTTCAAAAAAAACTTTAGCGGCTAAATTCTTCTTCAAGCTTTGCGCGCAAGCTCGAGCATCGCGCTCTGCGTTGTATTGATCCGGTCGAGGACGCCGCGAATGACACGGCGCATGTGATCAGGGTCCTCATTTCCGAGCTTCTCGCTGTTAGTCAACCACAGCTTTAGCAAGCCCCCCAGGCGCCCCTGATCCCCGTTGATTTTCGCAAGGTCTCGAACGAGAGTAGCGTCAATCACGCCCTTGATCTTGTAGCCCATACCGACGTTCCGCAGATATCTCGATGTGCTCAACCCCGCATCGCGAGCGTTCGCTTCAATCTGTGCCTTTTCTTCCGGCAGACACCAGACTCGAATCGGCTGGTGCTGTCTACGCGGTATTTTTTCGTCCATCTTGCAGTTCATTTTGGTTCGTTGTCGGCGGTAGCAGACGGGCCTCGCAGAGCAAGATCCGCCGTGGAGCGCGAAGTGCGAGTAAGGGGAAAGTGATGAAGGACTGCGCGCTTGCGCGTAGGCCTACATCACCTGTCTTGCCCGGCTTTCCCCCGCTACGTTTCAAAGAGAGCCATCAAGAAGTTGGCTTAGAAAGCCGAACAATCTGCATCAAACTCGAACTATCCGGTTTTCGATCGCTTTCGTCTTGATCACTTCAAGTATGATCAGCTATTGACCGGATTTATCCTGAGCTAATCTTGAAACGGGCCACTTCTTATCCGGAATCAATGTATTCACATAGCGACGAAACGCCTGATAGCCGAAAGTGATGACGCCCTCCTCGTGAAGGGCACTATGAATCGCAAGCAGTGACCAGCCCTCTTCGATTGCCCGTTGAACCTCACTTCGAATTCCAAGAAACGTGGCGCGGTTTGCTAGCCCAGGCGAGTTAGCCGGCTCTGCCAAGACTCGGGCAGCGATTCTTTGCGAGAGGCTAGTTTCTTCCATTGACCTTCTCCTTTTTTAAACGCTCGGCAGTAAGCACACCATTGATTCGCGCGAGTTCGGCCATCGCTCGGGCTTTCGACGACGGAAGCGAGGAGCTGGTTGAAGCCGGTCGAAAAGTAGACGGCGGAGATGCGGTAGCAGTGAACTCGCCACTCTCAGCCGCTCGGATTAGTCCGGCAAGGTACGGCAACGGCCCATGTTTAACATCGCCGTTGTCCAACCGCAGAGAAAGTTCATCAAGTAGTTGTTGCGCGCAGACCAGACCAAATGGCAAAACGGCTTTTTCAGCAGTGCGCCGCTGCTCGTGCGTCAACATCTCTGGGTACCTCAGTGGGGTAGTAGTAGTGTTAATAATAGAGTTATCGTTAGTGTTACCCCGCCGGGTATCTATGGCGTATGTATAGGGTATCGATACCCTATCCGCGACACGCAGTGGCCGAAGCGCTGCTTCAACCACAACTTGCAAATTCCCGACTTTCTTGCTTTCGCTTGGAAGTCTTGCGATGAAGTCATCAATAAATTCATCACGCCATTGCGGTGGGACGGCTGCGATCTGATCAAGCGTGCGCTGACGCAAAGTACCTCCGACGGCCATTGTTGGTGAATTGTGTTCCCACCAAATTCGCACCCATAGGTAACTCAGATCTTCGTCCAGTTTTACGAAGCGACATTCGGTGAGCCTTCGGAGCACAGGCATGAGCTGTGAGTCTGAATCCCAACCCATTTCCGAGGCTGCGATTCTCGGCACAAATTCATAGACACCGATGATGTTGCTAAATGGGCACGTAAGAAGATACGCAAGCATGGCCCGATCTTCATGCGTTCTGCCAGCCATTTTCGGCGACCGCCAGAATGCCGCGTCGTCGATAGTTCTTTGTCGTCCCATCAAGCCGTCTCCGCGGTTCTAGCGAGCTGCCGCTGCCGTGCAATCGATTCGGCTTTACTTGGTCGGCCGCGTCGAGCTTGATTGCACTCGTTCATGGTGGATGCAGCGACGATTGTCAGCCCGTGAACATGCTCTGCCAGCCATCGCTCGACATCTTCAGTACGCCACAGTAAGCGCTTCGTGCCAGGCAAGCGGCATATCGGTGGGAGCGATCGAGGGTTGCGAGTCGCGTCGCTACGTACGCTAGCGACCGATTTGTGAAGACACTCAGCGAGTTGATCGACCGTGAGGAGGTTTTTCACCAGTTCGCCTCCTTGAGCTTGATCACGTGGCCGCTCAAGATGCCGGTGGCCGCTGCGTCAAGTGCGAGACTGCGAAGGGGCGAGGTAAGCGCTAGGACCGAACCCGTACGATGATGAGGGACAAGCAGGTTTTGGATAGTTGAACTTTTCATGCGACAACCCGGTAAAGCGGCTAGGGTCATCAAGTAGATGCGCCGGATGTCTACTGGTATTTGACCTTGGCGACACCGATGCCCGGCCATTTGCTTGTGAAATCACGATGTCTGGATGCGGTGGTCGCAGAAATGCGAACCGCGAGCGCGTCGAGCAGGTTGCCAACGGCATCCTGTCGGTATTGACCTTGGCGAATGCCCGGCCTTTGGGGGAAAAGAATCGAGAGAATCCGCGAACCCGGATCCATCTGACGAGAAATAGTCTAACTGCAATGCTGCGCAATGTCACGCGTTGGGAGCTCAGTTCGAATAGCGTGCGCCCAAGGCATTTGCCACAAATGCGCCACACCCACATTGCAAAAACGTGCGTCGGAAAGCAGAACAACGCACTACATCGCAAGACGTAGTGCGTTGTTTATAAAGAAAAACTTGGTGGAGAGGAGGAGGATCGAACTCCCGACCTTCGCATTGCGAACGCGACGCTCTCCCAGCTGAGCTACCCCCCCGACGTGCAAACAATTCTAGCACAAGCATTTTCCGTTTTGCCAAGCCTCCAACCCCTGGCAACCCGACGAAAAACCATCATTTGGAAGGCGCACCCGCAAGCACCCAATCCACCACCGCACGAATATCCGCATCGCTCATCGATTGATGCGCGGGCATCGGAATCATGCCCCACACGCCGGAGCCGCCGTCCTTCACCTTGCGTGACAATTTCGCCGGCGCTTGCGCATCGCCCTTGTACTTCGAGGCGATCTGCTGAAACGACGGCCCGACGAGTTTGCGATCCACCGCGTGACATCCCATGCAGGCATTCGCGTTGGCGACCCGTTGACCACTCGACGCATCGGCGGCACGCGCAGCCGGCGCGACAACTCCCGCCAGCGCGCCAAGCATCAGCGCACTGACTGCAACGGCAACACCGCGCATCATGGCGTCGTCGCCTTCGGATTACCTGGATGCACGGCGTTCGAATTAGTGACCGGCGCGGGCGCCTGCTGTTCGAGCGGCCGCGAACTCACCGACGAATCAGGAATCGCGCCGACGGTCGCCGCGTTCGCGTCCGGTTGCGAAGCCGCCACAGGCGCCGTCCCCGCGGCGGCGGCTGCCGCCGCGGCTTCCGCCGGCTGGATATACTGGAACACCTTCACGACCTGCACCACGCCCGGCACACGGCTCGCGACGTCGGCGCCGCGATTGCCTTCGTCCATGGTGACGAGGCCCATCAGATACACCGAGCCACGCTCGGCCACCACCTTGAAGTTGTTCGCCGAAATGTTCTTCTCGGCGATCAGCGCGGTCTTCACACGCGTCTCGAGGTATGTGTCATTCGTGCGCGACGAGAACGAGCTGGCCGGCATGATCGTCAGTTCGTTGACGATCGTGCTGACGTTGTTCAAGCCACGCACGATGGTCTCCGCGCGTTGCTTCGACACGTCCCCCGCCACTTCTCCCGTCAGCAGCACGCGGCGGTTGAACACGGCCACGTTGACGTGCGCGTTGTCGGGCAAGTTCTGGCTGATCTGCGAGAGCGCCTTCACCTGCAACTCGCGATCCTCGGTCTGCGCGCCGAGCGTGCGCCGGTCTGTCGCCACCAGCGCGCTGCCGCCCGCCGCGCCGGCAACGGCGAGAAAGCAACCCTGCAACGTTGCGGACAGCCCCGCCGCGAACCCAACCACCAGCACGGTTCTCACCAGTGTCTTCTTGACGCGGAATACGCTCATCAACTAGCTCTCCTTCGGAATCAGTCTCAGTCTTCGCCCAGCAACATGGCATCGATGCCGTCGCACAGACAATGGATGGTCAGCAAATGCACTTCCTGAATACGCGCGGTGCGATCCGACGGCACGCACACATGGATATCGGTATCGCTCAATACTTCCTGCATGCGTCCGCCGCCCTTGCCGGTCAGCGCGACCACGATCATTTCGCGCTCGTGCGCGGCCTCGATCGCGGCGAGCACGTTGGCGGAATTGCCGGACGTGGTGATCGCCAGCAGTACGTCGCCCGGCTGGCCGAGTGCCCAGACCTGCTTCGAGAAAATCTGCTCGAACGAATAGTCGTTGGCGATGGCGGTCAACACCGACGTGTCGGTGGTCAGCGCGATCGCGGGCAAGCCCGGCCGCTCACGTTCGAAGCGGCCGATTAGCTCGGCGGCGAAGTGTTGCGCGTCGGCCGCCGAGCCGCCGTTGCCACACGAGAGAATGCGATTGCCGTTGGCCAGCGCGGCGAACATCGTGTCGATCGCGGCGGCGATCGGCATCGACAGGGTTTCGAGGGCTTCGAGTTTGACTGCCGCGCTGTCGCGGAAGTGTTGTTGAATGCGTTCGACTGACATCGAGTCTCTATCTTCTACCGCGAATGGACCGCACTGCGCGGTCGTGTTGTGAAGTCGTATGTGAAGTCGTGCCGCTCCGATGAACCTGGCCAGCAACGCGATGCAAGCGCGCAAACCATCGCTTATTGCGCTGCTTCCTGCGTTGTCGACGCTGCCCCGTGGCCTGCACGCGAGCGCAAGTTTATCGCACTCACGCGCGTTCTCCGCGCATGGCGTCAGACTTCGTCGGCACGGAACGCATCGCGCAACCACACGAGCCGGCCGGCTTCGAACGCAATCACGTCGAACCGGCACGCGGGTTGATCCCGCAAGTGCGAGACACGGGTCACCAGAAAATGCTGCGCGGCGCGTACGATGCGCTGCTTCTTCTGCCACCCGATACTCGCCGCAGCGCCACCATATCGGCGTTGCGCACGCGCGCGGACTTCGACGAACACGAGCGCGCCGTCACGCTCGCGCATCACCAGATCGATCTCGCCGCCGCGGCACGACACATTGCGCGCGACGAACCGCAAACGCTGGCGCTGCAAAAATTCCTGCGCACGCGCCTCGAAAGCCGCACCGACGAGTTTGGACCCGGCGCGTCCCGAAAAGTTGTGCGACGTGGCGAAGGCACCGATCGGCGCCGTCGCGCTCATGGCCGGTCCGCCGCGCGGGCCTCGCAGGCCGCGTGACACTGCGTGGCACAATGGCGGCCTCGTTCCGTCTGTTTGCGTCTTCTGCCTCATGACTCCTCTCTCCGAACTCGCGCAAGGGCAGCAGTACCCCACCTCCGCGCTGTATGTGGTGGCCACGCCGATCGGCAACATCGCCGACGTCACGCTGCGCGCGTTGCACGTGCTCGGACTGGTGGACCGTATCGCCGCCGAAGACACCCGCAACACCGGTCAGTTGCTCGCGCGCTACGGCATCTCGAAGCCGCTCGTCGCCGTGCATCAGCACAATGAACGGGCCGCGGCGCTGCGCCTGATCGAGCATCTACAAGCAGGCGAACGCGTGGCCTATGTGTCCGACGCGGGTACGCCGGGCATCTCGGACCCCGGCGCGAAACTCGTCGACGCGGTCCGTGAAGCCGGATTTCCAGTTATTCCCCTACCCGGCGCAAGCGCGCTCGCGACCGCGTTGAGCGCGGCCGGCGACTGGGTCGCAACGTTCTCGTTCCTCGGCTTCCTGCCGCCGAAAGCAAAGGCCCGCGCCGCGACGCTACAGCCGCTCGCGACCCATCCTCACGCGATGGTGTTCTACGAAGCACCGCATCGGATCGTCGAAACGGTGCAGGCACTGGCCGACGCATTCGGCGGCGAGCGCAAGCTGCTCATCGCACGGGAATTGACGAAGTTACATGAAGCGCTGCACCGCGGCACCCTGGCCGAAGGGCCAACGTGGCTCGCCGCCGATCCGAACCGGCAACGCGGCGAATTCGTGCTGGTGGTGGAAGGCGCGCAGCCGGAAGCCGCCGGCGAACACGATCACGACGCGCTGCTGGGCATTCTGCTGGAGGAGTTGACGGTGAGCAGCGCGGCCAAAGTAGCGGCAGCCATCACCGGAGCGTCGCGCAACGCGCTGTACACGCGCGCCTTGGCGTTGAAGAAAGACGAAGAGTAAAGCCTGACAGACAAATGAAAAGGGCCGCGCAATGCGGCCCTTCGTTTTTCTGCGGACACAACCCCAAGCGGCCGCCGTGCTGCGCGGCGCTACGAGGAGCGCGCCTGACCGCGCTCGCCGCCGTTACATCACTTCTGGGCGCTCGAATCCGAGTTCGATGCCAGCATTTCATTACGCGCGTCGCGTGCTTCCTGCTGCGTGAGCCCTTCGATCTGCACCCGCGCCGTGCCGGCGTGGCGCATGTCGAGCACGGAGGCAGCGGCCATGGACAGATCGATCACGCGGCCACGCGCATACGGACCACGGTCGTTGATACGCACGACGACCGAGCGCGACGTGGCCGGATTGGTCACGCGCACATAGGAGCCGAGCGGCAACGTACGATGAGCCGCGGTCAGCGCGTGCATGTCGTAGCGTTCGCCGTTGGCGGTACGGCGGCCATGGAAGCCGCGGCCGTACCACGAAGCGCGGCCGGTCTGATGAAAGTCCGAAATGCCGGAACCATCATCCGTAAGAGGCTTTGCGTCGGCCAGCGAGGAGCCCTTGGCGGTCGCGTCGGAGGCCGGCGCGCTACCGTAAGCTTGCGGTCCGAAGGAGCCCGCTTGCGTCAATTTCGTGCTCTGCGGCGCGCCGCTTTCCGACGTGTTGCTAGCGCCCGGAGGCGTGGCGCAACCCGCCAGCACAAAAAAGGCAAAAAGAGTCCCCAGACCACGGGATAACCGAGTTTTCATAAGACGTGCAATCACATTGTCGAGCCGCATCACGCAAAGTTGAGCGTGTTGCCTGCGACTCCGGCGGCAATGGACGACAACGCGCCGCGCAGACGAGCGCAGAACGTCAAAGCCCGGATGCGGCTCACTCAGCCGCTACCGCACGGTTAATTTTCACGTCTGGCGCAACCTGTCCCCGGCAGCCTGACCAGACCCCACATGCCGCCATCGAACGTGGCAAACACGTTCTTGCGCGCGAAACTCAGCGTGCAGGAACGGCGGCGTAGGCCCCACCCAGCGTCACGGCAGTTAAGTCCGTAGCAGGCGCGCGGCGCCTGGCTGGGCAAGACGTGTGCATCGAATGCATCGATACTTGATGGCCGTCCAAAAGTGCGACAGCCCATACTTGAGTGGCAATCCGCGTGCCCATTTTTGATGGGGACGCATCGCCCTGTGGCAGCACAATTCCCTGTGCATGGAGTGCATTATACCTAAAACAGAATTTCGGGATGACAAGCGACTGAAAACCTTGATGAATTTTCACTCTTGCTGCAAAAATGAGCAGCGCAAAGCCCGCTGCGCCGGGGCTTCGGCGGCCTCGGCGAACGTGGGCGAGAGGCCGGTACAATCAACGTTTTTCCAGCGGCGCCGTCATCCATGAAAGTCACCTTGATCCCCGTCACGCCGTTCCAGCAAAACAGTTCGCTGCTCGTTTGCGAGGCAACCGGACGCGCGGCCGTCGTCGATCCGGGCGGCGACCTCGACATCATCCAGGGCGAAATCGCGCGGCAGAACGTGACGGTCGAAAAAGTTTTCCTGACGCACGGCCACATCGATCACTGCGCGGGCGCGAAGACGCTGGCCACGCACTACGGCGTGCCGATCGAAGGCCCGCATCCCGACGAACGCTTCTGGCTCGACAAACTGCCGGATCAAAGCACGCGCTTCGGCTTTCCGGCCGCCGAAGCGTTTGAACCGGATCGCTGGTTGCAGAACGGCGAGACCGTGCAGTTCGGCGACGAAACGCTGGATGTGTATCACTGCCCGGGCCATACGCCGGGCCACGTGGTGTTCGTCAGCCGCCCGCATCGGCTCGCGCTGGTGGGCGACGTGCTGTTCGCCGGCTCGATCGGGCGCACGGATTTTCCGCGTGGCAATCATGCGGATCTGGTGCGCTCGATCCGCGAAAAGCTTTGGCCGCTCGGCGACGACATCACCTTCGTTCCGGGCCACGGTCCCACTTCGACGTTCGGCGCTGAGCGCCGCACCAATCCGTACGTCGCCGACGGAGTCGAGGCATGAGCAGCGAAATCTACGTGAGCACCGATGTCGAAGCGGACGGCCCGATTCCCGGTCCGCATTCCATGCTCAGTTTCGCCTCCGCTGCTTATACCGAAGACAAGCAACTGATCGCCACCTTCTCGGCGAATCTCGAGTTGCTCGAGGGAGCCAAGGCGCATCCCGTGCAGGAAGCGTGGTGGAAGACGCAGCCCGAAGCGTGGGAAGCCTGCCGCAAGGAGTTGCAGACACCGTTGGCCGCATTGACGGCGTATGTCGACTGGGTCGAAGCCTTACCGGGCAAACCGGTGTTCGTGGCAATGCCGGCCGGCTTCGACTTCACTTATATGTTCTGGTACATGATGCGGTTTGTCGGCCGCTGTCCGTTTTCGTGGTCGGCGCTCGACATCAAGACACTGGCCTTCGCCATGACCGGGCTGCCGTACCGCAAGAACATCAAGCCGCGCTTTCCCAAGCACTGGTTCGACGAACATCCGCACACGCATGTCGCGCTGGACGACGCGATCGAACAAGGCGCGCTTTTCTGCAACATGTTGAAGGATCTGCGCGCAAGTCAGGCGATCACGCTCGCAGCGGGTAGAGATGGGGACGGCACAGGACAAAACGCCGCTGAGGAACCGGCAAATTAGGTAATCTCCCTCGTCGAACCCGTTTTACATTGCGTTTCGTTTTCGCGCCCTCTACCATGCGTTGATACGGCGACGCAAACGGAGGCGCAGTTGACACTCGATACGTTCTCTCAAAAAATCCTGCGCCTATTGCAGCTCGACGCACGCCGCTCGGTGCAAGAAATTTCCGACCAGGTCGGCCTGTCGAGCACGCCATGCTGGCGGCGCATTAAGGACATGGAACAGTCGGGGGTCATCCAGCGCTACACGGCGCTGCTGGATCGGGAAAAGCTCGGGCTGCACGTGTGCGCCCTCGCGCATATTCACCTCACGCGGCACACCGAAGGCGGCGTGGAACAGTTCGAGCGGGAAATCGCCACCTGCCCGGAAGTCACCGAGTGCTATAGCACGACCGGCGAATCCGACTACATTCTCAAGATCGTCGCCCCGGATATCAAGGCATACGACAGCTTCCTGCACGAACGCATCTTCAAGATTCCCGCCGTCGCCCAGGTTCGTACGAGCGTCGTGCTGCGCGAAATCAAGTTCGACACGCAATTGCCGCTGTGATCCGTTGATGGCTTAACGGCACCACGCCGCAGCATGCTCGAGTGGCGCCGCGGGCGTCAGGTGGCGCTGTGCGGTTCGGTCGCCTTCGCGCGCTCCTCAAGAGCCCCGCCGGCCTTTGGGTCGAGCGTCGCCGGATCGGCGTCCGCGGACAGCGCGTCCAATTCCAGTAGCAGGTCCACTTTGCGCGCGCCCAGGCGTGCCTTCAGCGCCGCCAGATCCACTCGCCCAGCGCGTTGCGTTTCGCTGTCCAGCGCGCGCGACGACAACGCGGCCGGCAGCGCCACTTCGACATCCAGTCCCGTGCTCAGGTAGTGGATATTCACCGCCGCCGCTTTTACGCCGTGAGGCGCCAAGGCGGCGTTCACTTCCGCGATGACCCGCTCGCGCGTAGGCAGATCGAAGGGCGGACGCGCAAGCGCATCGTTCTCGGGATCGACATGAATCAAAGCGTCGAGCACGCGGTTGTCCGTCAGCACGCGCAAACGCGCCGACTCGGCAATGTAATGCCCCTCCGATACCGAGATCAGCGGATCGACCAGAATATGCGCGTCGACGAGCGCGAAGTCGCCCATCTTGCGCGTGCGCATTTCGTGCACGTCGCGTACGCCGGGCGTCGAGAGCAGCAGCGCGCGCATGTCGGCGGAGGCGGCGTTGTCGAGCGCGCGGTCGGAGAGATCCTGCAGCGCGTCCCAGCCGAACATCCAGCCCATGCGCGCCACCATGAAGCCGACGATCGCCGCGGCAATCGGATCGAGCAGCCGCACGCCGGCAAGGCTGCCGACAATACCGATCGCGACCACCAGCGACGACGCCGCATCCGAGCGCGCGTGCCACGCATTGGCGATCAACATGGCGGATCGCACGCGTTGCGCTTCGCGCAGCATGTAGCGAAACAGACCCTCTTTGGAAAACAGAACTAGCACCGCGACCGCGAGCGCGCTCATATGGACGGCGGGGATGCTTTGCAAATCGGCGAGACGCGTTCCGGCCCGCCATAACATGCCGACACCTACCGCGATCAGAAGCGCGCCCAGAAATAACGACGCCACGGTTTCGTACCGGCTATGCCCGTAATTGTGATCCGCGTCGGGCTTTGCGCCACTGTGCCGATTGGCAAACAGCACGACAAAATCGGAAATCAGATCGGCGAGCGAATGGACACCGTCGGCGACCAATGCCTGCGAGTGAGCAAACACGCCGATGACGATTTGCAGCGTCATCAACACTGTATTGAGCGCAATACTGACAAAGGTACTTTTGCGCGCAACGCGATGTTTTTCGGCGGATTGGGCAGCGGCGGCGGCAGGCATCTCTGAAGCGGAATGAAAAGTTCAATCCCTACATTCTACTCGGCGCATCTCGAAACGCGCTGGAGATACCTAAAAAATTCCTTTTAAATCAGCCGCTTATCTAAACGAAAAGCATTCGCGTTCAAGTTGGATGAAGTTCACGCGATAAAAACCCACGGCATTGGACGCGGCAATAAAAAACCGCGCCCTCGACGGTACGCGGTTCTCTCTTGCAACGGCAGACGCGATAGGTGCATCTGATTGAAGCTATTCGTATTACTTAACGGCCAGAGGCATTAGTTGCTGGCAAAGGGGCCGGCAAAAGCGGCTTGCCAGAAGCATTACTTCTGGATCAGAAACTTCTCGCGATCCAGACCTGCGATCCAGCGGGGCGGCTTGCCACGGCCAGACCACGTGCTGCCGCTATCCGGGTCGCGATACTTCGGTGCGACACCTGCGCGCGGACGCGCGGCTTTAGCCCCCTTGGCGGCACGACCACCACCGAGTTCTGTCAGAGAAATGCCGTAGTCGGTCATTTTCTGCTTGATCTCATTCAACACTTCCGCGTATTCGCGCGACTTCGCTTCTTCGATCTGCTTTTCGAGCTTCTCGCGCTGAGCGAGTAGTTCCTTGTAGGAAGACATAGGTTCCCTTTGTGGTTTGGATAAATGACTGCCAGTCTTAAGCCAGCTTGCCCTTTGAAGGTGGATCATGCCTCGGAATTTGACGGCGAGATTAACACAAAATAGAAAGATTACAAAAGCGCGCGCGTTAAATTAATCCCAATTCGTTTCAAAAAATTTCCGTCCGCCACCGCGTTACACCACTCCCTTTCAAATAGCTGATTTCGCATTTTGCTGAAAAACGCAGTTGGCATGAGTAATTATGGGATTAACTATCAAAAGATGAAAATTAAGATAGTGATTTGGCACCAACATTTCACGCCATGAGAGCTTTAACATGAAACTTCGTAACATATTGCGACAGCCGTTCTGCGCTGTTATTACGCATGAGTGTTTTCCCCAAACGGCGGTAAAAAAATCTAATTCATGTTAGCGCTGCATGCAATCTTCGAGCGCCGCGTGCAAGGTTTCGGTTTCGAGTTTCGCGTCGTCAAAGACAAAACGGCTGCGCGCACCGTTCAGTTTCACATCGGCGCCATATCGATCGACACCGAGCAGTTGAAATTCGCCCTTGCTGCCGGAATGGCTAGCGAATTGCGCGATCAGCGCGTTCTCTTCATCGAAACCGAGTGGCGGCAATGGATCGAGTTCGGCCCCGGCGAGCCATCCCATCGCGCCGAAGCCACCGATATAACGCAGCCGCTCGAGCCTCATCGCCCAGAACGTGAAATCGCCAAGCACGAGGTAGCGCTCCGCGTCCGGGTGATAGCGCAGATAGCGCTGCACCACCTCGGGCGTCGAGTCGACCGGCTCGAAGGTGCCTAGCAAGGTGACACGCTGGCCGCTCAGCACGTCGCCGTCGGGAGCGTCGACGGCCAGAAAACCGGCGCGCGGGTCGGCGTGCAGGTTATGAGTGTGCTCGGCCAGCCGACTCACGAGGATCGTCGGACGATGTTGCGGGTCCGGTGCGAACGGCAGCACGGACGGATAGGGAAAACCTTCCGGCTGGCGCGCGTGAGTGGCGAGCGTGCCGACAGCGGCCGTGTGCAGCAGATGCAGCGGAGCGTGAGCGGGAATATTCAAGTGCGCGTTCCTCGATAGATGTGCGGCGAATCACAAAAAGACCGGCCAGCGGACCACAATGCCCAACACACGCCCAACGCCTGTCACGTCCGGGCCAAACAATCGCAAAAATGCGGATTCCGCCTTCCAAGCATAAGACAGCACGCTTCGTTAGAATCGGAAATTCGCTTTCAACGCGCTTTCCCCGCGTCAGCGCTCCTCGAGATTTCCGTGTCAGACCGCTCCTCCGAACTCGCCACCCTTCCCGCCGCTCACCGCGACCTGTCCGATACCGCCCGGCAGCGAGCCCGTATCGCCACGATGGCGGTGTTCTTCATCGCCGGCATGATGTACGCGTCGTGGGGGGTGCACGTACCGACGGTGCGCGACCGTTTCCACCTGAACGCGGCGCTGCTCTCCGTTGCGCTGCTGGCCGTGGCGGGCGGCTCGATCGGCGCGATGGCGGCCAATGCCTCGTGGATCGCGCGGGTCGGCACGCGCCGCGCCTGCCTCACCGGCGGGCTGGTGATGGCGGTATGCGCGGCGCTGATTCTGGTCGTGCCCACTTACTGGCTGCTGCTGGTCGTGCTGGCCACCTTCGGCGCGGGCATGGCCACGCTCGATGTCGCAATGAACGCCGAGGCCAGCGCCGTCGAGAAAGCGCTCGGCAAGCCGATCATGTCGTCGTTGCACGGCATGTTCAGCGTCGGCGGAATGTTCGGTGCGGCGGTCGGCGGCGCGCTGCTGTCGCGCGGCATGGCGCCGGCGGTGCATCTCGTGCTGGCTGCCGCGGTCAGTGCGCTCGTGCTGATCGCCGCCTGCCCTTCCGTGCTGCCGCACGTGCCGCACGCCGATCACCCCGACTCCGCCACGCCGCGCGCCAATCGCTGGCGCTCGCCGGCGTTGTGGGCGCTCGGCGCGATGGCGCTGGTCGCACTGATCGCGGAAGGCGCGATGTACGACTGGGCCACCGTCTATATGCGCGACGTCGTGCTGGCCACGCCCGCGCTCGCGAGCGCGGCCTACGCGGCATTCTCGGGCGGCATGGCGGCCGCGCGCTTTGCCGGCGACGCGGTGCGCGCCCGCTTCGGCGCGCCGCAACTGGTGATGGCAAGCGCGACGCTCGCCTGCGTCGGGATGGTCGGCGCGCTGTTGCTGCCGAATGCGGTTGTCGCGCTGATCGGCTTTACGCTGATGGGCCTCGGTCTGGCGAACATGATGCCTGTGCTGTTCGCGGCGGCGGCGAACGTCAAAGGCATTCATGCGGCGGAAGGACTCGCACATGTTGCCGGGTTGGCGTACTTCGGGCTGCTGCTCGGGCCGGTGATCATCGGCGCGGTGACGCAGGTGACCAGTTTGCCGATCGGGTTGTCGGTGGTGGCCATCTGTTCCGCGTTGATCGCGCTCGTCGGTCCGAAGGTGCTGCGGCGTTTGAAGATCTGATGATGCGAAAGCGCGCCGCTGCTGCTTCGGTGCGTGCGGCGCCAAGCGAAACGCGCTCGCTTTACGTTACGTCGACACCGCGATCACGCCGATCACCAGCACGCTCGCGCAGACGACCCAAACCGTGGGCGACACAACCGGTCTCGGCGCACCGCTGACCGTAACGGCGCGGAAAAACAAGCCTCGAAGGGGCGGTGAGCCCGGCAACCGGCTCGCTGTTTTTTATCCGCGCAATCGCCGCCAGCATCACATTCCGCCGGCGCCGCGTGAAAGCAGCGCCCTTTTATCCGCGTGTCACAGTTCGTGATACGTATCGTAGTGACGCGAGAAGTCGTTACTGCGGAGAAAATTGGTGAACGTCATCGTCACCGACGCATCCAGTCCTTCCACGTAATGCCACCAGCCAATCGGCAGAAACAGCAATTCACCGGGCGCGAGAGTGCATTCGATCAACTGCGCTTGCCGCATGGACGGGAAACTGTCGTAGTCGATCGCGCCACCGTCCACTTGCGAATAGCAATGCAGATGGTTTGCCATATATGGCGTGTCAGACAGCGGCACGAGTTTGATCTGTTTGCGGCCGATCACCTGCGCCATGAAGTTATTGGTCAGGTCGTGGTGAAACGGCGTCTTTGTTCCGGCCGGTCCCATCCAGAAGAAACCGGTGTCGGGAGACGCGGCGTTGAGATATTCGTCGATTGGCGGTACATCGGACCATAACGCCGCGAGTGCCGCGCGATTGTGCGAGGTGTTATTGGCGGTCATGTAGAAATCGTTAGTCCGCCCGCTCCGCTCGACGAGATCGACATAATCGGCAAAGCGCATCATGCGTCTGAGCCTGAGCTGATTGATTTCGTAATTCGCGTCCGTTTCGCGGCCGAACTGCACTTCCACTTCACAATCGCCGCACCGTTCGCGAAGGTAATCCCAGTTCCATCGCGAACGCGCAGGCCAGAAATCGAATGCGCCGGTGATGATCACCGGCCGGTTCTGAAAGTAGTACTGCTCGAAGAACGCGTCGCGCGATAAACGTTCGCGCCGTTCGATTACACCGCTCGCCGCGCGCATGCGATTGAGCTCGCCATACACCGACAATATCCATTCGCGCTTACGCAAACGATTGCGCAGACGTGTTGCACCGTGAAAATAAGGACTCGCGAGCGCTGCATCGATTTCTCGCGTGGCATCCGCCGCGTCGAAACCATGGCCGACCAGCGCGCCATGCAACGCGGACGATGGTGCGTCGAGCAGCAGATTCTCGGCGATCCAGCGGCGCCACGCATCGTCGAACGAACGGGTCACGGTGGTCACGGCAGTCTCTCCGAGCAATGCGGATCGGCAAAAAGAATCCGCAAAACAAAAGGCACGCGAACCTCGCGGCGCGCGTGCCTCTTTTCTCATGCAACCGAAGACAGACAACACGCTGCCTTCGGTCACGCGATTTTTACATCTTCACTACGTCGAGCAGCGTCTTCTTGCCTGCCTTGTAGTTGTACAGCGAGATCACGCCGTGCTGAAGGTCGCCCTTCGAGTCGAACGTGGTTTCACCGATCACACCCTTGTAATCCGTGCTCGGCATCGCTGCCAGGATCTTCGCCGGATCGGTCGAGTTAGAACGCTTCATAGCGTCGACGATGATGTACACAGCGTCATACGTGAACGGAGCGTAGATCTGGATCGGCTGACCGAAACGCTTCTGATACTTGGCGAGGAACGCCGAGCCGCCAGCCATCTTTTCGAGCGCCATACCGGCTTCCGAACAGACGATGTTGTCGGTTGCGTCGCCAGCCAGGTCCGACAGCTTGTCGGTACACACGCCGTCGCCTGCCAGCACCTTCGCGCGCAAGCCGAGCTGCTTGGCTTGCTTGGCGAACGGGCCGCCGGTGGCGTCCATGCCGCCGTACATGATCGCGTCCGGGTTTTCGCCCTTGATCTTCGTCAGAATCGCGCGGAAGTCGACAGCCTTGTCGTTCGTCGCGTCGTGCGACATCACGTTCAGGCCCAGCGACTTGGCGGTCTTTTCGAATTCGTTTGCGAGACCCTGGCCGTAAGCGGTCGAGTCGTCGACGATCGCGACGCTCTTCACTTTCAGACCCTTCGCTGCGTAGTTAGCCAGTGCCGGACCTTGTTGCGCGTCGGTCGCGACGACGCGGTACGTCGTCTTGAAACCTTGTTGCGTGTAGGCCGGGTTCGTTGCCGACGGCGAGATCTGCACGATGCCAGCATCGCTATAGATCTTCGAAGCCGGGATCGACGTGCCCGAATTCAAGTGGCCAACCACCGCGACGACCTTATCGTCGACCAGTTTCTGTGCGACTTGAGTTGCCGTACGCGGGTCGGCTGCGTCGTCTTGCGGATCGAGTTGCAGCGTGATTTTCTGGCCACCGATCGTCAGGCCCTTGGCGTTGATTTCTTCAACTGCCAGGCGCGCGCCGTTTTCGTTGTCTTTACCCAGGTGAGCGATACCGCCGGTCAGCGGTGCAACGTGACCGATCTTGACGACCGTGTCGGCTGCAGCCGAAGTTGCCAACGTCGCGAACAGCATCGCCGCAGCGCTGATCGGCAACAGCTTTTGAATCTTGATGTTCATGTAAGTCTCCAGTTTCGGTCCCAAAAACAACGTAATCGCCCTGTGCCCCCGCTTCCCCAACACGTGTCGCTCAGTCCCGTGGACGACCACGCCGGTTGCATCGTTCATGCACTTGGCCAGCACGCTCGCCGGACTGTTTGTGGCAGGCGGCAAACCGTACTTGCGCGCAAGTGTAGGCCATCAAATTAATTTGTGGGGCTTTTTTGAGGAAGTGGGATGAACACTAATAGCGTTTATCCAACAGGCGCTGATTCCGGCTGGAAAGAGAGACTGGAAAGCACCAGCCCATGCGGGTTTCCGCTATGTGAGGCTTTCGTCTAACAGCACGGCCTAAAGCTTTTAGCGTGTTAAACCGTTAATCATCCGAATAGGCTTCGTGCTTGAAAAGGAGGCACGTCCGGACCCCGTCCGGATCGTGCTGAATCAGCGTTTGAACGCGGCGATGCGCGCCGTCGCCTCGCGCCATTCGTGTTCGAGTTGGCCCATCAGTTCGGCGGCGCCGAGACCTTCGCGGCGGGCGCGGCCCATAGGCGCGCCCTGGCCTGACCAGAGCGAGAGATAGTCGCCGTTTTCCGCACGGCTCGCGGTTTGCCGCAGCTCCTGCGTCAACGCGTTTTGCACTGGATACGGCGCGATCTTCTGCGCCGCTTCGCTCAACCGCTGCATCAGCGGATTGCGTATGCCGCGCGCATGGCGGCCGGTAATCGCGCGCGTGACCGAAGTCGACGTGTCGGACGTGGAGCGCACTCGGGTTTTCCATGCCTGCGGGATCGCGCTCTCGTGACAGGTGAGAAACGCGGTGCCCATCACCGCGGCTTGCGCGCCGAGCGCGAGCGCGGCGACGATGCCGCGTCCGTCCATGATGCCGCCGGCGGCGAGCACCGGCAGCCCGGTTGCGTCGACGAGCTGCGGCACGAGCGCCATCGTGCCGACCTGCGCGTCTTCGAATGCACCGATGAATGTGCCGCGATGCGCGCCGGCCTCCGCGCCTTGCGCGGCAATCGCATCGGCGCCCGCGTCGCGCCAGGCCACACCTTCGGCGGCATGCGTCGCCGTGCCTATTACATATAGACCGTTGGCGTGCAGCCGGGCGACGTCGCCGGCTGGCAGCAATCCGAATGTGAAGCTCGCCAGCGGCACGCGCAATTCGATCAACATGTCCAGTTGCGCGCGGAAGTCCGGCGCGTAGCGTGCGAGCGGTGCGCCCGGCGGCAAACCGAGGTCGTGGCGCAACGGATCGATGGTTTCGAGCGCGCTACGCACCGTCGCATCGTCCGGCGTGGCCGGCTCGAGCACGAACAGATTCACGCCGAACGGACGATCCGTCAGCGCGCGAATCGCCGCGACTTCGCTTGCGATCTTCTCGGGCGAGAGCGCCGCGCCCGCCAGAAAACCGAGACCGCCCGCGTTCGATACCGCGGCGACCATCGCCGGCGTCGTTGCGCCGCCCGCCATCGGCGCCTGCACGACCGGCACGCGCAACCCGAAACGCTCCGCAAACGGCGTCACAAAACTGCCTTCACTCATGATGATTTCCTTTCCCGTCAATGCGCTCGCGACATTAGCGAGCCGATACGCTTCAATGTACCGAGGCGGCCCGCACGGGAAAAATGAATTATCGAGAACGTTTCAATCGCCTTACGAGATTTCCGCTTCGCGGGGCCACGCTGCAGGGCGTTTCTTTTGATGGCAAACTGACCGCCCCGCTTCAGGTATTGAAGCCTCTGGTATTCATTCAGACCGACCTCGCGCAGCCGCGCGCGAGTCAATGGAGAGCAACATGAGCACCACTTCCCGATGGATCGACATTCCCGCCGGTAACGACAGTTTCGGCGGCTACCTGGCGTTGCCCAAAGGCGGCAAGGGACCGGCGGTCATCATCATTCAGGAAATCTTCGGCGTGAACAGCCATATCCGTTCGGTCGCGGATCAGTACGCGCAAGACGGCTACGTCGCGCTCGCACCGGACGTGTTCTGGCGCGTGCAACCGCGCGTGGAATTGACGTACGACGGCGCCGATCGCGAGAAGGGCATCGAACTGATGCAGAAACTCAAGGTCGATGAAGCCGTGGCCGATATCGGCGCAGCCGCAGCCGCACTGCGCGCCATGCCGGAAGTGACCGGCAAGGTGGCGGCAATCGGCTTTTGCTTCGGCGGCCGGCTCGCGTATCTGGCCGCGGCGCAAGGCACGCTCGACGGCGCGGTCGCCTACTACGGCGGCGGCATCCAGAACCAGCTCGACGAAGCCGCAAAGGTCAAAGTGCCGATGCAATTTCACTACGGCGAACTCGACGCGCATATCCCGCTGTCGGCCGTCGGTCAGATTCAGGAACGCTTCGCTGGGCGCACCGACGCCGAATTCCACATCTATCCGAATGCCGATCACGGTTTCAACTGTTCGGACCGCGCGTCGTACAACCAGCGCGCCGCCGCGTTGGCACATGGCCGCACGCTGACCTTCCTCGGCGAACGTCTGTAACGCGCGGTTTTAGTTGGCGCGCTGATTGCTGCCGCTGTTCGCGACGCTTATCAGCGCGCGTCAATTGCGCTTTTTTGTTGGCGCTTTTCATGTGCGTCAGTAACTCGCGCGCATAACTCAGTTACTCTCTCAAAGACGGCGTGTCTGTGGCACGCCGTCTTTTCCATGTGCGGCAATCAATCCGGGCGACGAAACCTCGCGGCGCGGTTCAGCGCGCGCATGGACCGCCGGCCGGTTCAACACTCGATAGCGAGGGCTCATCCGTCGTGCATTCAGACTATCTCGCTCATGACGCCACCGGCCTCGCCGAATTGATACGCAAGCGCGAAGCAAGTGCGCGCGAGTTGCTCGACATTGCGATTTCACGCACCGAAGCCGTCAATCCCGCGATCAATGCGATTGTCCTGAAGGACTACGACGCAGCCCGTCAACGCGCTTCACGCGACGACGCGAGCCGTGCGAACGGCGCAAACAACGCCGATGGCGTCAGCGCGCAAACAGCGCTGGCCGGCGTGCCCTATCTGATCAAGGACCTCGGCGCGCCGGTCGCCGGACTGCGCATGGCCATGGGCAGCCGCCACTACCGCCACTTCATTCCCACCGAAGACGCCCCGGTGGTCGCGCTGGCGAAAGCGGCCCGCCTCAACATCTTCGCCAAGACCAGCACGTCCGAACTCGGCCAGATGCCTTATACGGAGCCCGAACTGTTCGGCGCGTGCCGCAATCCGTGGAATCTCGACCATACGCCGGGGGGTTCGAGCGGCGGCGCGGCGGCGGCGGTTGCCGCCGGCATCGTGCCGCTCGCGCATGCATCGGACGGCGGCGGCTCGATCCGCATTCCGGCGTCATGCTGTGGACTCTTCGGCCTCAAACCTTCACGCGGACGTGTGCCGCGTGCGACCGCGGAGGCTGAGGCCGGTGAACTCGGCGTCGATCATGCGGTGTCGCGCAGTGTGCGCGACAGTGCGCTGCTGCTCGATCTGCTTGGCGGCAATGCCGACCGGCCGCTCGGCGCGCCGGGCACGTTTCTGAGCGCGAGCCGCGAGCCGTGCAAACCGCTGAATATCGCGTACGTCACCGAGCCGATGCTCGCACCGTCGCTTTCCGCCGACGCGCGCGCCGCGCTCGAAGACGCCGCGCAACTCGCCAGCTCGCTCGGCCACAACATCGAACCGGTGTCGCTCGGCATAGACTTCGCGGCGGTTCGCCACGCATTCCTCACGCTCTGGTCCGTGACGGCGGAAGATCTGGTGCTGAATGCCGAGCGCATCAGCGGCCGCAAACCGCTGCGCGCCGAATTCGAAATTTCGACGTGGGCGATGGCGCATGTGGGCCGCAAACTCGGCGAGCGCGGCCTGCCCGCCGCGCTCGAAGAACAACGCCGCATCACCGGGCTGCTCACCGATCTGCTGAATCGCTACGACGTGATTCTGTGCGCCACGCTCGCCGCGCCGCCGATCAAGATCGGCGAGATGCAGCCCACGTCGGCGGAACGCATGCAGATGCGCGCCGTCACCACCATGCCTCTCGAAGCGCTGATGAAGAAGGTGCTGATGGAAGCGTCGAACAAGGCGTTCACGTGGGCCGGTTGCACGGAACTGTTCAACCTGAGCGGCCAGCCGGCGATGTCGGTGCCGCTCTACTGGAATGCGCGCGGGCTGCCGATCGGCGTGCAATTTGCCGCGCGCGACGGCGGCGAGGCGACGCTTCTGCGTCTGGCCGCGCAGCTCGAAACGGCACGGCCGTGGTTCGACAAGCGGCCGCCTTTGATACAGGCACGCAACTAGACGAGCGGTTTAGGAGAGGGTGTCGCAGCGAAGTAGCGGAAATGGTCTGCTGCCGGCAGCAAAACCTGATTGAAACTCAGGCGCCGTTCAAGCGGGCTTGCGATGCGCGTCGAGATCCGCGTGGCGCTTGCCTGGAATACAGGCCACCGCGACGATCGACAGCGCCAGTCCGCCCATCACGTAGTAAATCGGCGCGAGCGGCGAGCCGGTGGTGTTGATGAGCCATGTCACGACGAATGGCCCGAAGCCGCCGAACACCATCACCGCGATGTTGTAGGCGAGCGATAAGCCGGTCGAGCGCACGTTCGCCGGAAACAACTCTGCGATCAGCGCGCCGAACGGTCCGTAATAACCGGAGAGCGTGATCGACAGCAACGCCTGCACGAGAATCAGTTTCGACACGCTCGGCTCCGCCGCGAGCCACGCGAACAGCGGATAGATGATCACGAGCGTAATCACCAGCGACCACAACGACAGCCCCTTGCGCCCGATCCTGTCCGACCATGCGCCGGTCAATGGTGACAGCACCGTCAACAGCAGATTGCCGACGATCACCGCGTAAAACGATTGCGCGTAAGGCAGCTTGAGTTGATTGACCGCGAAGGTCGGCAGATAGCTGATCAGGACGTAGATCGTCACCGTGAGCGCGATCACCGAGCCGAGGCCGCAGAGCACGTCACGGGTGTGAGTTCTGAAAACTTCGCCGAGCGTCGCGCGCCGCGCGGTTTTTTGCGCGAGTAGAAACGCTTCCGAATCCGCGAGATGCCGGCGGATATAAAAGCCGATCGGCCCGATGATCAAACCCAGAATGAAGGGCACGCGCCAGCCCCAGGATTTCAGCGCCTCGGGCGACAGTCCGCGCGTGATCAATGCGCCCACCAGTGCGCCGAGCAGCAGCGCCGCCGCCTGGCTCGCCATCTGCCAACTGCCGTAGACGCCGCGCTTCGAAAACGGCGCCGCTTCGATCAGCAACGCCGTCGAACTGCCAAATTCACCGCCGGCGGAAAAGCCTTGCAGCGAGCGTCCGACTACGATCATCAACGGCGCGCCGATGCCGATCGCCGAGTACGGCGGTGCGATCGCCAGCAGCAGGATGCCGAGCGTCATCAGCGCGATGACGAGCGACAACGCCGCTTTGCGTCCCGCGCGATCCGCGTAGAGTCCGAGTACGATGCCGCCGATCGGCCGCATGACGAAAGCGACGCCGAACGTCGCGGTGGCGAGGAGCAGCGACGCATAGTCGTTGCCGGCCGGGAAGAACAACTGCGCGATCACCACCGTCAGAAAACCGAACACGGTGAAGTCGTACCACTCGAGTGCATTGCCGATCACAGCCGCGACGACGGCTCGCGTATGAAGGCTCCTTGACGCTGGTTTCATTCGACTCTCCAGCCTGCCAAAAGTATCCTGTGGTGCGTCGTTTTAGTGCAATGCCGTATTAGCGCGAGCGAGAAAAAAGAGCGCGAGCCGTAGAGGTCGCCTTGGAGTGTAAAGAGCGCACAAGCGGTTTTCAAGCAGCAAAAAGGCGTCTGCCGCGCGGGGTGGCAGACGCCTGAATGACTGGGCCTCGAATGCGCACCGCCATGTTGCGGCGCATTTCGCGCAACACTGAGTGCGTGTGCGGCTGATGGCTAATCAGGCCTTCTTGTTATATGCGCTGCACCAACCCTTGCTCGCAACCTGCTTGCCGGCGAACATCGGACAGCCGCCGTAGGGGTCGGTCGGCTTGGCCTGGTAGAAGCTGCAGTTGCCGCAGTCCTGGCCCGGTGCGTACTTGGCGAATTTCGCCTTGTCGACTTTCGTGGCGTCTTCCTTGTAGCCGAGTGCTTGCGCGGTCGGATCGGATTCGGCGACTTTCGGTGCGTCGGCAAATGCCTGGCGCGACAACGCAAAGGTGGACGCCACACCAATGCTGGTGATCAAAAACGTACGACGGGAAGGTTTCATGGGGACTCACTCCATTTCTATTGAACTGATCGCCGTTCTAGTGACAGCGGTTCTCAAGGATAGCAATGAAGCCGTCGCGCGTGACGGTCCAAATGATAGAGATAACCGAATTGGTACGGCCGCGCGGCTGAATGTCGCGCGGAATGCGAATCGATCGCATGCGAGGTGAGCACTTTGCGATGAAACACGCGATGCGCAAACCGCGCGCGAGTCGAGGCGCTCGCAGCGAAACCGTTGGCGCGAACCGCGTGAATCACGCGCGTCCGCTCAACTCGCACACTCGCTGCGCGATCGCAAGCGACGCCGTCAATCCCGGCGACTCGATACCGAACAGATTGACGAGTCCACGCACACCATGCGCGGCCGGACCTTGAATCACGAAGTCGGCAGCGGGTTCGCCGGGGCCGGAAAGCTTCGGACGAATCCCTGCATACGCGGGCTGCAATGCATCGTCCGGAAGCGCCGGCCAATAGGCGCGAATCGCCGCGTAAAACGATTCCGCGCGACGCGGATCGACGTCGTAATTGATCGCATCGACCCATTCGACATCAGGACCGAAACGCGCCTGGCCGCCGAGGTCGATGGTTAGATGCACGCCGAGGCCCGCCTCGTTCGGCATCGGATAAATCAGGCGGCTGAATGGCGCGCGCCCCGAGATGCTGAAGTAGTTGCCGCGCGCGAGATAGAGCGGCGGCACATGCCGCGCGTCGAGTCCGCGGATCTTGCGCGCCAGTGCGTTCGCCTGCAAACCGGCGCTGTTGATCACGCACGCTGCGCTGATCGTGGTCGGCGCATCGCCGCCCACCTTGATGATGAAGCGGCCATTGCTCGCTTCGATCGCCTGGACCGGCGAGTGAAACGCGCACACCGCGCCGTCGCGTTCGGCGTCGCCCTGCAGCGCCAGCATGAACTGATGACTATCGACGATGCCCGTCTGCGGCGAGAACACCGCTTCGACACATTCGAGCGCGGGTTCGAGTGCTTGCGCCTGGTCGCCGGTGATTCGCATCAGGTCGAGCACACCGTTGTCGCGGCCTTTGGCCATGATGCTTTCGAGCTGAGGAATCTGGTTGCGCGAAGTGGCCACCAGCAATTTGCCGCAGCGTGAATGCGGCACGTTACGCTCGACACAGTAGTCGTAGAGCATCTCGCGGCCGCGCACGCAAAGCCCGGCTTTGAGCGAGCCACGCGGATAGTAGATGCCCGCGTGAATCACCTCGCTGTTGCGCGAGCTGGTGCCCACGCCGATTGCTTCGGCCGCCTCCAGCACGATGACGTCGCGGCCTCGCGCCGCCAGTGCGCGCGCCACCGCGAGACCGATCACGCCGGCGCCGATCACTACACATTCGATTTGGTCCATGTCCCTTGACGCGGCCAACCTCGCCGCGCGCTACCTCGTTCACCCGATCAAGATGAAGACAGGGTGCGGCTGTCGCGTGCCGTCCACCGCTCGCTGCCGAACGCTCCTGTCCATTCGCAACCGCTACGTAAAATTGTACGACGCCGTACAGACACAAATGCCCGCAGTCGGCAATGACTGCGGGCATGCGGTCTTGAGCGGGTCTCAAACGTAGCGGCCGGACTAATTAGTGTACGCCGTCGAGGGTCGCCGCGCTCGCTTCTTCGCGTGGCCGGTGAATTGACACGCGGCCCGGTCGGGCCGCGGTGCTTGCGGGACGGCCGGCGCTTAGTCCTGCGTGCTGACGCCTCGATGCGCAGCTTCCGCCACATGGGTCTTTTGCGCGCGCGGCACGGTGTAGCCGCCGACCGCGAGTTCCTGCTGATAAGCCGGCGCGTTCGGATTCAGGCTCAATTGACCGTTGGCGCGAGCTTCGGCCAACTCAGCCTTCACCTGGGCACGGGTCTTCGGACCGTTGTCGGGCGTCGCGCTCACGCTATCGGCTGAAATCGGCGCGTACGGATTCTGGTTCAACTCGCCGGCTGCGCGAGCTTGCGCGACCTCGGCTTGCACTTGCGCGCGGGTCACGCCGCTCGGTTGCGTGTACGTGGCGACTTCGGGACGATACGACGCCGCCGGTCCGTAGCCGCTCGCGAAGGCCGGTGCGGCGATAGTGGAGGAGAAAAGCAAAGCGAGGGAAGCCGTTCGCATCATGGTGGTTTCCAATAGTCGTTGAATTGGGGTTCTGTACGTTGCTGAGTAACGTCTGGCGTGTCGCGCGGATGTCATCTCGTTGGGGGCTCAGTTTATTCCCTGACTATCGAAAAGCTAGATCGATTGACTACAACTTAGCATCGCATTAATAGCAACAATTGCCACGGCATTCACCGCGTTTCGGGCACGGATTCCCGGCTTCGGCCATAAAAAAGCCGCCCAGCGGCGGCTTTTCTACGAAAAAGTGGCAAAAATGCTCAAAAACCAATAGGTTTTCGCCGGTTTCCGTGGTCGAGGCGAATGTCGCCGGCTTCGACATGATCCCGCCCATCGATTCGCGCCGCGCCGAAGCCGTTGAGAATCGCGCGGCGCATTTCCCGCGGCGATGCCCGCATTAGCGCATCGAGTGCGGCGTCGCCGAGCACGTCGGGAAAGCGCAGTCCCCAGTTGTGCGCGCAGCGGATCTCGTCGTAGATCGCCTGCGCGATACGGCGCGCGCCGTCGTGATCCGGCGGCGGGATCTCATACACGTTCATCCGGTTCAGGATCGGCTCGGGAATCGAGCGTTCGTCGTTCGCGGTCGCGATCCAGATCACGTGGCCGGCATTGATCGGAATCTCGGCGAACTCGTCGATGAAGGTCTGCGCCGTGTCGTGCTCGAGCAGCGCATACAGCGCGCCGAGCGGATCGTATTGCGAATCGCCAGTGGCCTTGTCGATTTCGTCGACCGCGATCACCGGGTTCGCGTAGCTGCCGTTCACGAGCGCATCGAACACCTTGCCCGGTTTTGCGTTCTTCCACTGCGACGAGGCGCCCGAGAGAATCCAGCCCGCCGTCAACGAACTCATCGCCACGTATTGATACGCGGTGCCGAGCAGGCGCGCCAACTGCTTGGCGAAGTGAGTCTTGCCGATACCGGGGTCGCCGAGCAGGAGGATCGGCATCAGTTCGAGCCTGTCTTCTGTTTCCAGACACAAGGCGACCTGCTTGCGGATGTCGTCGAGCGGCGCGGAAAAGTTGGGCAGCGCGTCGATCAGATCGTCGATCGACGGCATGCGGTTTGGCTTCACGCAAAAGCGCATATTGCCGGTTTTCAGCATCTTTTCGTATGTCGCGCGCAGTGCCTCGTTCGCGCCTTCACCGAGATCGTTCAGCGCGGTCTCGACCTGATCGAGGTCGTACACCCTGCTGAAAGACGCCACGGCGATTTCCTGTTTGACCATTGCTGTTGTCATCGCTCACCCCGTCTGGCTGGTCTTGCTGTTGCGGCGCCTGGTGGGCACCGTTTCAGGTCCAGTGTAACGAGGCCATATTGGCGTGCAAGCCAGCAGTCGTGCCGCTCTGCTGCTAACAGCGGGTTGTTTTTGGGGATTCCCAGCCTTATCTGAAATGGATTGTTGCTGAACCCGGCCCCGTTTGAAGTGTCAGAAAGGCGTTGCGCCCATCAGGGGTAAGATGGCCCTCTGGCTACGCTGCCGGATCTCGTGACCGGAGACTTCTTCTATGTGGAAAACCAGTATCGCGGCCGTATTGCTCGGCACGTCGTTGCTTGCGAATGCACAACAAAGCGCACAACAAAGCGCGCAACAACGGCCGGCGCAGCAGGTCGTGCAATGGCAGTTGCAAGTCATGCGCGACGGCCAGCAAATCGACGCGTTCGACGGTACCACTACCGTCGGCCAGGCGCGCACGGACACGCATCACAAGATCGTGCAACATAACGTCGGCTGCAAGGATCAGCCCGCCGGCAGTATCGATCTGGCGCGCACGCTGACCGTCTCGCCGCTGCAGGCGGATGCAAGCGGCGTCACACTGTCGATCGAAGCGCAGGAAACGTTCGAGGAAAACGCCGCGCGGCAAACCGACACCGGCTGCAAACTGCCGCCGCAACCGCGCCAGGTGAGCGCGAGCCATCCGGGTCTGAAGGTGGCGACGGGGCAATGGGCCAGTTGGACCATCGTCGACAAGGACCCAAACCTGGTCTACCGCGTGCGTGCGAGTCTCGCGGACAGCGCAAACACAGCAAACTGATCGAACCGATGCAAAGAACACGCAAGAGAATGCGCAAACAGCACGCGACTAACCGACGCCCCCAACCAGAACACGTGGACAACGCGGCATGCGAAACCCCGAAGAATTGATCCGCGAGAGCGTAGCGCCCAAGGATTTCGTTGCGGTGAGCTGGAACCTGCATAAAGGCCGTACACCGCTCGGCTTTCAGGCCTGGCAAGCCATGCAACGCTGGGTGCAATCGACCCACGCGGACGCCTATTTTTTACAGGAAGCGATGGCGCGGCGCATGCCGTCGCCGGTGCTGGCAAGCAGTTTCGGCGCGCCGCTCTCCGATCCGTTGAGCGACGTCTGGCATTGTCAGGCCACCGAAATCGCGCGCGCGCTCGAACTCGAAATCGCGCTCGGACCGAATGTTTTCAAACCGTCGTGGCGGCATGGCAATGCGATCCTGTCGCCGCATCCGCTCGATCTCGGCGGACGCTGGGACATCTCCGCGCATCGCTTCGAAAAGCGCGGTTTGCTGGTGGCGCGAGCCACCTTCGGCGGTCACTCGGTCACGCTGCTGTGCGCGCATCTTGCGCTCACGCGTTCGGCCCGCTTGCGTCAGATGAACTGGATCGCGCACTGGATCGCAAAGGAAGCGCCTGAAGGTCCGCTGGTGCTGGCCGGCGACTTCAACGACTGGCGCAACGATTCCGTGCCGCTGTTCGGCGAGCATGGTTTGCAAGAAGTGGCCACGCTGCTCGGCGAGTCCGGCCGCACCTTTCCGGCTTTCTCACCCGCACTCGCGCTCGACAAGATGTTCGTGCGCGGCATGAAGCCGATCGAATGGATCCAGCCGACGCAAGAAACCGCGTGGCTCTCGGATCACCTACCGTACATGGCTCGCTTGCGGGTCGAATAGACGCAGAGCAAACCACAGGCGCCGCATATTAGTCCTTGTGCGGCGTCCATTTCAGCGTCGCGGCGATCTCCTCGCCCGGCTGCAACACGCAGCCGCCCACGTGCTCACGCATGCCGACCGCGTTGAAACAATCGGTGGTGTTCGTCACCGGTTCCACGCACAGTTGCGCATCGTTGGCCGGCGCGAATATCACCATGTGATCGAACGGCGCATCGGCGGTCATCGTCAGTCGACGGTGTTCGTCGGGCCACGCAATGGTCGCCTCGCGCGACCAGTTCGCAAAGTTGTTATCGAGATCGAAAGCGTCCGGCGACATGCCTTCGCGCAACGCGGTCACAGCGGGATGCGGGCCGAGATGCGTCGGCAATACCTCGGCGTCGGCGTGCCACATGGCTGCCACGTCGGCGTACACGCGAGTCTGCGCAGTGCGCGGATAGTACGGGTGATGCCCCATGCCGAACGGCATCGGCTGCCCGGCCAGGTTTTGCGCCGACAGCGTAATGTGCAATGCGCCGCCGCTCAACTCGATACGCTGCCGCGCGCAATAGCGAAACGGCCAGTCGCCGGGTACGCGCGAATCCGGTTCATGTTCGAAGTGCAGTTCGACCGAGCTTTCCGTGCGTGCCCCGACTTGCCAGGGATGCCGCCACGCATTCCCATGCAGCGCATGGCCGAAACGCGTGTCGCTGCCGGCGAGATCGATCGTGCGGCCGTCGAAGTCGAAACGCGCGTCGCGAATCCGGTTGCAGTAGGGAAAGAGCGGAAAGCTCGCCATGCGCAGCGGATCGCGTTCAGCGAAGGCCGCCGGCACGGCCGGCCGCAGCCAATGCAGCGGGCCGTTGGGCGTCGTCTCGTAGAACGCCGCCAGCGCGCCGCCCACTTCGGGCGCAATCACGGCACGCAGCGCGCCGGCCGAGAGCGTGACGACCGTGGCCACGACCGCGGGATCATCGAGCCACATGAGCCCGGTCGCGAGCGGGCGGATCGAATTCAAGGAAACGTCGCGCATGGTCAGAAAAGTCGGGGCCTCAGGCGGATGGCGGCATGAACGCGCATCGGTGTCTCCTATGACGTGCCGCGCACAACGCGTGGCCGGCGGACTGTCAGAATCCGCGCGACCGAGAATCGCACGCCAAAGCGCAGTCGTCAATATTATTAGTAATAAATTGCAGGCCTGAGGTCGTGCAAACGGCGATGAAGCTCTCCCAAATGACGGGTTAGCGCGCGTTGCCGCGCGCATATTATTAGTGGTACCGTCAAGCACCGAGATGCCCACGGCATGCCCCAGCTTTAGCGCCGCTGCAGCGGCCCGCACAATGAAAAAATCGACTCAACGCCGTCCGACCATGACCGACATCGCCAAGCTCACTGGCGTGTCGCAATCGACTGTCTCGCTGGTGCTGAACAACGCGACCGGCGCGAAGTTCTCGGAGACTACCCGCAACAAGGTGCTGAAGGCCGCGCACGACCTCGGCTACCGGCTGTCGCTGCGCGAGCCGGTGTCGGCCTCGGCCGATGAACGCAATCTGATCGTCTATCTCGCCGACGAAATTTCCACCAGTCCGCATCCGGTCGTAAACATCGACGGCGCACGCGATGCGGCCTACGCAAGCGGCAAGATGCTGGCGGTCTATTCGACGCACGGCAACGCCGACATCGAGAAGCAGGTGCTGGACACCACGCTGTCGAATCCGCATGTGTTCGGCGTGATTTACGCGACCGTCTATACGCGCAAGGTGACGCCGCCGACGGCGCTGTCACAGGTGCCGACCGTGCTGCTGAACTGCTATACGGGCGAAGGCGGGTTTTCTTCGGTGGTGCCCGCCGAAGTGGCCGGCGGCCATCTGGCGACCGACTATCTGCTGCAAGCCGGACATCGGCGGATCGGCTATATCAACGGCGAGCCCTGGCAGGATGCCTCGAAGGATCGCCTCAAAGGCTACCGCACCGCGCTCGCGACCGCCGACCTGCCCTACGCGCCGGAAATGGTGCGCGACGGCGACTGGAGCTCGGGTCTCGGCTTCGAACTGACGCTCTCGCTGATGCGCGAACCCAATCCGCCGACCGCGATTTTCTGCGCGAACGACCTCACCGCCATCGGCGCGATCGAAGCGCTGAAGCAACTCGGCCTGCGCGTGCCCGAAGACGTCTCGGTGCTCGGCTACGACGACCAGGAAATTGCCCGCCACACGCATCCGCCACTCTCGACGGTCGTGCTGCCGAACTACGAATTGGGGCGCTGGGCCGTTGAGACCTTGCTGCAGGAAGAACACAACCGTGCCGCCGGCGCGCCGGTTCGGCATCGCATGGTCAAACTCGACGGTCCGCTCGTCGAACGCGGTTCGGTCAGGGTAATTACCGAGGCAAAAAAGCCAATAATTAATATTATTAGTGATTGACCGATAATAATTCAGGATGGAATAATCGGCACGTCCGGTGGGGCAGATCAACGCCGGCCGGCAGGAGAAATTAAAAGCAAATACACCTACCTCACCAGGTACTGGAGGAAGACATGGCGTCGCTCAACACGCAGTCGCGCAGTCACGTGCGCAAGCAGCAGATTCGTCCGCTGGCGGGTTCGCTGCTGGCTCTGGCAATCGGTTTCGGTGTCGCCGCCGCGCACGCCGACGACGCGCTGCCGAAGTTATCCAGCAAGACTCCGCTGAAGGTCGGCTTCGCGCAGACCGAAAGCAACAATCCGTGGCGTCTGGCGGAAACCAAGAGCTTCAAGGACATCGCCGCGAAGTGCGGCTGGCAGTTGGTCATGACCGACGCCAACAGCTCGAACTCCAAGCAGGTATCGGACATCCAGAACATGATCGCGCAGCACGTCGATCTGCTGGTGTTCCCGCCGCGCGAAGAAAAGCCGCTTGCACCGGTCGTGCTGCAAGCCAAAAAGGCCGGCATTCCGGTCATCCTGGTCGACCGCGACGTCGATCAATCGGTCGCCAAGGCGGGCCGCGACTACATCACCTTCATCGGTTCGGACTTCATCGATCAGGGCCATCGCGCCGCTGACTGGCTCGTCAAGGCGACTGGGGGCAAGGCGAAGATCATCGAACTCGAAGGCACCACCGGCGCGTCCGCCGCGAACGATCGCAAGAAGGGCTTCGACGAGATCATCGCGAAGAATCCGGGCATGACGATCATCGCGTCGCAAAGCGGCGACTTCGCGCGCGACAAGGGCCGCCAGGTCATGGAAACGCTGCTGCAGGCGCATCCGGACGTGACCGCCGTCTACGCGCACAACGACGAAATGGCGCTCGGCGCGATCGCCGCGATCAAGGCTGCCGGCAAGCAGCCGGGCAAGGACATCCAGATCGTCACGATCGACGGCACCAAGGGCGGCATGGACGCGATCGCGGCCGGCGAACTCGGCGCGAGCGTGCAGTCGAGCCCGTTCTTCGGCCCGCTCGCCTGCGACGTCGCACAGCGTTACGCGAAGGGCGAAAAGATCCCGACGTGGGTCAAGGTGTCCGACAAGTTCTACGACAAGAGCAACGTGCAGCAGAACATGCAGTACGGCTATTGATGGCTAAGCGCCGCTGTATGCGCGGTCTTGAAGTTTGAGCGCTGCGCTGTAGCAGAGCGTCCACGCGCTCCGGCGGCGCCCCGAAGAAGGAAGTCGCCCCGCCCGAAGTAAGTTCTGTTTGAAACATCGGGGGTCCGGGGATTGCTTTGCAGGACGTCCCCGCCCCGAATCTGTCTCCTCGGGGGGCGGGCGGCGGGAAGGGTTCGGAGCGACGCGTTCGTGGCAGCACGAGCCGTCGCTTCGCTTTTATGCGGCGTAACATGGTCCGGCGACACCGCCCGCATCTGAGCCCGAACGAAAGGCCGCACCGGCTCGCACGTGCAATGCATGGCGCGCACGCGGCAAATCAGGCAGCACACGCATCAGGAGGACACCCGTGACGGAATCCGGCAAAGAGACGCCACACTCTCCCCTTACCCGTTCGCCGCTGCTCGAGATGCAGGACATTGGCATCAGCTTCGGCGGCGTACCCGCGTTGCGCGCCGCCAATCTGAGCGTCGCCGCCGGCGAAGTGCATGCGCTGATCGGCCAGAACGGCGCGGGCAAATCGACCATGATCAAGATCCTGACCGGCGCGTATCGGCGCGGCTCGGGAAGCGTGCGCTTCGAAGGCCGCGAGGTCGATTTCCGCACGCCCAAGCAAGCGCGCGAAGCCGGCATCAGCACGATCTATCAGGAGATCAATCTGGTCCCGTTCCGCTCGGTGGCGGAGAACATTTTCCTCGGCCGCGAGCCGCGCCGGTTCGGCTTGATCGACTGGCGCGCGGTGCAGCAACGCGCCGCCGCACTGCTCGAATCATTCGGTTTGCAGATCGATGTGAAGAAACCGGTCGGCCGGTATTCGACCGCCATCCAGCAGATGGTGGCGCTTGCGCGCGCGGTGTCGTCGGATGCGAAGATGGTCATCATGGACGAGTCCACTTCATCGCTCGACGAACGCGAGGTGGAGTTGCTTTTCACCGTGGTGCGCAAGCTGCGCGACGACGGCCGCGCGGTGATCTTCGTGTCGCATCGGCTCGACGAGCTCTATGCGCTGTGCGACCGCGTCACCGTGATGCGCGACGGCCAGACCGTCGCGCAAAGCACGATGGCAGACATGGACAAACTGCAGCTCGTCACGACGATGCTCGGCCGCACGCTCGCCGCCGTCGTGCAGGACGACGCCGACGCGCGCGAAGCGAACCTCGCGCGGCGCGGCAAGCAGATGATTGCGGCGACACAACTGAGCGCGCATCCAAAGGTGAGCGACGTCTCGCTCGAAGTGCATGCGGGCGAAGCAGTCGGTCTCGCGGGCCTGCTCGGCTCGGGCCGCACGGAAACCATGCGGCTGATGTTCGGCGCCGATCCGCTGGAGCAAGGCTCGCTCTCGATCGGCGGCGAAACGGTGGCGCTGAAGTCGCCACAGGACGCAATTGCGCGCGGCCTCGCGTACCTCACCGAAGACCGCAAGGCCGAGGGCATCGTCCCCGAACTCTCGGTGCGCGACAACCTCACGCTCGTCTGTCTGCGCACGCTGGCGAAGAACGGCGTGGTCGACGTGAAGAAGCAGCAGGCGATCGTCGATCGTTTCATTGCGTCGCTCGGCATCAAGCTGCGTTCCGCCGATCAGCCGATCCGCGAACTATCGGGCGGCAATCAGCAGAAGGTTCTGCTGGCGCGTTGGCTCGCAGCCGAGCCTTCGCTCTTGCTGCTCGACGAACCGACGCGCGGCATCGACGTCGGCGCCAAAGCGGATGTGGCGAAGATCGTGCGCGAGTTGCGCGACGCGGGCCTCGCCGTGCTGCTGTCCGCCTCCGAACTGGAGGAGCTGACCGCCGTGGCCGATCGCGCGGTGGTGATCCGCGACGGCCGCACGGTCGCCGAACTGAACGGCGCCGACATGAGCGAGAGCGCGATCATGGACGCCATCGCCTACGGCAGCGACGGCCATTCGCAACTGGCCGAAGCCGCGCAAACGGCAAACGCCGCACACATCGAAGACGCGTTGGAGGGCGACCGTCATGGCGCTTAAGTTGCACACGGAATCGTTGCATACCGAGCCGCGGCTCGGCGAAACCGCCCAGCAGATGACGGCCGCGCCGCCCGCCGCCCCAGCAACGACGGTGCGTAAATGGCGCCATCTCGCGATGCAGCGGGAAGTCATCGTCCTGCTCGCGATGGTGCTCTTCAATCTGATCTTCACGCCGCACTTCTGGTCGCTGCAAACCTTCAACGTCAACATGACGCAGGTGGTGACGATCGTGATCGTCGGCATCGGCATGACGCTGGTGGTGGCGACCGGCGGCATCGATCTGTCGGTGGGCGCGTCGATGGCGATCTCCGGTGCGCTCGCGCCGATGCTGTTCCTGAACATTGCCGGACCCGGCGGCATTGCGCTCGCGTTCGTGCTGCCGGTGCTCGCCGCCGCGCTGTGTGGCGTCTTCAACGGCTTGCTGGTGACGAGGTTATCCGTGCAGCCGATTGTCGCGACGCTGGTGCTGTTCATCGCCGGACGCGGCATCGCGCAAGTGGTCACCGACGGCAGCCTGCAGGCGTTCAACACGCCCGCGTTCCAGTGGATCGCGCTGGGCAAGGTTGCAGGCGTGCCCTTCCAGGTGCTGCTGATGCTGGCGCTGGTCGCCGTATTCGTGTGGGTCGTGCGCAAGACCCTGTTCGGCCAGTATCTGCTGATCACCGGCGGCAACGAAAAGGCCGCCTATCTATGCGGGGTGCCGACGGCCACGGTGAAGCTGATCGCCTACACGCTGTGCGCTGCGCTCGCGGGGCTGGCGGGGCTGATCTCGATCTCCGTGAATTCGTCCTCGGATGCGAACGTGGTCGGGCTCGGCGTCGAGCTCGATGCGATCGCGGCAGTCGCCGTCGGCGGCACGGCGCTCACCGGCGGCAAGGCGTATATCGGCGGCACGCTGATCGGCGCGCTGATCATCCAGTTGCTGCGCTACACGCTGCTCGCGCACGGCATTCCCGACGCGGCGGCGCTGGTGGTGAAGGCCGGCATCATCGTCGCGGCGGTTTATGTGCAGCGGCGCTCGCGCTAAGTCTCGCTAAATCACGCGCCTCAGAGAAAATTCCGGACTCGAAGCGATGAAAAAGAATCTTCCTATCCTGCTCGCACTGGCCGCGCTCGTCGTATTCGGCCTCGTGCGCTACGAGCATTTCGGCTCGGCGTACAACATCACCTCGTTCTGGCGCTACAACTCGATGTTCGCGCTGATCTCGGTCGGCATGGCGTTCGTGATCATCACGGGCGGCATCGATCTGTCGGTGGGCACGGTGGCCGCGCTGGCCAGTGTCGTCGCCGCGCTCACCAGCGTCTATGGCGGCTGGGTCGCCGTGCTGGCAGGATGCGCCGCGGGACTCGCGGTCGGCGTGCTGAACGGATTGATCATCACGCGCCTGAAAATCCTGCCGTTCATCGTCACGCTCGCGACGAGCCTCTGCGCGCACGGCGTCGCGCTGCTGCTCGGCAAGAACGATGCGGTGTCGATTGCCGCCGATTCGAACTTCGGCAACTTCGGTCAAGGCGATCTGTTCGGACTGCCGATTCCGGGCCTCGTCGCTGTCGTGGCGGCGTTAGCCGGCTGGCTCGCGCTGCGCAGTACGCGCTTCGGCCGGCATTCGCTGGCGATCGGCGGCAGCGAGGAAGCCGCGCGGCTGATGGGCCTGAACGTCGACCGCACGCTCGTGATGGCCTATGCGGTGAGCGGCCTGCTCGCCGGCATGGCGGGCGTGATCCTCGCCGCGCAGTTCGGCGCGGGACAACCGAACGAAGGCGTCGGCTGGGAGCTGTTCGCGATCTCGGCGGTGGTGCTTGGCGGCACGCTGCTTACGGGCGGTGAAGGCTCGATCGCGATGACGATTGCCGGCGTGTTGTTGCTCGGGCTGGTGTTCAATCTGCTGAACTTCGAGAACGGGCTGGGGTTTATCAGCTTGTCGGCGTATTGGCAGTCGGTGATTCGAGGCGTGTTCCTCCTGCTGGTGATCGTGTTGCAGGCTCGCGTGCTGAAGCAGCGCGGGAAAAAGCGGGTCGTGGCTGCGGCGTGACTGGCTGATTCACGCTGAACGGTCGATCGATGCGGCGAGAGCTCGCGGCGGTCTTGTGCTCACTTTCATGAGCATCGAGGTAATCAAAGCGGAAAACGCCAGAATCCTTACTAAAACTGGGATTCCGACGTTTTTATCAATCATCCGAATGCCTTTGTGTACCAACCTATCACGGTCAGAACGGGCCCGATAGAAACGCCGTCGCGCGCACGCCGCGCAGCTCGCCGCGTTCCGTTTCCTCACCGTTCATTACGCTTTTGCCAGTTTTATCAGCAGGGTCAATGCTGCAGCGCATGGCGGGTTTCGGTATCATCCTGAAAATGTTGCCCGCGCGGCGCGCCTACCCGGCGCATCCCGGACAACCGATGGCAGCCGCCCTGCGCGACATTCGCCCATCGCCGCACCCCTGCTGAAGCGCGTAGCCGCACCACGCCAACGTATTCCGCGGCGCCGATCGCAAAGACAGCCGGCGCCGACGCTTCCAGGTCCGGTAACCCGCTTCACCACGCTCAACCGCGGCGTCGCAGCCCTCAGGCAGCGGGCGCGGTAAAATAGCGGATTGCGCGTGATTCCCGTATGGGTTAGCGCAGCATCGCCCTTGCCGTGCCGGCCGGCTCAAAACGACTGGCCGCCTTTGTTTTCGCACTATCCAAGAAGCCATGAGCAACCTGAATTCACAAACCGTCCTGAGCGTCCATCACTGGACCGATACGCTTTTCAGCTTCACCTGCACGCGCGATCCGTCGTTCCGTTTCGAAAACGGCCAATTCACGATGGTGGGCCTCGAAGTCGACGGCAAGCCGCTGATCCGCGCCTACAGCCTCGCGAGTGCGAACTACGAAGAGCATCTCGAATTCCTGAGCATCAAGGTGCAGGACGGCCCGCTCACGTCGCGTTTGCAGCATCTGAAGGTCGGCGACGAAGTCCTGATCGGCAAAAAGCCGGTCGGCACGCTGATGGCCGACAACCTGCTGCCGGGCAAGACCCTGTGGCTGTTGTCCACCGGCACGGGGCTCGCGCCGTTCATGTCGATCATCAAAGATCCGGATATCTACGACCGCTACGAGCGCGTCGTGCTCACGCACACCTGTCGTTTCGTCGACGAACTGGCCTACAAGGAATACATCACGGATCACCTGCCGGCGCACGAACATCTGGGCGAGCTGGTTCAGGAAAAGCTGCTGTACTACCCGACGGTCACGCGCGAAGCGTTCCAGAACCGCGGTCGTATCACCGAGCTGATCGAAACCGAAAAGCTGTTCGCCGACCTCGGCGTGCCAGGTTTCTCGCTCGAAAACGACCGCGTCATGCTCTGCGGCAGCCCGCACATGCTGCGCGACACGCGCAAGCTGCTCGACGAAGCGGGCTTCCAGGAAGGCAGCAACAACGCGCCTGGCCACTACGTGGTCGAAAAGGCCTTCGTCGGCTAAGTCACGGTCCGAAATTCGCGGCCCGCGCCGCGAAATCAGCAAAAGGAGCCTTCGGGCTCCTTTTTTTTCGCAGTTACAATTTGGCGTCCCCGGACTGACATTGTGCGTCGGTATTCTTCCTACAAAGCGGGCGTTGCAAATCATCAACCATTGCGTGAAATGTAGGCGCTAACCCTTGGTGGAACTGCATTTTTTCTTTTTATGAGATATCATCGCGGCGCATCATCAGTCGAATTGACACGCCTGTCGTGGCACACCCGCCATGTTACTGAATGTAAATTTCGTTACTTCACACCGTAGCGATTCGGCCGTTGCGTCCTAAGCGCGACGGCCTGCACCTGGAGGCCAGAGACCCACATGCGTTCTTTCGTCTTCGCGCCGCCGATGCGCATCCGCTTCGCTGTCCACAGCGCTTCCTGAGAGGGAAAGTCATGGATACGTCGACTGTCGTCCCGTTCACCGCCCCGCTTCCATCGTCACCGGCACGTGACGGATTCGACGCATCCGTCTCGGCCGAGCCCGTTGCGCTCGCTTCGTCGGCCGAACGGGAACTCGCGCGGCTGCGCGCCCGGATGCGCGAACTCTCGGCCGAGCTGGTTCAGGCGCAGGAAGCCGCGTGCCGCCATGTGGCGCGTGAGCTGCACGATGGCGTGGGTGCCGAACTGACGGCGACGCGTTTCGCGCTCGCCGGCGTCGAAACCTGGCTGCCCGCCGACGCGCCGCCGCAGTGCGCCGCCGCGCTCGCCGTGGCGAACCGGTCGCTCGACGCCGTCTGCGAAGCCAGCCGTCAGGCTGTCGCGGAACTGCATGCGCCGTCGCTCGAGGCCGGCATTGTCGGCGCGCTGGCCCACTGGACCGGCGACTTCGCCGCGCGCACGCAACTGCGCACGAGCTTCGTGTGCGCCGCCGACGTGCGTCTGACGCGCCTGCCCGCCGACGCCGCGCTGGCCGTATTCCGCGTCGCGCAGGAAGCGCTGAACAATATTGCCAAGCACGCGCGCGCCGAATCGGCGGACGTGCGCATCGAAACCAGCCGCCGGCACCTCACGCTGATCATCAGCGACGACGGTGTCGGCGTCACGCGCAACGCCCGCAGCCGCCTTGGCCATTTCGGCCTGAGTGGCATGCAGGCGCGCTGCGCGGCGTTCGACGGCACGCTGCGCGTGAGCGCACGGCGCGCCGGTCAGGAGCGCGGCGAGAGCGGCAACGCGTCGCGCGGAACCCTCGTGCGCGCGCGCTTTGCCTGGGACGCGATGCTAGCGCACGCGCCGCGCGCTGCTCGGCACGCGCTGCAATCGTGAGTACGCCATCATGAGTCTGCGCATTCTGCTCGCCGACGACCACGCGGTGGTTCGCCAGGGCGTCCGCCAATTGCTGCTCGACCGCGGCGTGGCGCGCGAAGTCACCGAAGCGCAAAGCGGCGCCGAGGCGCTCGACGCCGCCGGCCGCCACAGCTACGACGTGGTGCTGCTGGACATTTCGCTGCCCGACATGAACGGCGTCGAAGTGCTCAAACGTCTGAAGCGCAAGGCGCCGCGCGTGGCCGTGCTGATGTTCTCGATGTACCGCGAGGACCAGTACGCCGTGCGCGCATTGAAGGCCGGCGCCGCCGGCTACCTGTCGAAAACCGTCGACGCTGCGCAGATGATCGGCGCGATCAAGCAGGTCGCGGCGGGCCGCAAATACGTGAGCCCGGCGATGGCCGAAGCGCTCGCCGACTACGTTTCCTTCGACGGCGAACAGTTGCCGCACGAAAAACTTTCCGACCGCGAATATCAGACGTTGTGCATGCTCGCCTCGGGCAAGCGGCTGACGGATATCGCCGTGGCGCTCTCGCTGTCGGTGAAGACGGTCAGCGTCTACCGCACTCGGCTGCTCGAGAAAATGAAGCTGCGCAATAACGCCGAGCTGACGTTCTATGTGATGAGCAACCGGCTCATCGATCTGAATCCGGCGATGGCGGGCTGACGTCCCTTCGACGCCAGCGCGACTCTGTGTCGCTGCATAGCTCGGCCTTGCCGCGACTCATTTGCAAGAGAGCGATTCCCGTCCGGTTGGCCACGCATCAAGCTAAAGCCTTGCGGCCATTGCCTGTCCGGCGGACAAAGGTGCCGCTGGAATCGTCTCTGCCGGGGATTTTCAGCCCGGCGCATCGGCCCTGAAAAGCACGTCCCAAAATGGTGCAAGGTCATGCATCCGCTAAAATCGCGGGTTTCCCGACATTCGGCGCGCAACACGCGTGCACTACTGGAGACCCCGCCAATGTCCCTGTTTCGCAAAAAGAGCGTCGAGCACATGATCGCCGCGAGTGCTCAGAACGCCGGCTTGAAGAAAGCGCTCGGTGCGCTCGATCTGACCTTCCTAGGTGTAGGCGCCATTATCGGCACCGGCATTTTTGTGCTGACCGGTACGGGCGCCGTGCAGGCCGGCCCGGCGCTGATGATCTCGTTCCTGATCGCCGCTGTCGCCTGCGGCTTCGCTGCGCTCGCCTACGCCGAATTCGCCTCGACGATTCCGGTGGCCGGGTCGATCTACACCTACTCGTATGCGACGCTTGGCGAACTGGCCGCGTGGATTATCGGTTGGGACTTGATGCTCGAGTATGGGCTGGCCACCTCGGCGGTGTCGGTGGGCTGGTCGGGTTATCTGCAATCCTTGCTGTCGGGCTTCGGCGTGTCCTTGCCGGTCGCGCTGACGGCCGCGCCGGGCGCGTTGCCAGGCCATGACACGCTCTTTAACCTGCCCGCCTTCCTCGTGATGATGGCGATCACCGCGCTGTTGTCGGTCGGCGTGCGCGAGTCGGCGCGGATCAACAACATCATGGTCGCGATCAAGGTCGTCGTGGTGTTGCTGGTGATCGGCGTGGGCGTGTTTCACGTGACGCCGGCCAACTGGCATCCGTTCATGCCGAACGGCTGGAACGGCGTGTTCGGTGCGGCGGCGGTGATGTTCTTCGCGTTCATCGGCTTCGATTCGGTGTCGTCCGCGGCGGAAGAGGTGAAGGATCCGAAGCGCGATCTGCCGATCGGGATCATTGCGTCGCTGGGCGTTTGCGCGGTGTTGTACGTGGCAGTGGCTGCCGTGGTCACCGGCATCGTGCCGTCGGCGCAGTTCGCGAATATTTCGCACCCGGTGTCCTATGCGTTGCAGGTGGCGGGGCAAAAGTGGGTGGCGGGTTTTATCGACCTCGGCGCCGTGCTGGGCATGCTGACGGTGATTCTGGTGATGGCTTATGGGCAGACGCGGGTGATTTTTGCGATGTCGCGGGATGGGTTGTTGCCTGCTCGGCTTTCGAAGGTGCATCCGCGGTTTGCTACGCCGTTTTTTACGACCTGGCTCGTTGGGATTTTCTTTGGGTTGATCGGGGCGCTCGTGCCGTTGAATGTGTTGGCTGAGTTGATCAATATCGGTACGTTGGCCGCGTTTTCGATGGTGTCGATTGCGGTGCTGGTTTTGCGGAAAACGCATCCGGATTTGCCGAGGGCGTTTCGGTGTCCTGGGGTACCAGTTGTGCCGGTTTTGGCGGTCGCTTCCTGTCTGTTTTTAATGGTTAACCTTCAGGGGATTACCTGGGTGGCGTTTGTGGTTTGGTTGCTCATTGGGATGGTTATCTATTTCGGCTATTCTCGGCGGCATTCCAAGTTGAGCAAGTGATTTTTTTGCCTGCTTATTGGCTGTTTTTTTTGCCCATGGTCTTTGGGGTGTTGGCCTTTCCTTGAATTCATAGTGGTCCATTAGCGTT